>BNZF01000071.1 GCA_026000865.1 Clostridia bacterium
CACGGCGAATAAAACCGTTGAGGCTCTCACCACGGGATTTTGCATACTCTTGCAACACGGCTTTTTCGCCTTTCTTTATAACCAAACGAACGTCATCGTAGGCTTTTTTATTGTAGCGATTTTTTACTGCTGATGATGTTTTGGGCATAGATTTCTCCTAAAAAATATTTTTTAATTAAACTCAAATCACAAGAGGATATTACGAATAATATTATACCACAACTTAAATACTTGTACAATAGACAATATGCACAAATTAACGCTGAATTTTTGACAGTATTTATGAATATAACAGAAATTCAAAAAACTGCTTGACAATACTTGTACAAGTATGTTATAATTTTTACACGAGGTTTTGAAAAACTTGAAATAAATAAAAAGGAGCGATTTATTATGTATGAAGACAGAAAATATCCCGATGGTCGGTGGAGACCCGCAGGAGTTTGTGGCGGAAGATGGCAAAACTATATGCGTGACTATTATCCCGAGGAATATCAGCAGGTAATTGACGACAATTTGTTTTTCCCGATAGCCTACAAAATCGATGAGGAGGCAGAGCATAAGCGTGAAATTTACACGAATGAATGGCTTAGAACTGCCGAACCACGCCCCGACACCTTTGTGAAAATCGCCGAGTGGGAACGTGAAAAGCAAGATTATGTGAATTTTTTGCTTAATAAAGAGGTAATTCTTAGAGTAAGAACTTCGCTGTAAAATCTGAAATTCACCTGAAAAAAGATTAAAAGCAATCGTTAAAAACGGTTGCTTTTTTGTAATTTTTTTATAAAATGCTGAGGTAACAATATGATAATTATACTTCTTATAATTTCAATAATATGCTCATTCATAAGTTTAACCGTATTTTTCTATTTGTCAATAAAAATGTTTTTTATTGACCATAAATGGAAAAGCGTACAGGGATATAATGCTTTTTTAATTACAGGGCTTAGCAGTATTATTTTTGGAATTATAATGCTGATTTTATATTTTTACTTGGTTTAATTTGCGGTATTTAACCAATTAATTTTACTCTAATAAGTCACTATGCGTGCCGATATATGCAAGCGTTAAAGTCAAAATATCATTTTTGATTTTGTAAATTAACAACCAATTACTTCTCGCACCGCCGATATGGCATTCACGATATCCGCTGTAATTTCCTTTCAGCGGATGGTCATTATATTCTTTCGGAAGAGGTTTTTCATTAAGCAACAATTCAATTAGATTGTCAATCAAAGAAACATCTAAATGACGTTTTTGACAAAGTTTATATCCTTTTTTGAATTTATGCGTAACCACTAGTTTAAGCATTTAACCACTCCTTAGCCTGTTCCCAAGAGTTAAAACTTTCGCCAATATGGTTATCAGCCTCGTAAATTGCCTCCGCAACAGCGAGTTCTGTTTCATTCAAAATTAGGTCAAACGGAATGCCTCTTCGCAGTTTTACCTGATGAAGAAACATGTTAACTGCCTCGCTTAATGATATTCCGAGCTCAGAAAGTATCGGAGTAACATCATTTTTAACATCGTTATTTATTCGTATAGTGGTTGATTTTGTAGACATAATTATCACCTCATATAGAATTATATCACTAATGTATACGTTTGTCAACAATTTATTTGATTTTTATAAGGAGGGAAAAATGCCAAAAACAGTAAAACGCATACCAAAGAAAAAAGCGATAGCACCAAAAATTAGTAATCAAATGTCGCTTTTTGAATTTTTTGAATTAGATGAGAATAAAAAACTCAAGGTAAATCTTGAAGAAAACACGTTGAAAAGTGTTGAATATGAAGGCGAAATTTTTTATGAAAATTCTTTTTCAGAAGCAGAAAAAAGTCAAGAACAGCCCACAATTGACAATTCCGCAAACTTCAAAATAACAGACGAAAATCTCGGTGTCGGCGGTACGGCGAGAGAACGCATTAACCGCAATATCTCGGCTATTGAACTCGCAAAGGAACTCCACGAGCAAGACCGCAACGCTACTCTCGATGAGCAAAAACTCCTCTCGGAGTATGTCGGTTGGGGAGGGCTTTCTGATGTTTTTGACGAGCGAAAAGACACGTTTTCGAGCGAACGTCAAAAACTTCAAGACTTGCTTACGCCTGATGAGTACGCAAGTGCAAGGGCGAGTACAACATCAGCGTTTTATACTTCGCCAATTATTATCAACGCAATATATACTGCCGCAGAGAACTTCGAAATACCCGAAAACGCACGGATTTTAGAGCCTGCTTGCGGTGTCGGAAATTTCTTCGGCACTCTTCCCGAAACATTCAAAAACTCTAATTTACACGGCGTTGAACTTGACAGCGTGTCCGCAAAAATTGCACAAAAACTCTATCCAAATGCCAAAATTCAGAATGACGGTTTTGAAAAAACGGCTATTCCAAACGGCTCTATGGACTTGGTTGTCGGCAACGTGCCTTTCGGCGAAACTCGACCTTACGACAAAGAATACAAAAATCGCAATTTTCTTATTCATGATTATTTCTTTGCAAAATCACTCGACAAGGTTGCAAACGGCGACCCGAGCCGGGCTGGCGGTATCATCGCTTTTGTGACATCGAAAGGCACACTCGATAAAAAAGACCCGACCGTGCGTGAATATCTCGCTGAACGTGCCGAATTAATCGGTGCAATTCGCTTGCCAAACACGGCATTCAAATATAACGCAGGAACGGACGTTACAAGCGATATTATTTTCTTGCAAAAGCGTGACTGCCCGATTGATATTTCAACGAACTGCCCCGACTGGGTACACGTTGGAGTTGCCGAAAATGGCTTGATGTACAATCAATATTTTATCAACAATCCACAAATGCTCCTCGGAGAAATGGCTGAAATTAGTGGTCGTTTTGGTATTGAAACAACCTGTAAACCGCTTGAAAACGCCGATTTCAAACAGCAACTTAATACCGCAATATCGTCATTATCAGCAGAATTTAACGCCGAGCATTCGGAAGAATATTACGCAGAACCTTTTGATTTTAATTTTGAAGCACCTCTTGAACAGCGAAATTATACCCATTTTGTCGTTGACGGCGAAATTTATTTTAAGGAAAATTCAAACCTAAAAAAAGCGGAAGTTAAAGAAAAAGATACTCAAAGATTTATTGATTTGCTGTATGTTCGTGATGATGTCAGACGGTTAATCAACGCTCAGGTTGACAACTGTTCCGATACGGTTTTGGCAACATTACAGCAAAATCTCAATACTTCTTATGAATATTTTGCCACAAAATATGGCAACTTGAATGCTAATAAAAATCTTGATTTATTAGGGCAGGACGATGATTTTTATCTTATGCAGTCTTTGGAAGTGGTTGACAAAGTCACAAAAGCCTTTGAAAAAGCCGATATTTTTACAAAGCGGACTATTCAAGCGGAAGTAAAAATTGAGAGTGTTGAAACGCCGAAAGAGGCGTTTTTTGTTTCGATTAACCAAATGGGTAGGCTTGATATTGACTATATGTCAGGACTTTGCTCTCGTTCGGAAGATGAAATTATCGCAAATTTAATCGAAAGCAACGATATTTTTTTCGACCCTGAAAAGAAAAGATATGTTGAAACTGCCGAGTATTTATCGGGCAATGTGCGTGAAAAATTGCGACTTGCGGAAATTGCAATCAAAGATAACCCCGAACTTGAACGCAATGTTACGGCGTTAAAAGAAGTCATTCCGCTTGATATTCCTGCAACGGAAATTTTTGCACGACTTGGTGTTGGTTGGGTTGACACGGAAGATTACGCAAGATTTTTTAACGAAACTACTAAACTGGGCATTCAAAGAGCATATGATGGCGATGTACCGCCTGCGTATTCGTCAAGAAATATAATGCTGAACCGTGGCAGTAACGGCGAGTACAGCGTTAAAAATCCGACAAAAGATTATAATTACGGGAGCATTACGGCGACTTCGACTTACGGCACGGTGCGAATGAACGCATACCAAATCTTTGAAAATGTGCTTAATCAGCGTGATTGTATCGTCAAAGACAAGCACGAAATGCCTGACGGTAAGCCGTATTACGTCGTCAACCGTCAAGAAACCGATAACGCTCAGGCAAAAGCAAAAATTTTATCCGAGGCTTTTGAAGAATGGCTTTGGAAAGACCCCGTCAGACGTGATAAATATGTAAAAATTTATAACGAAAAATTTAACTGTTTGGTCGGGCGTGAGTATGATGGTTCACACCAAACTTTTAGTGGTATGTCGCCGAATGTACGCCTGCGTGAACATCAGTTAAACGCCGTTGCTCGTGCGAAATATGGCGGTAACACGCTGTTGGCACACGTTGTCGGAGCAGGTAAATCCTTTGAATTTATCACGGCGACTATGGAGAAAAAACGGCTCGGTTTAATCAATAAAGCCAGCATTGTCGTGCCGAAAGCACTTGTTGCACAGACTGCACTCGAATGGCAAAGGCTCTATCCAAACTCGAAAATTCTTGTTGCAACTGCGAAAGATTTTACCAAAGAAAATCGCAACAAATTTATGGCGAGGATAACCACGGGCAATTATGATGCTGTAATTATGTCGCAGGAGCAATTTTCCAAAATCCCGATGAGCATTGAATATCAGACACAGTTTATGCGTGAGGAAATCGACCGTTTGAGCGATGTTATCAGGGAACTTCGCAACAGCGGTAACGGTTTATCGGTCAAACAATACGAAACTAAAATGAAACGTTTGGAGGAGAAAATCCAAAAGAAAATTAACGGTGTTGACCGTGATACGGCTATTAACTTTGAAGAAACTGGCATTGACGCACTCGTGGTCGATGAGGCTCACGGCTATAAAAACGGCTTAATTGCTACTAAAATGCAGAACGTTTCGGGTGTTACAACTCGCCCGTCAAACAAAGCCGAAGATATGAATATGAAATGTCAATATCTGAACAACAAATACGACTACAACAACATTATTTTTGCGACTGGAACGCCGATTTCAAATAATCTGTCAGAGTTATACACGATGTCAATGTACCTCCGACCCGACATTATGGAACGTGCAGGAATAAGCGGTTTTGACGACTGGTGTGCAACTTTTGCAAAGGTTAATACGCAAATGGAGCAGTCCACAAGCGGTGGTTTCAAGGCACGAAAAAGGCTTAATGAGTTTGTGAATTTGCCTGAACTTATCGAACTTTATCACACATTCGCAGATGTTAAAACCGCAGACGACTTAAAACTTCCCGTGCCGAATTTAGAGGGCGGTAAACCGAAAGCGGTACTTTGTCCGCCGTCTGAATTTCAGCAAAAATATATTGAACATCTTGCAATGCGTTCGCAAAATATCCCGAAAGACAAGACCATTGACAACATTCTGA
>BNZF01000072.1 GCA_026000865.1 Clostridia bacterium
AATCAAATGAAAACAGCATACTAGATGTCGGCTTCATCTGCGAATGGGAAAATACTGAGAGCAACGTTAGTTTATTAGACACCGACGAAGACGGTTTCCCAGATATTTATGAAACAACTGGAATTCCATTATCAAATGGGAAATTTATCAAAACTAATCCAAACAAAAAAGATACTGATGGGGATGGGTTGTTGGATAGTGAAGAAATTAATCCTGAAATTGTAAAAAAACAAACTGTATTAAATTTTATTTCTGGAAAATTTGGATTAACTTCTGATAAAGTTTATAAGTATTATTTCAAAATGAGTTCTAATCCGACATTAGTAGATACGGATTTTGATGGGTATAATGACTACGAGGATATTTTACCTAAAAATATTTTTGTTACTCCCGTATTGTTAATACATGGACGAAATGATAATACTGGAAATATTTTTGGTGCAAAATCTGAAGCCTCAAACACAAATGGGCATAATTGGAAAAATAGTGATAATCTTGATACACTGAATTTTTATTCGGAGTTTACCACATCAGGTGAAAATTATACTAATCCTGAAGTGCAAAAAATAACTTTTATAAAAAATCCAGAATATTCCAATGATTCGCAAACTTATTTAGCATATGAATTGTGTAAAAATGGTAATTATGCTTCTAATTCAAATTTATTTGCTTTTAATTACCCAAATTGGGACATGAATCACAAAAACGCTAATAAACTTAATTTATATCTTGAAGAATTATCCGCATATAAAGCTAAAAGTGTTGATAACGAAAGTGGGTATTTTTTTCCTACGCATAATGCACTTAAAAACAATGAATTTGTTCTTGATATAATTGGTCATAGTAATGGTGGTTTAGTTTCACGATATTATATTGAGAATTTAAATCAATCTAATCATGTTCGTAAACTTATTACCATTGACACACCTCATTGGGGCGCTACTATGGCGGTAACTGCAACTTCACTTATGAATTTCGATGGATTGTTTGGGTTAACGACATTACCATTAGATGTAGATTTAAATCCAAGCAGTAAAATATTTGGTGGCAGTAAACATTTATATAACACTAATAATAATTTTGATAATTTTGATAATGCAAAACAATATTATATTAACAACAATCAAACAGACGAATTGAATTATCAAAATCACGGAGATACTAAATATTATTTTATTGCAGGTTGGGATGCTCCAACATCAAAGATAAAAAAAGCAGTCGAAGGTAAAGAATATTCATTTTTAGTGCAGATTGGTAACATTACTTGCTTTTCAGATTTAAATAACGCAATTAAGGAAAGCTGTAATATATCCACATTAGACGGAATTTTTCCAATTTATGGTTTCAATCATGGCGTTTATATAGATATTGCTACTGATAATGTTGTAGAATTAACCAGTCAGTTTGGGTTTAAATTTAATGGTGAAAGTACAGATATATATAAGTATATTTATGCTGAGGGTTATTGGTTAAATATTGATACTCACAAGGGGGATACTGCATCCAAACATTTTCACGGAAAAAATGCTAAGAGAATAATAACCTGCACACAAGCACTTGCTTTTTTGGGTATTTAATTATGAGAAATATATTAAAAGGTATTATCTTGTTTATAAACTGTATTATATATTTAATAACGCCTATACTCTGCTATTCAACTTTAAATGGGATTTTATATACTCCTGAAAGTAGTGTAATATTTGGATTTACTTCTTGGTATGAAGTGATTAGTTCAATTATTGTAATTATTGTAATATTAATCTTTTTCTTTATAATTAACATTATTAAACATAAATTTTTTTATGTAAAATCTCTAAAATATAAGTCATTTTCAATATTTTATGCTTCATATGTTATTATAGGATTGATTATACCAAGTGCAGTCGCAATATTTAAATATATAATGTACACTTATCCTGATTATAATCATTGGCTTTTCAAATAAAATTTTCAAACAATAAACCACGCCTCTAAATGAGGCTTGGTACATACTGGGCGGTGACAAAATGAAAAGATTCTTATTAGTTATTTTTATAGTAATATTTCTCAACTCATGCTTGCCTCATGTAGACTATCCCAAGGAAAATCACAAGACCTATATGACTGCGAATGAAAGTATTTACTTTTACACGGATTTTAAAAATGGTTCAAAAGGTAAATTTAAAACATCTGAAGGTATAATCTATGAAATTGGAACTCGAACATTAGGGCGTGTATTTGAAATTACTGATTTCAATGCACAAACTCATACCGTATATTATAATGGCGGTGCTTCTTATGAAGAAGATAAATTTACTTTCAAAATCAAAAGTCGCAAAAATGACATCGACCCAAACCTCCCTAACGAAATTATCTTTTATGAGCATGACGGCGAAGTAATCCCTGATTGGGCGAAATAGTTATTCTCAAAAACCACGCCTCTGATGAGGCGTGGTACATATGGAGGAAATTATGAATAAATATAAAAACTATGATTTTTACTTTACTGGTCATTCTCTCGGAGGTAATTTAGCTTACAATGGAGGAGCAAAAGCTCTATCTATTGATAGTGGCAGAGTAAAAAGGATAGTAACATTTAATGGATTGGGGTTAACAAAGATAATATTACCAACTGATTTAGTTACTTCTATAATATTAATTAACGCAGGGAATAAAATTATTAATTATTGTGTCCGTGTTGAAGAGAACAAGTTATTGAAACTTGATTATGTATATGGGTTAATAGAAACAGAGCATTTTGGTAAAACATATTTTTGTGAAATTAATGCTAATGCCCCAGATAGGCACAGCTTATATACTTTTATTGAAAAATTACAATAAAAAGGGAAATATAAATATGTTAGAAACAAGATTAGCCAGTACAGACAAAAGAATAACGGCATTATCTATTGATTACTGCATTTGTAGTTTATTATCTGTAATATTTACAACTGTTCTCATAAAAACAGATATTATTACCATGTATAAAATTAGTTATGAAGAATTGCCATTTATGATGATGAATTTTATAATATTTTCTTTTATTCTTTCTCCAAAATTAATATTTAGTTTAATTATGGATGTTGATTATATGAATAAATTTCCAATACAATCAGTATTCTTGTTATGTATCCCATTAATTGAATTATTTTATTTTATTTTGTCACAATTTTTATTTAAAAGAACAATTGGAGAAATACTGCAAAAAATTATTGTTATAAGTAGTGTTAATAAAGAATTACCAATTTTTAGCTTTTTGGTTAGAAGCATATTAAAAGTGTTGTCAAAGTATATGTTATTTATTCCATTTATATTTGCACTTTTTACAAAAAAGAAACAAACCTTGTATGACATTATTTGTAAGTCTGTTGTTATAGAAAACTAAAAAATAAACCACGCCTCTAAATGAGGCGGGTATTAATGATTTTTTTTAAAAAATGATAAACACAATTTATATACTTTTCTAGACAAACTTAGTAAAAAAACTTGAGAGGTAGAACTATGAATAACGATACATTTGCAAAAAGAATATGTGCTTATATCATTGATAATTTTTTATTTTCATTACTGTCAGTCTTTATTTTTCCAATATTTGTATTTCGCTTGTTGCAACAATTTGAATCTGGGTACTTCATCTTTTCAGTTTTAAGCCCATTTCACACCTTATTTGAAATGCAGGATTTATATTCTTCTAAATCTATATATTTTAATGATTATTGTATCTTGGTAGTTTCCGCTGTTTTAATTGAAACAATATTAAATTTTGTAATAATATTGATAAAACATGATACCATAGGACATTTAATTATGAAATTAAAAATTATTAATAAAAATGGTGGTAATATAAAATGGTATAACCTATTGCTAAGATGTCTGATAAAAACTGTTTCTAAATATTGGTTTTTTATTCCTTTTGCAACTGCTATATTTTCATCAAATAAATTTGCTCTGCATGATATAATTACAAAAACAAAAGTAGTTGCCAAACCAAAGATATAGATGCTCCTTAAAAACACAACACCACGCCTCTAAATGAGGCGTGGGGCATATGGAGGAAATTATGAATAAATATAAAAACTATGATTTTTACTTTACTGGTCATTCTCTCGGAGGAAATTTAGCTTACAATGGAGGAGCAAAAGCTCTATCTATTGATAGTGGCAGAGTAAAAAGGATAGTCACTTTTAATGGGTTGGGGTTAATGCCAACTGCATCACTTATTTCCGATGGTGTCGATTCATTAATATTAGATTTAAATAAAATTAAGATAACTAATTATATAGTAGAAAATGACCCAGTTCAGAAAATTCCATTGGATTTTCATTTTGGTAACACAATAAAATATCCAAAAAGTAAAGAGGCAATAGACGAACATAATATATATACTTTCTTAGATAATATTGTAAAGTGAAAGGATATATATGAAAAATATACGTTTACGAATAGGTGCATATATCATTGATTATTTAATCATTTCAATTTTTTCATTTATTACACTATTTATAATTTGGTTGGTTTTTTATCCGCAATTGCTTGAGTATGGAATTTGCCCAAAAGAAGACCAAAACACTCCGTTTATTTTTATGACGTTACTTGCGTTTCCTCTTATACCAATTGACTATATTTTAAGATATTTACAAGGACCTGAAAAATTCATATTTGATGATATAATGTCTTATAATAATTTATGGGTCTTGCACAGATTAGAGTGGGGATTCTCTAAAAATTCTCAACAAAATATGATATAAATCTTGACCACGATGATTGAAACGAAACTCAGTTTCTTTCAGAAAAATCTCAAAAAATTCTTTGCGAATACCCTTGAATTTAACAAGTCGATGTTTAGCATAACCCCAAAAAGATTCGATGCCATTGATATGATTTCCGTCGCCTTTTGAGAACTCATTTTCGCTATGATTAACTCTAAAATGTTTTTCAAAACCAAGGTCGACAAGTCCGTCATAACCACGCCAACCATCACTATAAATAACGCTGTCAATGTCTGATCTACCTCTGATAATTCGGCTTAGTGTAGCCGATTTACAGTCAGAAACAATCTCAGTATACACTTTTCCAT
>BNZF01000073.1 GCA_026000865.1 Clostridia bacterium
TTGATATAATTGATGTAATAAAAATTTTATATGAAAGACAGGCAATAATTTTAGGCGGAGATTTATATATTGTAAAACCTAATAAAGAATTAGAAATTGATGGTTCAAGTTGGTATTATAATCCTTCGAATATTTTAACTCGTCAAGAAAATTCGTTATTAAGTTATCAAAAAGCTTTGGATTATCTTACAAAATTAAAAATTGAAAACTACATTGTAGTCCCTGTAATTAACAGTTCACTTTATCCTTTATAAATTCTAATTATAAGGAAAAACCTTATTGATATTTCAGAACCTTCAATATAAGAATACCTTTTGGTGAACGTGCATTATCGCCAGGTTCTGAATTTAGCCCTTATCATAAATATTAAGTTATAGAACCATTTAAAGCAAAAGGCGGAGAAATTGCTTCTTGAAAAGATGAACTAGGTGGCGGAACTCAATATAAATTCGATAAATCAATACAAGAATTAGAGGGTGAATTTTTGAAAGAGGCAAAATAAAAATGGATATATTTAATCAATTAGATGAAAGCAAAATAGAATTAGTTAATTCTAAAAACTTAACAACACCACGTTATGACTTATCAAATCGAAAAACATACCTCGAAATATATCTTTGTTATAATCAAAATATTTGTATAGTTGGAAGATTTGACCCTAATTACATTTATAGTTGTTCATTTTCAACAATATCAGATGTTGATAGAATAAGAAAAATTATGATTAATTTGTCTAAAAATCAAATTACAGAGGTAACCAATCTTCGTCAAGTTTTAGAAAATAATATTTTTAAATTAGATAAATGTTATAAATTTGATTTTTTAAGAATATCAGAAGTATACTGTCCACTTAGAAGTTATTTTAATATAGATAGAATTTATGAAGATGATTATTTTTTTAAAAAAATAAATATTTATTTTAATTCGTTATTAGAGCATTCTGTTTTACGATTAGCAGATGAAAAATATGTTAAAGTTTTAGAATATTATTTAGAATTATTAAGTTGTATTGATAAAAATGATATGCAGTATGCTGATTATTATGAAAAAATGAAACCTCTTATTAATATTATAAGTGAAGAAAAATATTTAAAATTATCACAAAATTCAAATATTCGCGAATTATATTGGAAAATAGAAGAAACTATATCATCATTATATGGTGCTTATATGGACAAATATCGTTGATAAAATAGGCGTTAAATAAAATTTATAAATTCTAATTATAAGGAAAAACCTTATTGATATTTCTGAACCATCTAATATAAGAATCCCTTCTGGTAATGAAGGGGGAGCAAATGATTTTTGGGTACCAGGAGGGTATAGTTTTGGTGGACTACCTTAGGCTGTAATTGATGCTGTACCGCCTGGAAGCTATACAGAAACGTTGGTGAAATGATATGAAAAAAGAAAATTATTGTATTCTGATTCTGGCGAATACATCGTTAAAATAGGTAATGAATATGTGGGTATATTAAATGATTATGGCGGTGCGGGTTCTTATAGAGCAGAATTTTGTATTACAAAAAAAGAAGCTTTATCGGTTAAATCTGATGAAGATTTTAAACAGTTAATATATAAGCACTCTAATAAACATTTTTTTCCTGCACGTGATGGAATACTTGATGGTTTATTACCAAAATGTATTTTTGGTGATTATAAAACGTATTTTATGAGCATATATGAATTTAAAAATCAATTATTTATTACCGATAATGGACGTTTGAAATATGGGTATAAAATATCGTTAGAAGAAAAAGAAATAGCAATTAGTTCACCTGAAAAAGCTAAGGAAATTTTAGACCTTGCGAGACAGAGGGAATTATAGTTCTGGTGGCGGAACTCAATATAAATTCGATAAATCAATACAAGAATTAGAGGGTGAATTTTTGAAAGAGGCAAAATAAAAATGGATATATTTAATCAATTAGATGAAAGCAAAATAGAATTAGTTAATTCTAAAAACTTAACAACACCACGTTATGACTTATCAAATCGAAAAATATATCTCGAAATATATCTTTGTTATAATCAAAATATTTGTATAGTTGGAAGAATTGAACCTAATTACATTTATAGTTGTTCATTTTCAACACTTTCAAATGTTAATAGAATAAAAAAAATTATGAGTAATCTATCTAAAAATAAAAGGGACTCGACAAGATTAGAGTGAATTTTTACGCAAATCTGACAATAAAATTTTATATAAATCTTGACCACGATTATTAAATCTAAACTCAGTTTCTTTCAGATAAATAATGAATTTTTCCTTTGGTATGCCTTTAAATTTGACGAGCCGATGCTTAGCATAACCCTAAAAACTATCTGCCATTGATATGGTTTCCGTTACCTTTCGAGAACTCATTGTCGCTATGGTTAACTCTAAAATGTCGCGGACACAGGCTCTGTGTTTTTCAAAACCCCCGTCAACTAACCCGTCATAACCACGCCAACCATCGCTGTAAATTACGCTTTCAATGTCAGCTCTACCTCTTATTATTTGGCTTAGTGTAGCCGATTTACAGTCAGAAACAATCTCAGTATACACTTTTCCATCGCGTTTGTAAAGTCCAAAAACAATGATTTTTGAGCCTGCTCGCGACCACGTTTTCCTTTAACTCGACTCGATCCGAAATAACTTTCGTCAACCTCAAATTCTTCTTTTTCAGGCAGAATTGGCGATGTTTTTTCACAAATTTCTAAAATTCTAAAACGCAATTTTTCATAAATTTTGTTAACTGTGTTTCTTGATATAGATGTTAAATTCGCTGTGTCCGTAGCAGTTAAATCAGTTGCAAAAAGCCTTAAAATTTCGCGAAATTTTCGCTCAGAAATTTTCGTATGATAGTAATACTTGTTTTTCATAGTTTTGACCTCAATCAGAGTGTATCATACCACTCTAATCTTGTCAATACCCTTAAAGTTTAATATAAAAGCTTATATAAATTAAAAAGGAAAAAACATTATGCAAAAATTCAAAAAAATGTTTAATAAAACAACAGCAATTTTTCTATCAATAACTTTTTTAATAACTCTTTCTAATTTCAAAATTAATTCAGTACAAAATTTTAATTTAAACGAAGACAGTTCATTTAATCTCGTAAATTCAAATATTCAAATTTCTAACGACTATAATGAATGGGATTACATATCGAATGTCCCTACATCAGATTTTTATCGTATTGAAAACGAGAATGGTGAACCGAGCGTGTTCGTTGCTGATACATCATCAAATTTTTTGGCTTATGCGACAATTCTGGGAGCTTTTGATGATAACTATTTTTTAAATGTTCAAGAGTGGCTTAATCAGGAATATTCTACAATTCTTAGTGTCGAAGAAAGCGGAAAAATTGGTTGGGATACAATTTATGGATTGCGTCGAGCATTGCAATACGAAATGGGTATTATCCAAGTTTCTGACAATTTTGGCAATCAAACGAGTGCGGCATATGAAAAAAACATTTTGCAAAAAGGCTCAAACAATAGGTTGGTAGCCATTTTGCAATGTGCACTTTGGTGTAAAGGATATGCGCCAGGATATAATTTCACGGCAGACATTATTAGTGGAAAAATTAAAATAGCAAGAGAACTTTGACACGAACGTTGAAAACGCCGTCATAGCGTTAAAAACAGACGCTGGAATGCTAAATCCCAACGGTACAGTCACGCTAAACGTAATGAAAGCACTCCTATCAATGGACAGCTTCAAATTACTCTCGTCATCATATGGGAGCGATGCTGTTGTCCGCACTTTTCAGCAGAAAATGAACCAGAAATATGAGGCATATACTGGACTGACACCGTGTGACGGCGTTTATGGCAGAAATACTAACAAGGCTTTAGTTTTTGCGTTGCAGGCGGAGGAAGGCCTACCTCTTGATGTCGCTAACGGGAATTTTGGAGCGACTACGCAACTCTGCCTTCCTGAAATACCTTACGTTCAAAATTCAACTGCTGCAAGATCTTATCCAGGGACATCGGCAGGAGCGTTATATACAACAGCACAAATTTCCGCAATCACAGAGCTTATGAAATTCGCTCTGAATGTAAACGGCTTTAGCAACGGCGTTATCAACGGCACTTTCGATTCTGTGGCTGGACAAGCTGTGAGGGCATTTCAACAACATTTCGCAATCTCAGTTACAGGTACGGTAAATAAAGGAACGTGGATGTCGCTGTTCATAAGCAGCGGAGATATAAGCCGTTTTGCTCTTGCCGCAGATTTTGCTACGCAACTGAACAAATCAAAAGCACAAGCTTTGTACAATAGCGGATACAGGTATGTTGGCAGATATTTAACCGGCTCATATGGAGGTGGCAAACCTAAATTTCTCACTAAAACTGAAGCACAAACTATTATCGATGTCGGACTAAAATTCTGGCCGATTTTTCAAGCAGGCGGAGATTCAAACGGATATTTCACAGAAACACAAGGCAAACTTGACGCTGAATCAGCAATTAATGCTGCTGTCGATATTGATATTCCTAATAGTACAATTATCTATTTTGCAGTTGATTACGATGCAATTGGAGAACAAATTTCATCAAATGTCATTCCATATTTTAAAGGTGTATATAGCCGAATGTCGGGAAGCATTTATAAAACTGGAATTTATGGTACGAGAAATACTTGCACACAAGTTTCTGATTTAGGCTACGCTTGCAGCAGTTTTGTTGCAAATTCGTCAACAGGTTTTAGTGGCAATTTGGGATGTAGGTTTGTTTTGCACTTCACAGCAAATTGCAACAAAAGTAATCGAAAAGTTGCAAGATTTACCAAGTAGCCGTCAAAAGACAGTATTGACTGCTTATGCACATTACGAGTTGGGTTGCGCTTCCAGTGCAATGGGCGATTATGCCACCGCCGCAAAAAAATCAACATATTGCATTGGAGTTACTTGAATCAATAGGTGATGCAAGCGACTTGTATTGCAACGTGTTATTTTCTTTTGCGTATTCGACATATAAATTGGACTGGATGCCTAACAAATTCTGGCGAGGCTATGTAAGAGTGAGTATGAACATCATGAACTCATTCAAGGGGAA
>BNZF01000074.1 GCA_026000865.1 Clostridia bacterium
AGTGCAAAATGGCGGACAATTTGCCTGAATTTTGCCTCCGAAATTTTTGAATGATAAATATATTTGTTTTTCATTGTCCTGCCTCCGATAACAGTATATCATTGTTCTGTTATCTGTGCAAGACCCATACAAAATATTTATTTCCGATATTACTGAAAAAGAAATTAGTTGCTGTGAAGAGAAAAAGAAAATAAATATTGCTAATTTTTTAGCACAAATTAAATTTCAAAAGTTAGATATAAACACAGAGGTTGAAGAAATATCAAATGAAATTATTAATGCAGGAATTTTAACACAAAAAAGTTATGATGATTGTTTGCATATTGCGGTGGCGTTAGTGAATAGTTGTGATATAATACTTTCTTGGAACTTTAAGCATATTGTCAATATTAAAACTATTAATGGTATTCGTAAAATTATTGTTTCAGAAAATTATAAAGCAATTGATATTTATTCACCCAATGTTCTGTTGGAAAGAGATGATGAAAATGATTGAAAAGCCTGTGATAAGCCCAAATTTTACTATTGAAGACATTCACAAAATACGTGAATATAATCATATGGTAACAAAAGACTTATCTTTTGAAGAAAGAAGAAAATATTATTCAGATGGTGCAACAGAGTTTGAAAAAATTATTGTATCTGAACGTCAAAAAATATCAAAAAACACTTGACAAAAGCAAAAAAACGAGTATAATATTAATATGTGGGCTGACACATTGTCAATCTGACGCTCGTTGCGATTAGCGTAAACGCAACTCGTGGGCATAGACATTAAAAGTAGCAATATACTATGCAACATTTCCGGACTTCGTGTGCCGGCGAGTTTGGCAGACAACTTAATCAGTCTTAAAAGGTAGCACATTGCCGACGGGCGTGTAGTTGCCTTTTTAATTTACAAGGAGAATTTTATGAACAATAAACAAGCGGTAATTGAAATTATCAAACACGCACAAGAATATCAAAATAATCTGCTTGACAAAAACATTTTGTTTGCTTTTCAGCAAAACAACTCCATTGAATTTATTGAATCAGAATTTTTGGATAAGAGATTTCTGCATTTAACAGGTGTAAGTATTGATTTAAGCATTGTTAGAGGTAGTTCAGATTTTTTT
The DNA here is from genome assembly GCA_026000865.1 of Clostridia bacterium. Lineage (GTDB taxonomy): Bacteria > Bacillota > Clostridia > Oscillospirales > Ruminococcaceae > BNZF01. The sequence goes on from BNZF01000074.1 coordinate 1,116, forward strand.
AATTTAGCAGCAAACGGAAATTTGAAAGATACACATTTTACTCAAAATAATCCGAAAATTATAGCATCAAAATTATCAGCGTTAGACCAAACGATGTCAATTCAAACGACCGCACGAGAAGTTGGAGATTTTCAAAACAACGGTGGAAATCTTTATACTGAAAAACTAAGCGGGTCAGCAAAAGCGTGTTAGGGGTTTATTTTAGATGACAAGAAATATATCCCAAATACGAATTTACAAGGCGATGTGCGTTTGTTCAGCAAAAATCCAACATTCCCGATAATACTCACAATGCGAAAAGAAATTGAAGACGAAAAATATTCGGAGATTACATACAAATCCCCGAATTTTTCTTTTTCAGAGGGTAAATATCCGCAGGAAATGCTTGACTTGATGACGGTAAAAGCCAAAAACCAACTGCAAATACCGTTCCCCGATATTAAAACTCTTGAAAATTTTAATGTTAAAAGAGTTATGGACGAAGACCCGATTGACAAGGAAAAACATTACTACGCCGTGCTTGAACACGAGGGTGAGCATAAGCGGTATGAAATTCTTAACGGCATTGAAAATACGTCAATTACGGCTCTTTGTGAGGATTTTGCAATATCCGTCAAACTTGCAAGAGAAATACTCGACAAAGCCGAAGAACAAGAGCCTGACCACAGCAAACAAGAAAAAACTGATGAACCTCCTGAAAAACAAATTGACGAGCCTAATAAAGACCCTCCCAAAGATGAAATCAAAGACGAGTTAGAAAATGAAATTGAATAACATTATGTAACACTTTATTAAAAAAATAGAGTGATTTTTTATTTACAAAGGAGCAAAAAATGAACAAGGAGAAAGGATATGACGGGGAACAATTGCTCAAAGGGTGAATTTTAATAAAAAAATATCAGAAAACACTTGACAAAAGCAAAAAAACGAGTATAATATTAGTATGTGGGCTGACACATTGTCAATCTGACGCTCGTTGCGATTAGCGTTAACGCAACTCGTGGGCATAGCCATTAAAAGTAGTAATACGCTATGCAACATTGCCGAACTTCGTGTGTCGGTTAAGCTTGGCAGACAACTTAATCAGTCGTAAAAGGTAGCACATTGCCGACGGGCGTGTCGTTACCTTTTTAATTTGTAAGGAGAATTTTTATGGATAATAAACAGGCGGTAACTGAAATTACCAAACACGCACAGAGTTACAAAAATAATTTGCTTGACAAAAATCTTTTGTTCGTTTTTCAGAATGGTAAATCAATTGAATTTATCGAAACAGAATTTACTGACAGACGATATTTGCATTTAACAGGTGTTGAAATTACAAAAAATGTTGGCGGTGCAAGTATGTTTTTTCAGATGGCTGAAAATGGGACTTTGAATGAAACTCTGATAAAAATAAATGCACCGAAAATTATTGATAAAAAAATGTCTGCGTTAGACCAAACGATGTCAATTCAAACGACCGCACGAGAAGTTGGAGATTTTCAAAACAACGGTGGAAATCTTTATACTGAAAAACTAAGCGGTTCAGCAAAAGCGTGTTTGGGGTTTATTTTAGATGACAAGAAGTATATCCCAAATACTAATTTACAAGGTGATGTTCGTTTATTCAGCAAAAATCCAACATTCCCGATAATACTCACAATGCGAAAAGAAATTGAAGACGAAAAATACTCGGAGATTACGTTTAAATCGCCGAATTTTTCTTTTTCAGATGGTAAATATCCGCAGGAAATGCTTGACTTGATGACGGTAAAAGCCAAAAACCAACTGCAAATACCGTTCCCCGATATTAAAACTCTTGAAAATTTTAATGTTAAAAGAGTTATGGACGAAGACCCGATTGACAAGGAAAAACATTACTACGCCGTGCTTGAACACGAGGGTGAGCATAAGCGGTATGAAATTCTTAACGGTATTGAAAATGCGTCAATTACAGCACTCTGCGAGGATTTTGCAATATCTGTCAAACTTGCAAGAGAAATACTCGACAAAGCCGAAGAGCAAGAGCCTGACCACAGCAAAAGTGAAAAAAAACAACCTGATGAACCTCCTAAAAAACAAATTGACGAACCTAATAAAGACCCTCCAGACAATGATTTTGAACCTGAAATTGAATAACCAAACGTAACACTTTATTAAAAAAATAGAGTGATTTTTGTTGTTGTAAAAAACCAAAAAATATGATATAATGGAGAAAAAATGAAGTACGAAGTAAGTCGTGAAGAATACTATGGCATACTTGGCAAACGCCAACAAAACGCATATGGAGATTTAATAAGCGAACTTTTTAATTGGATTTTACAAAGAAATATAAAGATTGAAGAAGTCCCATTTAGTGTTCGTGTTCAAAATACCACGCTATATATTGCGTCAATGAGAACGTATAGAGTTAAACATTGGGCAGAATATTTTGAATTATTAAAACTTATATATGACGATTTTGATTTAAGTTTAGAGGAATATAAACCTAAAATCGCCGAACAACTAAGACAAGCCATATTATTTTGTGAGTACAAAGAGGAGCAAGAATTTGAAGATTTTCGAGGGCAAGTGGAAGAAAAAATATTTAGAACCTGTACTCATAGAAATTTTCACTGCCTTTCACAAGCACATAACATGTGTCCGTGACATTTTCACGACTTTCTGTGTCAAAAATCCTTGTCATACGCCAGTATGCCTGCGGATTTTTTCCTTGAAAATCATAAAAATCATTGCGAAAAATCAGCAAAAATTTCTATGAGTACAGGTTCTTAAATTTATACGATAATTTTGTGAATTTAGAAGATGATGAAAACAACAAACAACGGTGAAAAAATACTAAAAAATTGAATAACCAAATGTAACACTTTATTAAAAAAATAGAGTGATTTTTTATTTACAAAGGAGCAAAAAATGAACAATGTACAACTTCTTGGCAGGCTGACCGCCGACCCCGAAACGAGAATTTCAGGCAATACCACGGTAACAAGGTTTAGGCTTGCGGTTGACAATCCGTTTCAAAAGGGCGATAAGAAGGCTGATTTTTTTCAGTTGGTGTGCTTTAATAAAACTGCCGAAATTGCACAAAAATACCTGAAAAAAGGACAGCGTATTGCTATAATCGGCAGGTTATATGCCTGCAATTATGAAGATAAAAATGGAATAAAACATTATTTGACAGAGGTAATTGTGAGCAATATTTATTTTGCTGATAATAAAAAATCGGACGATAAAAACAGAGAAAATAAGGGAAAATCAGATAATATTTTGACTTCTGAAATTGATTTTTCTGACTTGGAACTCGTTGAAATGCTTGACATTTTCAATGTTGAAAATTTATAAAAGAAAAATAGGAAGTGAAAAAAATGCCACTTGAAATAGTCCAAAGCGACATTACAAAAATTAGGACAGATGCAATTGTAAACTCCGCAAATTTAAAATTAAAGCGAGGTCGTGGAGTTTGCGGAGCAATTTTTAAGGCAAGCGGTTACAACGGCAGAATACAGATGTCGAAAGACTGCAAAAAACTTGCACCGATAAAAGCAGGTTATGCCGTTGCAACTCCTGCATATGGAAAATTACCTTGTAATTTTATCATTCATGTTGTTCCACCAAAGTATGTTGACGGCACAAAAAACGAAGAAGAAATACTTCGCCGAACGTATCTGAACGCCTTGCGGACTGCAATTGTTTACGGTTGCAAAAGCGT
>BNZF01000075.1 GCA_026000865.1 Clostridia bacterium
TTTCATTATGTCCTCATACAGCAATAAAGCCCCAAAAGGCTTTATTGTCTCTTTTTATCTTGTGTAAACTTGAAGTTAACCATGCTTGCCTATACACCTTTTTTGCTTAATGTGACTTCGCAACTTCTGCGTTTGCTCCCTTGAACCCATCTCTGATTTCTGTAATCATTGATATTAAATCACCACATTTTTGAATATCATTATGAAGATTAACATTTCGCATTTCCCAAATGTAATACTCATAAAGATTTTCCAATTCAGAAGAAATCGGATATTTCATATCCAAAGAAGCGGTCATATATTCAATTATTTTAATCGCCTTTTTAAGACAATCTGATTTGCCTTGAATATTTTTATTTTTAATATGCTCTTGTGTATAAAGAAGCATTTTAATACACTCGTCAAACAAAGCGATTACAATCTCACCAGGTGACATTGTCAACACAGCTTCTTGCTTATAGTTTTGTACGGCACGAGTATATGCATTTCCTACCATATATTTTCTCTCTTACTTAATATTTTCTTTGCAAATTATTTGTTGACCAGTGAATTATAATCTTCTAATTTGCCATTATATCGCAACAAATTATTGTTGACCAGTGAATTATAATCTTCTAATTTGCCATTATATCACAACAAATTATTGTTGACCCAGTGAATTATAATCTTCTAGCTTGCCATTATATCGCAACAAATTATTGTTGACCCAGTGAATTATAATCTTCTAGCTTGCCATTATATCGCAACAAATTATTGTTGACCCAGCCAACCTGCCTGCGTGTTCATATTTGACATCGCTGTTTCCATGGCATTAAATTGAGCCCAAAGCATTTCTTTGCGTTTATCATATTGCTCTTGGAGACGTTTAATTTTATCGGTAAAAGAAAGCAATTTTTTATATATCTCATTGTTTTTCTCAGTACCATAGCCTTTAACACCAGCGATACGAACAAGTGTACCTGGTTCACCTGACGATTTAGACGCGGTTTTCTTAACATTTTTAAGCAAATCAGCAACAAGTCCGCTTCTGCCGTCTTTACCACGAAGCATTTCAAATATCTCATTACCATGTTTTTCAAGAGCTGATCTGAGTTTTGTCTCGTCAACTTCCAACTTACCCTTAGATGCCCAGTTAGAACTTGTTGAAATACCAATAGCGTCAAGAGTGACATTGCCAAATGATTTATTTAGTGATTCACGCATATTTTGCAAGAAATTAGAAATCTCGGCGTCATTACGCAACAAACCAACTTTTGCGGCAGTCTCCCAATTTTCAATTTCTTTTTCGGACATTTCTTTCTTTTGAGTATCGCTCAACGGAGGATATTTTTTATATGATGCATCTGAACTAATTTCTTTGTTAAGGTCCTCAATAAGTTTATTATAATCTTCGACAAAAGATTTCAAAGTGCTAACAGCGGCATCAGTAGAGGCTTGACTATACGTAACTTTCGCTTTCGCGTCAGTACCAGAATTAACTGCCCAGTCACCGTTTGCTTGTTTGTCCCCTGCCAAGTCATAGTTACCAGTTGTTGAATTAAGAGTATAGGTAATATCGCCGATTTTAAAAGTATTTGATGTTCTTTGCAAAACTTGACCGTCGATATTAACAATAGCATTTTTACCTTCGGTAACTTTTGTGCCTGAACCTGTAAGTTTAAGTGTTTCAAGCAAACCTTTATCTGATGTATCAAGAATTTTCCTCGCCTGTGCAATTTCAGCATCGGTTGCCCAAGGGTCAGCAATAGTAGCTTGGGCGTCAGATTTCATTTGTCCGAAAAGAGTATTATCATCTAACCCAAGTTTAGTTTGCAAGTCTAAAATTTCATTTTCTTTATCGATATAATCAGTATTACCAGGAGTTAAACCAGTCAGCTCATTTTGTGCGGTAGTCAAATCACTGTTTAATTGTGTTCTTTTTTGTGCAATCAAGTCCGCAGTTGTTGTGGTGTCACCAAGTGTAATCGCCGCAGAAGCTCCTGTTGCGTCGTTAACAATATTAAAACTGTCAGTGATTGAATTATAAGACATTGTGACGCCTGCGGCAGACTTATTCACTGTATTAATAAGGTCTTGAACAGTTTTGTTTGAATCTAATTTGATAGTAACGTCGTTGATTTTGAAAGAATAGTCAGTCGTTGTTTTAGTCATTGTTGGGATAGTTTCATTTTCATCTTCCCATTTAAGTGTGCCATCAGCCTCTGTCGCTTGGACGTCCTCGCCAACAAATCCCATTAAATTACTGAGTTTTGTTGAAAGAGCAAAACTTGTTGACGCTCCCGATTTAATCCCAAGAACACTGGTATCACCCGTGAGAGTAACTTTTTGACCGTCACCAGTTGTGATTTTGAATTGACCGTTTGCTGCGTCATATTCACCTTTAACACTCAGCCCGAACGCTTTCGAGAGATTTGTGCTTAAATCATTATAAAAATTATCAATTTTCGCTTGTGCAGCGTCTTTTTGAGCAGTTGTTACTGTGGGGTCGGTAGAATTTATGGTATCTTGATAAGATTTCATCTCTTCAATTGTTTGAGCAGAATATGAAAAAGTTTTCGCAACACCATCAAGATTTACTTTTATGTTGTATAACGCATCTGCCTGCGAAAGGTCAGAACCTGTAAATTTATATGACGCATATTTTGTTTTACCTCCGTCTTGGAAAGTAAGCCCACTAAAACTTGCGTCTGCATCTTTAAAACTTGAAATTGATTTTTGTTCTGCGGTCAAACCGAGTGCTTGCAAACCTTTTGCACCCGATGATGCACCAATTTTCAAACCCCATGTACCTTCATAAGAAAGACCATTGGTTTTGCTGTCAATGCCCATAGATATGACCAATTCGCCGTTTTGTGAATTTATAAGTCTGCTGTCACCATTTGTAGTATCCGCTCCGTCTTGCCATTTGCCTGTACCTGTGTCAAACACAGCATCATCGCCAAACGCTTTTTTAGCAATCGCTTCGTTAATTCTGTCAACTTTTTCTTGTTCAGTATTCGCACCTTTTAGATTTACCGTAATACCTAATTCGTCAAATTGAAGAACTTTGTTACTGTTCAAATCGTGACTTCCGTCACCGTCAGCATCTTTTGGAATACCAAAAGTAAACGTAACATCGTAATCAGCATCAGAAGTTTTAAAAGCATCCGCAACATTTGAAGTGATACCGCTACTTAATTTTGAACCCGCAACAGACGAAGCAGTAGCAAGAGACGCAACCTGAACAGAACTCGCTTGACCTGCCGTAGTGGAAGTTGTTGAAACAGACACAGCGGAACTTGAACTGTTGATTTTATTTATTTGATATAAATTAGTGTTACCAAGATAAGTAGATGATGACGCAGAAAAATACTTATCGCTAAAAGTGTTAATTTTATCAACAATATCACGGTATAAATCTTGTTTCCAAGTTAATTGTTGCTCTTTTGCCTTTTGAGCATTGAGTTTAGACTGAGCTGTTGTCAGCATTTTCTCAACCATAGAGTCGGTATCGATACCAGAAAAGCCCGATAACCCGTTAGAAGATACCGCAGAAGATGATGAAGTAGTAGCTTGTGTTGAAGAATTAATATTCATTTTTTAACCTCCATAGTATTATCCGCAAATTTAAATTATTGCGAGTTTTGAGGTTTCTTCGCAATTTGCGAATATCCTCTCTTATAAAAAGACATTCCCTTGTCTTTGTAATTATTTTATTGTGTAGCAGCTTATATAGGCACTTCACGCACCTTAATTTTGGCAAAATCGTTTAATATAACAAATTCCAAGGGGTGATTCGCATAATATATGAAAAGCACATTCTCTTGTATTTATATTTATCTACATCAGTTATCGTAAGTTATTTCAAAAAAACAACTGCTTTTTTTGTAAACAAAATTAATTTTTCGTTTGACAATTTCGTGAATAGAATTATAATATAATAAAATGAGGTGTTTTAAATGTTATTTACTAAAATGCATGGTGCAGGCAACGATTATATCTATATAAACAAAGACGTTGAAAATCCATCTGAATTGGCAATTAAATTAAGCGACAGGCACAAAGGTTTAGGTTCCGACGGGCTTGTAATGATTTTACCAAGCGAAACCAGCGATTTCAAAATGCGTATTTTCAATGCAGACGGCTCAGAAGCGATGATGTGTGGGAATGCGACGAGATGTGTGGGAAAATATGTTTATGAAAAAGATTTGACCAATAAAACAGCAATTACTCTTGAAACAAATTCAGGAATTAAAAAACTTTGGTTAAAAGTTACAGACGGCAAAGTTGAAAATGTCAAAGTTGATATGGGAAAAGCAATTCTTAAAACAAAAGATATTCCAATGGGTTCCGACCTTGATACTTTTGTTAATCAGCCTATACATGTTTTAGATAAAGTTTATTATTCTACCGCAGTTTCAATGGGTAACCCGCATATTGTCATATTTTGTGATGATATAGAAAAACTTGACCTTGAAAAAATTGGACCGTCTTTTGAAAATCACAAATTTTTCCCGAGCAGGGTAAACACTGAGTTTATCAAAGTTGTTGATGAAAAAACTCTTGATATGCGTGTTTGGGAACGCGGGAGCGGTGAAACTTTTGCTTGCGGAACAGGAGCATGTGCGGCAGTAGTTGCAGCGGTTTTGAACGAGTATTGCAAAAGAAATGAAGAAATAACTGTAAATCTCAAAGGTGGCATCTTAAAAATAACTTATCTTGACGATGAAACCGTAATTAAAAACGGCGGAGCAACATTTGTATTTGACACAGAATT
>BNZF01000076.1 GCA_026000865.1 Clostridia bacterium
GGTGCAAAGGGTTCGCTTGGCGTTGGCAACGCTATGAAACTTTCGGTTTCGGCTCTTGAACCTGGAATGGGAACAATTGTTAATCCTAACGATTGGGCTGAAAAGAACGTAATTCTGATTGAGGGCGGAAACTACGCTGCCTCATTAATCGCACAGGACGAAGCACACAGAGACGGCTTTGGTCAAGTGCTTTGGCTTGACGGCATTGAGCGTAAATATATTGAAGAAGTCGGTGCGATGAATATTTTCTTTGTGATTGACGGTGAAATTATCACACCCGAACTGCAAGGCTCAATTCTTCCGGGTATCACAAGAAAATCTGTTATCGAACTCGCTAAAAATTGGGGGCTAAAAGTTACTGAACGTCGCATTTCAATTGATGAAATCAACGAATCTTTTCAAAACGGAAAATTAAAAGAAGTTTTTGGCACGGGTACCGCCGCTGTTATTTCACCTGTCGGCTTATTAAAATGGGGCGATATTGAAATGAAAATTAACAATAACGAAATCGGTGAAATTTCTTCAAAACTTTATAATACTCTTACAGCTATTCAACGCGGTGAACTAAAAGATGAATTTAATTGGACTGTTACGATTAATTAGCTGAGTTATTGCAACACACTTAGCTTGACATACACTTGTAAGCTTGGTTAAGCTACAATATAAATCAACACGGTGACACTGTAAGTTTATATCTGAACACAACTTATATGAGTTGCAAATTTATATGCTGCATGTGTTTGTAATTTTGTCTATAATTAGGGGGAGCGTTTATATATGAGAGCTAATAGTTTCTGTTTGAAAACAGAGGCATATACCAAATCCAAGAGAAAAGCAAAGGGTTCGGTACTATATACAGTAGTATCGGTTATGATTGTGCTGTTTGTATTTGTAATGGTAACAATGGCGATTGCAAAATCTGCCAATGACAGAGCATATAACGATTATTCTCGCTCGCAGGCACTCTATACCGCACGTTCTATTGCTGAAATAGTTTCTGTTAAACTGAACACACAAGGTGATGAACTTGGTGCAAAGGGTTCGCTTGGCGTTGGCAACGCTATGAAACTTTCGGTTTCGGCTCTTGAACCTGGAATGGGAACAATTGTTAATCCTAACGATTGGGCTGAAAAGAACGTAATTCTGATTGAGGGCGTTGCAGAAGACAAGGCGGGAACTGATAATTTTATTCATGGTTCAAAGGAACTTATTTACAAAATACGTGTTGCTGTAAAATACGGCACAAACGGTCAAGTGGCTGAATATCAGAAATATTCTGCTCCAAAAAGAGCTCAAACTACCTCTGCGAAAGCAAAAGGTGGCTTAGTTTCTTATGGTACTTTTGGAGGTAACCAAATTTTTGATAATGCGAAAATTTTCAAAGCATCTGTCGTGTCAATGGCAATTAACCGAAGTTTTGCAGGATATGAAGTCGGCGGAGTTCTTGCCACTAGTCCTACTTTGAATGGATATATGGCAAGTGATGAATATCTAAAACATGGGAAACTGAATTTAGACTATGACCATTATGACAGTGATACTTATAGTATTAGAAATATTACGTACTATTATGAAACACCGAGTTTTTATTCAAAATCTTTAATGTTTGCCAATAATATGACATATGGTATGTATTTGGGTTATGGTCAAACCGTTCAAGTTTATGGTCACGTTCTTTCAAATATTCAACCTGGTCTTTTTGGACCGCAAGAAACAAAACAAGGTGCAACCGATACCCCACACAAATTCAGCACCAATAATATTTCTGATAAATCCTATAATAATTTGCCTATATTCTTTGTTGCTGGTACCCTTGGCTGGTATGACAGCAACTCAAATAATTTCCCTGGTATAAGTAATATTAGAATAGTTGCAGGGCAAATGGTGACACAAGCAGGAAACTTATCCGATACTAAATATGTTACTGCAAATGCTGATATTTATTGCTTTGAAGATTATGATACACATAATACAAATCATACTCCACGTAATTATTCGGGTTATAATCCCCCTGGAACATTGTCTAATTATACTATAGGCTTAAGTCAATTTATGGTTAAGGAGAATGGTGACACTGACGCAGGTCACTATGGAGAACAGTATCGTTATTCATTACTTGATTGGACAGGAGAACTGAAAAGTGGGGGAACTAATACTGAACCTTTGGCTAAAACAGGTGGTAACTTCTATTCTCTCGGACGTTTGAGTATTTCACGTCCAATGACTTTTGCAGGTGAGGTTGTTGTTGAAGACGGTCTTGAAATTACATTTCCTGCACTTGGTGACGCTAGTGCCATTAACATCACAATGCAAAAAGGTTTGTTTACTAATCCTGCAAAATGTGATTTTTCAAACAGCAAGGGAAGCAAGATTAACGGTATTGCATATACCGCAGGCGAATCTAATTTTGATTACATTAAGAAAGTTAATAATGCTGTCAGTGTTGCTACTGCCACTACTGAAGCTGAGTATAAAGCAGATGTTGACGCAAAAGTTAAAATTGCTTTTACTGCCATTTATAAAGAAAATGGCAGATCAATGTCTTTGCCATATGAAAGTGCTGCTAATAATAATTTCGCTGTTGTACAGGCGATGTTGAGAATGGATGACAGTATTATTATTGATGACTTTTTTGATACTACTTCAACAGCAGGGTTGCCGTTGAAATATATCACTAGTGCTGACGGTTCTGTAATAAAATATGATTCAAGCGGAATTTCCGCAACAAGTGATAAATCAACTGTTAGTCTTGCAACTGGGGACAGGGAATATTATAGACCAAAAAGTGACCCGTATGATGGTTATTATGACTTGTTAGCAAAAGAGGGCATAACAACTGCCTTTACACCGGTGGAGTTGTTGGGTAATGGTGCACACCAAAAAGTAACTGTTACTGGTAATGCTACTGTTTACGGAGAAGGAATTTTGGAGATTATTCCTCCTGACCCGCGTCTTGGTGGAGATGCAAATGCAAAAAGTAAAATTTTTGTTAATTTAGTTAATGTTACATTAAGTGAAAGCCTTATTATCAATACAAATGAAGGGCATACAGATGTTGTGCTTTATGTTCCTGCAAAAGGCGAAACAGTAGATGGTCATTCTGTTGCTTCAAATGGCGATTTGAAATTTATTAACAACGGATATGGCATTTTTTCAAGGATTTTATATAATGCCGACCTTAGTTCTGAAACAATTACTGATGGTATCAAAAGCGTTAATCCTGAATCTAAATTTTTCCCTAGTATCTATTTCTTTATGAATGGTTCAGGTCAAATCATAGGTTCGGGTAACCCTCAATTCCACGGATTTTATAATTGTGCTTATGCTACTGTTACAATTGGTCAAACACATAATTTAAACACAAAAATCCAATACGAACTTACTGATAAGTATGACGAAGTCACAAGAACGAGATTATATTCAAATGATATGATGGTAATTGGTAATGGTGCGTTTGGTGAAATTAAAATGGCAGGCAATAACGCAACCATTGGTTTTTATTACATCGACCCCGATAATGGTGGTGATATTCCCGATCCGAATGACGCAAATCGTCCGCTTGTTCCCGCCGAGGGATTTGATTACGCATATTAGAGGTGAACGCTATGAATTTACAGAATTTAAATTATAGAAAACCAAAATCTCTCAAAGGCATGACTTTGATTGAGTGTATAATCGCTCTTGCAATATTTGGAATTATGGGTTCAATGCTTATAATGGGCGTTACAACTGTTCTTTCTGCGAAAAAATCAACTGGTGAACGGTTGAGAAGAACGAGTTATGAAGCTCCCACCGCCGAAAATATGGTAACTCAGGTGCATTTGAGAAATGTAGCAGGTGATTTATTGTATATTAATGCTTCTGGTGGTGAAACTACCGACGAAAAAGACCCAACGAGTGGCAACGCCAACACACCGAAAGTGGGTTATCTTCGCAATACTGAACCCGTACTCAAAAATTTCATTATCTATAACAGTGGTTATACAGTTTCGGGCGATAAGGTTTATTCATATGACATGAAAGATGACCCTTCAAAACCGATTTTTGAGCAAGTTGATGTTGAAGTTGACGATACGGACCGACCTGCTTATGAAATCACAATTTTTAGTGACGGTACTCCTCCCGCTGGTGCTAATTTTTTAAGAGAAGAAGAAAAAGAAATGATACAATATGATGAAACGGGTCTTGTTCAAGTTGGCTCTTACATTGAAACTGTACGGATTTATAGTGTGTATCACAAAAAGACGATTCAAGAAGATGGACCTAATATTAAAGGTTATGAGCAGATAGTTGACCTCAAAGAAGCTCAGAGCCAACTCAATGTAGCAGTTGATTTATATAGAGTTTTAGACCCGCATGGTGACCCGAACGGTTTTAAATATTATGTTGTGAATACTCCTAATCCGAAGACAAATATTGATGGGTCGCTTGAACTTGATGCTGAGGGCAAGCCTGTACCTAGAAGTTAAATTTTGCATACCAAAAAGTAAAATGGAGCCAATATGAAAAAAAGTACGAAAAGACTAAAAGCCTTTACCCTTGTTGAACTCATAATAGTAATGGCGATATTTTCAATGATAATGTTTGGTGCAATTATGCTTGTTGACCCCATTCGCTCGCTTTTCAAAAGCACATCGAATTTTGAGGATAGTCGTGCGGCAATGGATAATATAACCAAATATATTGAAAGTACGCTCCGTAATGCT
>BNZF01000077.1 GCA_026000865.1 Clostridia bacterium
GTTAAAAGTGTATAGTTATTGTGTCCGTCCTTCGGACGGACGTTTACGCGGTGGAGTTAAACTTATTTGTTAATTTAATTCCGTGAGTGAATAGTACTTACTATTCTTTCACAAAATAATTTATATATGGAGAATATTGTGTTAGGACTTTATGTTCACGTCCCTTTTTGTGCTATAAAATGCCCGTATTGTGATTTTTACTCAACAAAATATACAAAAAAATACGCATTAGACTTTGTTGAGAGCATAAAACAGGAAATAGATACTTACCCAAAACTTGAATTTGATACGTTATATTTCGGCGGAGGCACACCGTCACTTTTACCGATTGAATTTTTAAATGAAATATTGTTAAATATAAGAAAGCATTTTTCTCTTAAACTTTGCGAATCGACCATTGAAATCAACCCCAATACTGTCAATTTTGATAAATTAAGTGCTTTAAAAGCACTAGGTTTTGACAGATTATCAGTTGGTGTTCAGTCAATTCATGACAACGAATTGTTAAAATTAGGTAGAAAACATACTGCAAAGCAAGCATTAAATTGCATAGAAAATGCAAAAAAAGCAAAATTTGAAAATATTTCAGTAGATATAATGCTTGGAATACCCGAACAAACTATTGAAAGTTTATCCAAAACCATCGAAAAACTAAAAGACGTTCAACATATTTCGGCTTATATATTGAAAATCGAGGAAAATACTCCATTTTATGGAACAGTTGAAGTTGACGACGATGAAGTCGCTAATATGTACTTATTCATGGTCGAAAAATTAAAACAATTTGGATTTATTCAATACGAAATTTCAAATTTTTCCAAGCAGGGTTTTGAAAGTCAACACAACCTAAAATATTGGCGTTGTGAAGAATATATCGGTTTGGGAAAATCTGCACATTCTTTTTATAACGGCAAAAGATATTATGACCGCAATATAATCACCGAAGAACACCCAGCAACTTATTCAGAGCGGGCAATGCTTGGCTTGCGACTTTGCGAAGGATTTTCGATTAAAGATTTTTCAAAAGCCGAAGAATATGCCAAAAAATATGAAAGTTTAGGTCTTTTAGAGTTCAAAGATGATAAAATCGCTTTAACGCCAAAAGGTTTTTTGGTTTCTAACACGATAATATGCGACCTAAGCGGGTAGTGCATAACATGGTTCGTGACTTTCGACATAGTTTTAACACGTTGTTATTTCGGTTCCGCAGTCTCATTAATACACCTAAAAACAATTAAGCAAAATAAAAAGCGGGCAGAATAATCTGCCCGTTAACCTTTTTTTGTAGCATGCCTGCACTGTTACCATAGTTAAACAGTTAATATCATAGTTAAACTATGAGACCGCGAACATAAACGAACCGCATTTCGTTACTATGTCGCGAAAATATCAGCCACCACAGATGTCAGCGTAAGCCGACACCATAACTATTAACCATGCACTTTTAACTATTAACTAACTATTGCGGGCACTCTTGGTCTGTTGTTTCACGTGTAGGGTCGGAAGAAGGATTAGTTTTTGTAGGTGTTTTCTTAGCCATAATTTGAACCTCTATCTAATGTTGATGTTTTGTAAGGTTAAAACTTTACAATGTTTTGCAAGACCAAAACCTCACAATGTTTTGTAAAGTCAAACCTTACAAAAATATTATTAGCCAAAAACCAAATTATATACATTAGATTTTCACTAAAACTCATAATTATTTGTGAAATTTTGAAGCATAAACAAAACAAAGGAGTTTCGTCACCAAACCCCGCTATATAGCAGGTTACCTTGAAATTTTAAACATGGCATGTTCGCTGTGGCGTATGGAGTACGCAGAACCTTTGTTGCACGAGCATACCTTTGGCTCCCTCGCGATTAAGACGAGGACGCTACATCAGTCACTAGAACCCCTCTAATCATGGGTCGCGGACCAATTACTTACAAAAAACTAATTAATGTCTACTGTTTTTTACTAAGTTTTTAAGCTTTTATAAAGCAATTCAATATCAGAATCAGTGAATTCCAAATCATCGTCCATATCAGCTAAATATGGGTCAAAACCATAGTCATCAGGTTCAAGGATATAAATTTTCAGAGCAAGATAGTCCAAACTATCAATAACTCCATTGCCGTTTAAGTCGCCTTTTAATGGCTCTGCATCTTCGTCAGTCTCAACACCATATACATCTTCTTCGTTGTCAACAATATTCATATCAAGAGCGAATTGTTGATAATTGGAAATAATCGATGCAGGTGAAGCGGGTGTAATAGAATTTTCGTCTGCAACAAACAACCCGTTATCGTCAAAAACTATACAATATGCTTTACCTGGGGTATTATAAAGAGTTGGAGCTGCACGTAGATAAACGCAGAACAGGTTACCTCCTGTGGTGGAATTTGTATGCTGGTCAGAATATGAATCATCAGGCAATAAAGTGCGATATGGGTTCAATTTTATTTGTGCAAGAGAAACAGCGGTAGCATTCATCCAAACGTGACCGACAACCGCACCTTTCGCGAAGTCATCTCCAACGGTTTTGCCAACTTTCTTTGCCTCTTCTGCCATCGCAACTGTATATCTTCCCGCTTTTGTTGCGGTAACAGCTTTAAGATAACTAATACTTTTTCCGCCTTCAACCGCAAAACCTGTTGGTGTTGCATATAATTCCTCTGCAAGAGGTTGCTTTGAATTTTGCAAATGCGAAAAACTGAAAGTTTTCCAATCCGATGCAGGAGAAATGGTTAATTTATTTTTACCGCTTACTGTAACTGCACCATAACAAAGGGGGCTTACCGCAAAATATCCTGCCATATTCGAGCTGAACTGAGCCTCTCTTGCGATATAAATAATCGGTACTTCAATTGTCGTGTCAAAGTTCACAGTCGTGTTTCTATTAACTTTTTTGAAACCTGTGTCGTTATAGATAGTGGCTGCAAGCCCGTCAACAGGTAATGGAATTGCGTCATCGATTTTATTTTCTTTTTTTGGTTGACTTCCTTGTGGCACAACTAAATAATAGTAGCCTTTGGGTACTGCGAAAGACGCAACTGCGGGTCTCCTATATTGTATATAATCACAATTTAAAGAGGTAATGTCAATCGGTGTTCTTGTACTTGTGTATTCGGTATTTCCAGTGCTTCCAAGTCTATATTCAATATTTTTCGGAAGAGTAACTTTACCGCCCGACGCTGAAAACATCGGTGTTGTTGCTCCAAGCATCAACTGTGGAACATTAATAGTCAAAATTCTGGAAGCAGAATAAATTGCGGCGTCATTTGCGTCATAACCAAATGGAATACGCACCCAGAAAGTTTGTTTCCAAGGTTTCATGGTAAAGGAAAGGTCTGTCGCACTATTAACAGTCGTCCAGTCTTCTAAACTGTTTGCGGCTTTATATTCAAGTTTTGTGTTAACTGCGGGCAATGAAACTTTGCTGTTTGTAACAACAAATTTATCAGCATTAAAAATTTTATAATTAGCAGTAGCTTCTTTACCAGCACTATATTCCTGCATATTATAGTTTTGCAATTGAGCAACTATATTATTACTCGTAAACGCTTTTAGCCATTTACCCATAATCACGCCGTCAGAAAAACTATCCGAAGCGATGTCAACCCCATGCAATTGTGCAAAATTTTTGATTGCAAGAATATTTTTTATTGAAGAATTTTGAGCATTATTAACAGTATTTGTCTCGATTGAGAATAATATTACATAATCCTCGGTAACAGAACGTTCAGACATAATATCATAGTAACCCGCGGAACTGTATTTATTTCCGCTGATTTTATACCACGAAACTTTGCCTGTATCATCATTATCCCAATCTTCTTTTTTAATTTTGCAGTAAGATTTATACCAAGCATTTATTAATTTCTGATTTGACGCAACAGTGCCTTGGTCGTCAGAATTAAAAGGAATATAATCAGAAATATATGCACCATCCACAGCGGCTAATTTATTGCTGACATTAGCATAATTCGCAATAATCGCGGTACGCAAAACTTCATATTCAAAAGTTTGAGCTTCACTCGGATAGTAATCATTCGTGCCTGCACGGCGAATTGTGAATTTTAAATTATCTCCGCCAACACAAGTTGCAAGCATTGTTTTATTAATACTATCAGTTCTTGTTGTCCATTTTTCGTCATATGTCTTACTTAGTTTGTTATAAGACTTGGTATAATATTGAACAGAACCAACGTCACTTTTAACTTTGATACCCTCATCGTTCATGTAAAAATCATCAGCAGTCAAAGGTTTATAATAAGAACTACGATTAATTCCGTCATAGTCCGCAAGCGGAATAATTTTAACAGATGACGGGGCAATTGGGGTTGGAATTAAAAGCGTCCCACTGCCGTTGTTAACATCGTTAATTTCAATCGTTGGATTATAGAGCGCAGGATAAGTGAAAGCCACACCGCTTGCACCTGTTTTAACCCAAATTGAAGATACACCGTTCAGAGTAGTTTTAAACCATTTATTTCTTGGAACAACAAATTTTAATTTTGTTGGAACTCTGGCATAAACATTTCCTGTATCAGGAGCAATATCGATAGTGGTGTTCCCCTCGGCATATGTCCAAGTTGCGGCTTTATCCGTTTTATATTCCCAACTTTGTTTTATTGTGATTATATACAATATAGGAGACCCGCAGTTGCGTCTTTCGCAGTACCCAAAGGCTACTATTAT
>BNZF01000078.1 GCA_026000865.1 Clostridia bacterium
AAAGTGAATTAAGTGATTTTTTCACTTTTTTCAATTGTGCTTTTATAAACTATCAAAACGCGACAGTAAACTAATCATACAATTAAGCGTCTAGCTTACTTACGCCGAAGGCGACACCATAACTATACACTTATACACTTTTAACTATTAACTTGTGAACAGCTTCGCCGTTCACACTCACTTGCCTGTGCTAGTGGAACGATACAATTAAGCTTTCAAATAAAAGCGACCAACCGTCGACGATTACGAATAACATTAATTTAAACGGCAAAGAAATCATCGCAGGCGGTAACATTACCATACCCATAGACATAAGCGTTGAAGATACTACAATATCTATGACAAGGAATGGAATATACAGCAAAAATCCTATCATAAATCCGCGTCTTAGTTCACTTGTTATAAATGATGGAACTATCACGAGAAGGCTTAGGTCAAGAAGCTTTTCTTGTGAGTTATATTCTGATTGGTCAAGGAGTTTATATTCATCGGAAAGACTTAAAAACATTCTCAAATCTTCGTCATAAATTTGTTTGAGCATAAATTTCTTGAGAGGTCTGCCCGCCTCTTGAATTGCGGTAATGCCGTCAATTTCGCCGTCATTATATGGTTTATATGCTACATCGTTTATTTCCATGATTGTCGGCGTCATAATAAACAATGTCAAAAACAATGCAATACCAATTAAAACTTGGTTCGGTGGCACTTGCGTACCCATTGCAGAACGTAAAAAAGACAGCGAGATTATTATACGCAAAAAACTCGTCATCATTAGCAAAAATGTTGGTAATAACGCTAAAAATGCAAGCAAGAATAAAATGTCAAGAGCCGAAACTTGTGCTCCTGCTGAACCTGTTCCAATATCAATTGAGATGTTTGCATCGCCATTGTCAACTGTAACTGGTACAGTTGGGTTGTCGGGGTCTACTGCACCTTGTATAGATGGGTCATCGTCCTCGGGAGCATTTTGTATTATTCCTTTGCCATAAGATGGTATATCTGCTGAAAGGAAAATTGTTCCGCCATACATCACAAAAACAGAGAGAACGATAATCAGTATACGCCTAAGAGTTTTTTTCGTCAACGTCCTCATTCGTTTTTCCTTTCATGTTTTCTAAAATTTTTCCAAAAGAAATTTTCTCCGAAGTCACATCAGAAGTAATTAAATCGTCAGGTGATATATCGGTAATCTTTTCGATGTGATTATTAGTAACCGAGAGCAACATAGTCTGATTGGCAACTTCAATAATCAAGAGGGACTGTGACTGTGAAATTTGAGAACGCTCAATAATTTTAATATTTTTAGGTGTACCTACTTGTTTACCGAAAAATATTCCGTTTTTCCCATAGCGTTTAATCACTATCGAAATCGCAATGATTATTGCAACAAACAAAATCATCGACACTATCGCAGTTGCGAAATCATTAATCATTATTTTTAGCCCTCACATTGTTTTGTGACGTTTTTATTCTGACTGCTCTATCTTTATTTCGACTGGGATGCAACTTTACTGGCATTAGGTAATAGTGAATAGTGAACAGGTAAATAGGTATGGTGTCGGTGAAGCGGGCGACAGTTTCGCGTCATAGTTTAAACTAATCGATAATTTCATGGTCGCGTTTTGTTATTGAAAATAGTTGTGATTAATAGTCGTAAAACGCGGAATTAAAATAACTGATTATTGTAACTTTCCCCGCGTAATCGTCCGCCGTAGGCGGACACAACACCTATTAACTATCACCTATTAACTGTTACCTATCTCTTGGTTTTTTTCTGCCTTAAATCGTTGTAAATTTCAATTACGCGTACATAGAAATTATCACCAATTACTACAATGTCACCGCTACCGATAGGTTGCTTGTTCGCAACTATCTCAACAGGTGCTCCCGCAGAACGGCTTAAATCTAATACAGTATCGATTTTCATTCCCATTATGTCTTTCATTTTGCATTTAACTTTACCAAGTTCCGCACTGACACGCAAGTCAACTCTCATAAGATTATCCATATTTTCTTTTGCATAAGCATATGGAATGCCATTTCCGACATCTTTACCAAAATCGGGAAATTCAGGTTTTTGGACTTTAACATCAGGTTCGGGCTCGCTAACAGGTAGCTGTGCGTAATATTGTGAATAATCGTATTGCGGATATTGCGGAGCATACTGTGGATATTGATTGGGGTCATATGCGGGTTGTTGAGCATACTGCGGATATTGATTGGGGTCATATGCGGGTTGTTGAGCAGGTACAGCAAAATTCGCATTAGGGTCAGAAAACGCCGCTGCCTGTGCTGTTGCAGAAAACTCTTGGTTAATATTAGAATTAAGACTGTCACGCATTGCGGACATATCAGGAGCAGGAGCAATTGCTGGCTGTGGAGCAGGAGTTTCCTCTGGCACCATTCCCATTTCAACGAGTATTTTCAGCATACTGGTGATTAACTCAGGAGAAATTATATAAACAAATTTTGCACTTGTTACACCAGAAATATCCATTTGAAATTCGAGGTACATAGCATTAGTAGCAGGTGTACCACCGATTTCGACAGACAAATTGTCCTGATGAAAAGATTTTGCGGTAAGATTTAACATAGATGTGTTCTGCAAAAACTCATTCATTGATACAACACAAGTTTGCATCATCATATTGAAAATCTCTTGAATAGTCGAAAGAGACATATCGTCAAATTCAAAGCCTTCTCCAACTTCTGTATCAGTCATCATCAGCACATTGAGTATTGCTTGAATGTCTTTCGCCATGAAAATCATTCCGCTATCACCATTCAAACCACCTGAATAATTCGTACTCGTATAAAGCCCTGAGTTATATTCACTCAGCGATAGTTCAGATAATTTTCCTTGTGAGGCAGATAATTTTGTAATCGAAACAGGCTTATCCAAAACTTGTGAAATTGTATTCGCCGCAGACCCCATTCCAATATTAAATATCTCGCCCGCTGCATCAATCTCAGCAGCATTCAAAATCTCATTCTTCATTTTTTTATTTTTCCCTTTGAGCCGCAACGCTTGCCCTTGCACTCTTGTATCATTACACCTTTTTAGAGCCATTGCAACTTTTTTTCTCTTAAATAATTTGTGACCAATGAATATTTATCAAAATAATAAAACGCGGAATTAAATTAATCATATAGTTAAACTATTTCGCGAAACTGTGACGCGTAGAGTCACACCACAACTATTATTATCTATTAACTTGCGAAGCACAGCATGTGCTACCTGCTTAACTATCCGACACATTTTCTTTGGAAGCAAAATAGCTTCCGTCGAAATCATTTGTTGTGTCGTTAATGTTGATTGGGTTTATAACAATCTCTACCCGTCTGTTTTTTGCACGGTCAACGGCATTATCGTTTGGTGCAATGGGATAGAGGTGACCAAAACCGCTGAACATTAATTTTTCTTCGGGAAAAGATTTTTCGATTTTAAAAAAGTTGAGTATGTTTAACGCTCTGTTTGCAGATAACTGCCAAGCATCCGCCGCACTCTCAACATCGGCGGTATATCCTTTAATTACTACTTTGCCAATATATTTTTCGTTTTGCACAAGAGCCTGACCAACTATGTTAAGAGGTTCGTGGCTTACAGGCAAAAGGTCAGACTTATCGGGCTCAAAAAGTATAGTATTATCAAATTGAAGATAAACACTCAACGTTTCAATGTCTTGTTCAAGCCGAATTGAATCTGATACATTGGAATTGCTGATATAATCGCTTAGCAAATTGTAAAGATTTTCAAAAACAATTATTTCCTGTTGAGGCAAAGTTTCACTCTTGTTGTTATCAGTTATGTCATCTTTATCAGCGTTAGCGTGATTTTCTTTTGCTGCATTGCCTTCTTGTTCTGTTACAGCAAAAACAATCTGGTCAACTCTGTGTGACGCTGTAGGATTAAATGCTCGGACAATCTCTGTCCATTGCAATTCAGAAATCGATGACATGCTGTATAGACAAACAAAAAATGTCAGCAAAAGTGTCACCATATCTCCATAGGTATCCATCCAACTTCCGCCATTTTTTCTTCTTTTTAGTTTGATACCCCTCGCTTGCCCTTTTCCTTTGAGCCGCAACGCTTGCCTTTGAACTCTTGTATCATCGAACCCTCTATCAGCCATTGTAACTTTCTTTCTCTCTTTTTAGTTTGATACCCCTCGCTTGCCTTTTCAACTTTTTTAGTTTGAGCCACAACATTTGCCTTTGCACTCTTTTATTCTGAGTCGCAACATTTACCTTTGCACTCTTGTATCATTACGCCTTTTTAGAGCCACTGCGACTTTTTTAGTTTAATTGATTTGCGACCAACTTAACGACTTAATTACAGTCACAATTTTACTACAAGTTTTTTCCCTTGTCAACAATTTTTTTATTCCTCACATTGTGTTCATGTTTTACACTTCCGACTACTCTTCTTTTATTTTAATCTTTTTACACCCGTATTGGCTTTGGTTGACCGATTGCGACACTGTCAGAGAATTTAGCGAGTAGCACCCGCCAGCATTTTCATATCATAGTTTTACCGTGCAGTTAGTTAGCCCACGCGGGCGATTATTGAAAATTATTACAAATTTCAGTCGCAAAATGCTGAAGTTAAACTAACAGTTCATTAACTTTCAACTATACACTATACACTATACACTATACACTAT
>BNZF01000079.1 GCA_026000865.1 Clostridia bacterium
CCGCCCAATTTGTGCCACGCCTTGCATATTTTATAGTTTTGGCTGTGTCTTTGTTCGGAAAATTCCAACCGTGGATTTTTACCACTTTTGAAAAGCAACCCTCTTTGCAATTAGTACAAATTTTGCAAAATTTCGGTTTGATAATAACTACGTTTTCTTGACTTTTTACGAAATTTATGACTTCGGGAAATTCAAGCCCAGTGTCCACAAAAACAGCAGAAAAATTAGGGTACATTGACCTTGCAAGGCTGAGTAAAACTGTGCTGTCTTTACCGCCTGAAAAATTTACTGCAACCTTGCCGTCAAAGCGTAAATACCACTCTAAAATACGAGTTTGAGTTACGGCGATTTTGAAATGAAAGAGAAACGACAGTTGGGCAGACCGAGGAAATCCGATGGTTGGCTTTCTTAATTTTTTTGTGGTACAATGCAGATATACAATTATGATGAAAGGAACGATATGAACAAAATTTCAGCGGTTCAATCTGATAACAAGACACCGTCGTAATCGGCAAAGCGTTCTTTTACATCAATAGAATTATTTGCGGGCGCGGGCGGGCTTGCCCTTGGTATTGAACGGGCGGGCTTCGATACCCTCGCCCTTATTGAATTTGATAAGGACGCAGCAGCGACGCTTAAAACCAATCGCCCCGATTGGAACGTCATCCACGATGATGTAGCTAACGTGTCACCGTTTGAATTGGACGAGATATTCAACATTCCGGTCGGCGACTTGGATATACTGTCAGGCGGTGCACCTTGCTAACCGTTTTCTTATGCGGGAAAGGGCTTAGGACTTGACGATGCCCGCGGTACGTTGTTCTACCATTTCGCCGTATTCCTTGAAAAATTGCGCCCTAAGACGTTTTTTATTTGAGAACGTGAAAGGGTTGCTTACCCACGACCATGGACGTACATATAAGATTATTCTTGACATATTCGCCAACGCAGGGTATACAATTCAGAAAAAGGTTTTGAACGCTTGGGATTTTGGCGTTGCGCAAAAGCGTGAACGCCTTATCACTATCGGCGTTCGTAACGACCTCGTAGATGAAATAAAGATTACGTTTCCGACGGAGCATAAGCACAAGCCCGTCTTGCGAGAGGTGCTTACCGACGTGCCGCCGAGTGTCGGTGCGGAATATTCGGAGCATAAACGGAAGATATTCGAGTTGGTACCGCCGGGTGGCTACTGGCGGGATATTGCCCCCGAAATCGCGAAAACCTATATGAAAAGTTGTTGGAATATGGGCGGCGGACGCACGGGGATATTACGGCGAATAAGTTTGGACGAACCGTCGCTGACGGTCTTAACATCACCGTCGCAGAAACAAACGGACAGGTGTCACCCCTTGGAGTCGCGACCGTTTACCGTCCGCGAAAACGCTCGGATTCAATGTTTCCCCGACGACTGGACATTTTGCGGGAGCGTGGGCAGTCAGTACAAGCAGGTCAGTAACGCCGTACCCGTAAACCTCGCTTACGAAATAGCGAGCCAAATTTATAAAGGATTGGAGGACGCGCAATGTGGAATTTAGATTTTATCAGCGAGAAGGACTTTGAACAGCACGTCCGTTTGACGATACAGCAGTATGGCGAAAAGCTGAAATCTTACGACTTGAAACGGTTCAACAGCAACATCATTGACCCAATCAAGTTGATTTTTGATAAGACCGTTTACCGTTTTTCGTGGGACGAGATTATCAAGAACGAGATTTTTCGTCAACGAGATAAATCGAATAATAACGACATCGGGTACTTCCACCAACGCATATTCCAGTCATTAAGGACTGCGAAGTGCCTACGGCGGGTTGGGACGTTATCGTTAAGCTTGACGGCGGGGTTGTTCTGTCTGACGGTGACAGAGTAAAGACTGTCTATGTCGAGATGAAAAACAAGCACAACACGATGAACAGCGCGTCCAGTTCGCGGACGTTTATGAAGATGCAGAGTCAGTTGCTTGATGACGATGACTGTGCGTGTTTTCTCGTTGAAACTATTGCGAAGCACTCGCAGAATATACCGTGGACTGCACCCTCCGCGAAGAAACACAAACGGATTCTCCGTGTGAGTATGGATGCTTTTTACTCACTTGTCACCGAGCAGGAAGACGCATTTTACAAGATGTGTATGGCTTTGCCGTCTGTCATTGAGCGTGTGGTTGAAACGTCCGGTGCGACTGATGTGCCGAACGATACGGTTATTGATGAATTGAAGCATATTGCAGACGATAAAGGCGGCTCGTTTGCTCTTGCACTGTATATGCTTGGGTTCGGGAGTTATATGGGGTTTACTAATGAGCAGTAGGAGTTGTGGTAATAATGGTACAATCAAAGCAACACATATGTGATGAAAATCCACAAATATCGTATACTTTTGCTGATTTTATTTTGATGAAAATTGAACGATTTTCGCAAACTCCACGACCTCGCTTTAATCTTGAATTTGCAGAGTTCACAATTGCTTCTGTCCTGATTTTTATAGGAAACCGTGGTGTATTTCTGCAGAACCCGCTCGCCGAGATAGGTTCGGTTTTGCGCGATTTGCTGTACCTGCGTTCCCGACCAATGGTGTGGGTCTTCGCCGATTTCCATTCCCGCCTTCCTGTTCCATCGGGTAATGGCGGTGTCAATCTTTCTGCGGTTGAAGTCTGCCGCTATTTTTGCCACGCCATCGCCGCCGATAATTCGGGTGAAAATTCCGCGGACAATCTCGGCGACATCCTCGTCGATAATGAATTTCTGGTCGTCCTCTGGGTTGTGCAGATACCCAATCGGCGGTCTGCCTATCTTCATGTCGCCCGCCTCGGACTTTGCTCGCTTGACCGCACGTATTTTCTTTGACGTGTCTGTGACATCGCGTTAAGGACGTTTCTTATATTCAAAAAATAATCGGCGAACGCATCATGCATTCGCCGTTAATTCACATATATCAGATTTCCGTTTCGTGCCCGACCTCGAAATTCGTCCGATGAATCGTTTGGGTTAAACTTCCCGATGTAGGCGAAGTACACATCCACCTGCTGACTAACTTTCGCCCTCTTTGTTCCTTCCTTGTACACAGCCTCGTGAACTACAATTTTTTCGATGAACATTCTCGCCAGTTCCTCGGTCAACTCCGTAATGTCGCCGACCTTTTCGACAAGCCGCATGAAGTTCTCAAGGTTAGCAGTTTTTGCCTTCAACTCAGCGATTTCTGTTTGGCGCGTCAGGGCTGTTGTGTTCAGCGTTTTTTGCTCTTCCTCGTATCCCGCGAGCATTTTCCCGAATCGTTCATCGCTCAATTTCACTGCGACGTGGTCTTCGTAAATTCGAGAAATGATGGTATCGAGTTCGTTTATGCGCCGCTCCGCTTTTCCAAGTTCTGTGGTCTTTTTCTTGATTTGTTTTTCGGTGTCGGTGTTTTGCGAGCGGTAAACCATCTCGGTAAACTTGCGTTCTTTGCTCTTGGCGAAATCGACTGTTGACTGGATTTGCGCCAACACAATCATTTCCAAATCCTCAACCCTTATGCCGTGGCGTGTGCATTTGTGGTTATTGTTGCAATCAGCATATCGGTAAGTCTTGCAGATAAAATTCGGCGTTTTGTCGCCCGCGCCCTGCATACAAAAAGAAAGCGTAGCTCCGCAGTCATAGCAACGAACCAAACCGCTTAGTATCGCCTTTTCGCCGCGCCTGTTGTATTTTCGCCGCGTTCCCCTCATACGTTGTGCGGTATCCCAAGTCTCCATATCGATGAGGGGAGGATGGTGGTTTTCTATCACTACCCATTCGTCCTCGGGGCGGTAAATCCTCGTATGGTTTTTGTAGGATACTGTTGTGGTTTTCTGTGCGGTGAATATGCCGATGTACGCTTTTTCCTCCAACATCGGACAAACTCCTGACACCGCCCACATTTTTGAGCGTTTGTAGCTTTCCGGCTGCGGAACTGGAATATTGCGGTCGGTGAAGTTTCGGCAGATTTCTGCTACTCCCATACCCGCCGTGTACAAGCGGAACATTTCCCTGACTACGGCCGCTTTTTCCTCGTCAATCAGCCATTTCGTGCGGTCTTCCTTGTCTTGGATATAGCCGTAAGGAATGCGTCCGTCACACGCTCTGTGCGCAAACGCGCTGTGCGGCTCTTTGTTTCCGCGAGCAATCCGAAACATAAAATTCGTTGAAAACATCTGATTTCACCAGTTAAGAATAATCTTAAATCGGCGAATTCACTACACCCCCCCGCCATTAGTCGAACCTTTGCACGATGTAGAAAACAAATCATTATTGCACTTTTCTTTTGCTTTCATTATAAAATTCTTTGAGAGATAGCTTTGTCGCATCGTCCAAGTAATGCCAGCGCACTCCTTGAATTGCGCCCTCAAGTGCAGAAAGGCGCGTAAGGCAAGCGTACGAGTCATATGCGAGGATACGAAGCCAAGCCTCGCGACTCCCAACAGACATTAGCTGTGCTATTGTAGTTATGCCGACCTCCGCAAGCTGCACATCGAGTTTCGCCGCTATGTTCGGCAAAGTTGTCAGTTCACCCATTTTTTCACCTCCTTAGTAATTGTTCACTAGCCGTGAGCAAAACCTAAAAATGCAGTCTACAAGCGAGATTACAAGCACGGCACTTAATAAAATCACTAAAAATATAGAAAAGACCAACCGAATA
>BNZF01000080.1 GCA_026000865.1 Clostridia bacterium
AATCACCCGCGTGAAGTGAAGTCGGCAAGCAGAGTAATTATTGACAACAAGCTGAAGATAATAAAATAATCACCCGCGTGAAGTGAAGTCGGCAAGCAGAGTAATTATTGACAACAAGCTGAAGATAGTAAAATAATCACCCGCGTGAAGTGAATTAACAACTAAGTTAAACTATGCCGCGAAAACATATGCAGGCATTGCCTGCCTGTTATATAGTTTCAAGTTCTGCTTTTAATTTTCTTATTATTTTCTTTTCAAGGCGTGATATATATGACTGTGAAATTCCAAGGAGGTCGGCGACTTCTTTTTGTGTCATTTCATCGCCTGTTAGCAAACCAAATCGCATTTGCATTATCATTCGCTCGCGTTCACATAATGAATTAACTGATTTTAAAAGCATATCTTTTTCTGCTTCAATTTCAAGAGGTGCGTTGACAGTATCGCCATCTGTGCCGAGAACATCTGAATATGAAATTTCATTGCCGTCCCAGTCAATATTAATCGGCTCGTCAAGAGAAACTTCGTTTCGATAGACTGTTGATTTTCTTAAAAACATCAGTATTTCATTTTCAATACAGCGTGACGCATAAGTTGCGAGTTTTATGTTTTTATCCACCGAAAATGTGTTAACCGCTTTGATTAAACCAATTGTACCTATCGAGATTAAATCTTCAATCCCAATACCTGTATTTTCAAACTTCTTGGCAATATATACAACAAGTCGTAAATTATGCTCAATGAGGGAGTTTTTTGCATTCTCGTCACCTTTCATAAGTAGTTCAAACGCTTTACTTTCTTCCTCCTGTGTAAAAGGCGGTGGCAGATTTTCTGACCCATTTATGTAATAAACCCCGCTATTTTTTAAAATCATTTTCACTAGCGTTAATCGTAATCTCAACAACATACCATAATTCTTCATTTTTCTTTTTTACTCCTTTTCCCTTTTTCCTTTTTCCCTTTGAGCTGCTTTTTTGTTTTGAGCCGCTTTTTTGTTTTGAGCCGCAATGCTTACCTCTGCGACTTTTAGACATTTACACTTTTAAAAACCATTATGACTTTTTTATTTTAATTAATTTGCAACCACAAACTTTTTTTGTAAAACTGCAAAACGCGAAATTAGAATAAATGTACAATTAAACTAGCGAAAATGCAGGCGGGTGCTGCCCGCTATTCATTGCGGATATTAAGAACCCTTGCAACTTTTTTTATTTTAATTAATTTGCAACCAATGTACTCTTTGTAAAACTGCAAAACGCGAAATTAGAATAAATGTACAAGTAAACTATGACGCGAAAATGCAGGCGGGTGCTACCCGCTATTCATCGCGGATATTAAGAACCCTTGCAACTTTTTTATCTTAAATAATTTGCAACCAATGTACTCTTTGTAAAACTGCAAAACGCGAAATTAGAATAAATGTACAAGTAAACTATGACGCGAAAATGCAGGCGGGTGCTACCCGCTTGTAATTCATACTAGCACTTTTGGATTGAAAATCGCGTTGTTAGTTTTGCCTATACTGACTAATGCATCAACGTATTTTTTTGTACCTGTGGAGAGATTTTTGATGATAATCTCATCTGGTAAAAAAGCTTCCATTATCCCTGATTCTGTAATTGTATTAAAAGGAATAAGGTATTTTTTGCCGATACTTTTTATTTGTTCTGAACAAACAATTACAGTTCTACCACTGATTGGTTCTATAAGCAAATTACCACTGTCGGCTAAACCGTCAAGCATAATAATATGTGTACCTTGACGTATAATCACCTTATATTCGCCTTTAAAATCAGTACTTTTAAGATAGAAATGTTCAATAATACATATTATCATATATGCTAATATAGTAAATATAAGCAAATGCAAAATCGAAAAGTCTGCGTAAAGCACGCCATTTTGTACTTGAACAGCATTTGTTAATGTTTGTAAAAGTAACATTATCCCTGCAAAAACAAAATTTACCCCAAGAAAATATAAAGAAGTTTTAAATAATTTATTTTTTCCAAAAGCTAAATATGTAACCATGCCAGCAGATAATAATTTTAAAAACAAACATAATATTTGTGCGTTAGTTATAAAAACTAACAGTGAAGCAAACGAACCGATTAGAGCGGAAACAAACAACCTTTTAACAGTTATTTTTTTGTGAGTAAGTCTCGCCGTTGCCGAAATCAGAAAATAATTAACATAAATATTCAACAATATTAAAACATCAATGTATATGTACATAAATTCCCCCTGACTTGCACTTATTATAAATCACACTAAATCAAAAAATTGTCGTTTGAGGACAAAAATAAATTTGTAAATTTTACGATGAATACTTGTAATAGATACTAGCATTTGATATAATAACATGTTCGCAGGTAGCACCTGCCTGCATTTCACGGCAGGTAGCACCTGCCTGCATTTTCGCTAACTTAATTGTACATTTATTCTAATTTCGCGTTTTGCAGTTTTAAAAAAAGAGTACATTGGTTGCAAATTAATTAAAATAAAAAAGCTGCAAGGGTTCTTAATATCCGCGATGAATAGCGGGTAGCACCCGCCTGCATTTTCGCGTCATAGTTTACTTGTACATTTATTCTAATTTCGCGTTTTGCAGTTTTACAAAGAGTACATTGGTTGCAAATTAATTAAAATAAAAAAAGTTGCAAGGGTTCTTAATATCCGCAATGAATAGCGGGCAGCACCCGCCTGCATTTTCGCGGGATAGTTTAATTGTACATTTATTCTAATTTCGCGTTTTGCAGTTTTACAAAAAAAGTTTGTGGTTGCAAATTAATTAAAATAAAAAAGTCATAATGGTTTTTATAAAGTGTAAGTGTCTAAAAGTCGCAGAGGTAAGCATTGTAGCTCAAAACAAAAAAGTGGCTCAAAACAAAAAAGCGGCTCAAAACAAAAAAAATGGCTCAAAACAAAAAAAGGAGTAAAAAAGAAATGGGAGATGTAATAATTGGTGCTCAGTGGGGCGATGAGGGTAAGGGAAAGATAATAGATATACTTGCGGCGAAAGCAGATGTTGTTGTTCGTTCGCAGGGAGGAAATAACGCAGGACATACTGTTGTCAGCAATGGCAAAACATATAAATTGCATCTTGTTCCGTCGGGTATCTTATACCCAGAAAAACTGTGTTTAATAGGTGCAGGGGTTGTGCTTGACCCTAAAAGTTTTATTGGTGAATTAGTACAATTAAAATCACAAGGTATCGAAAAATTCAATTTATTGATTGATTATCGTGCACATATTGTTATGCCTTGGCATATTGAACTTGACGGACTTTCTGAGAAATATCGCGGAAAGTCTGATATTGGTACAACAAAAAAAGGCATAGGTCCTGCCTATACCGATAAATATGAACGCTCTGGTTTGCGTTTATATGACTTAATTCACCCAGAAATTTTCAGAGAAAAAGCAAAAACCGTAGGCGAACTCAAAAACAGAATAATTACAGAAATTTACGGCGGTAACGAACTTGATATTGACAAGATTATCGAAGAATATATTAAACTT
The DNA here is from genome assembly GCA_026000865.1 of Clostridia bacterium. GTDB lineage: Bacteria > Bacillota > Clostridia > Oscillospirales > Ruminococcaceae > BNZF01. The sequence continues at coordinate 3,514 of BNZF01000080.1, forward strand.
GGTGAAAAATTAAAAGATTTTGCTGACGATGTTTCGTACATTACTTATGAAGCACATAAAGCAGGTAAAAAAATACTTTTCGAGGGAGCACAGGCAACTTTGCTTGATATAGACTTTGGAACATATCCATATGTCACCTCTTCGCACCCAAATACAGGCGGAGTTTGCACAGGTACAGGCATAGGTCCAAGATGTATTGATGAGGTTATCGGAGTTGTAAAAGCATATACAACACGTGTTGGCAAAGGACCTTTTCCAACAGAACTTGATGATGAAATCGGCGAGAGAATACGAAATGTTGGCGGTGAGTTTGGCACAACAACAGGGCGTCCACGTCGAACAGGCTGGTTTGACGCTGTAATTGCGGAACATTCCATTCGCGTTAACGGGATTACTGCATTAGCATTAAACAAACTGGATACTCTCGGTGGTTTAGAAAAGATAAAAATTTGTACAGGATATGTAATTTCTAATGAAACACAAAAGTTATCAGAAAGTCAAGATGAGTTAAATATATGTCATCGTTTTCCTTGCGAATTAGAAGAATTACAAAAATGCGAACCTGTTTATGAAGAATTAGACGGTTTTGCAGAGGATATTTCTTCATGCAAAACTTTTGAAAAATTACCTCAAAATTGTAAAAAATATATCGAACGTATTGAGCAACTTCTCAAAACTCCTGTGAAATTTATAGGCGTTGGCCCAGATAGGAGCCAGTGTATATATAGATAGGGGTGAGGTTAGTTCATAGTTGAAAGTGTATAGTTGCAGTGCTTGCCCACGGCGACCGTTTTCTGCGGTTTGTTATTTAAGAGAATATATGTAATTTAGTGAAGATTTCATGTTTTTAACCATATATAAAATTGGGTCTTGACTAGAACAGCGGTGAATTTCTAAACATTTTGAGCAAAAATTTATACAAATCAATGTCGCGATTATTAAATCTAAACTCAGTTTCTTTCAGATAAATAATGAATTTTTCCTTTGGTATGCCTTTAAATTTGACGAGCCGATGCTTAGCATAACCCCAAAAA
>BNZF01000081.1 GCA_026000865.1 Clostridia bacterium
CCTTTGAACTCACGGATAGTCATTAAATCTGCCAAAATCTGACACGGATGGGAAAAATCAGTCAAGCCATTGATAACGGGTATACCGCTGTATTTCGCGAGGTCCTCGGCTCGTTGCTTGGAGCGGCAGAGAGCAATTTTGGCCAAATTTTCAAAAATTCATTTTCTGCTCATCGTGACGAAGTTACCATTACGACAAAGGCTGGTTATGATATGTGGGGCGGAGTTTACGGTGACCAAAACGGGTCTCGCAAATATCTTATCGCGTCTGTTGACCAAAGTCTGAAACGCTTAGGACTTGATTATGTTGATATTTTTTACCATCATGTTCCAGACCCCAATACACCCATTGAAGAGACCGCAGTTGCACTTGACCATATAGTTAAAAGTGGTAAGGCGTTGTATGTTGGAATTTCCAACTATAACTCAAAACAAACCACTGAAATTGGGAAGATTTTCAAAGAACTACACACCCCTTTTGTTGTTAATCAAGTCCCTTATTCCATGCTTGAACGCTGGATTGAAAAAGATGGACTGCTTGATTTTGCTAAACAAGAAGGCTTTGGATTGGTGGCGTTTTCGCCTTTGGGAAAAGGTCTTTTGACAGATAAATACCTAAAAGGTATTCCTGCGGACAGTCGTATTGGAAAAGGAAACCCATTTTTAAAGCCTGATGTTCTCACGACAGAACTTGTTGATACGCTCAACGCCCTGAACAATATAGCTCTTGAAAGAGGGCAAACCCTTGCACAAATGGCGTTATCTTGGGTGCTCAAAGACAGCATTGTCGCAAGTGTTTTAATCGGTGCTTCACGTCCAGAGCAAATTACAGAAAATATCGCCACCCTTGAAAAGCCATTATCTTCTGAACACATTGAAAAGATTGAGAGTTTATTACAGAAAATTGCGAAATAGGGTTGTGTTTTTTTAATAGAATTTTTATTGGAATATGAATTTACGAAAATGTAGAATTGCCTTGAAAATCCTATTAATTTGTTTGATTTCCCAAAATGATATTAGGAATGTTGCGAGAGTTTTTACCCGACCTACACTCCGAAAGCCGAGATATAGAATTTTTGCCTATCGGTCTAATAAATTTATAAAGTTCTAACATTTTACTATTAATTGTTAGGGCTTTTTTATTTGAAAATATGTGAAATATCATAAAATGTTTTCATAATATTTAAAATTATATTGACTAAAACACAGTAAAATTATAAACATTTTGAGCAAAAAATTTATACAAATCGATGTCTGATTATTAAAACGAAATTCAATATTCATATGAAAGAAACTTAGCTTCATTTCAATCATCGTGGTCGATATTTATATCGCTTTTTGATGAAAATTTTTAGATATTTCCACTGTAATCTGGGAGAAGGCTTAATTAATATGCCTAGACCACTTTTTGCTAAGAGGCTTTATTAAGACGGCAATTTTGCTATTAAAATTGCAAAGTTGCTATTACAAATTAACTTGCTAGAAAAATTTTATTTCAGTTTTCTGTCGTTTCATGTCTGGCTTTAAATCTTATTGAAAGCATTTAAAAGTATCTTCATTTACGAAACACATTGTGTATCGCGTAATATAGACTTTGTTTTTTGTTCTTCTCTTTGTACATATTTTTCCAGCTTTTTTACTGCTGTTTGTGACAGTTCTTTAAAGATTTTCTCTTGGGGTACTTTTTTTAATCCAGCCAAAGGATTATTCGGCGTATTGAAAAATTGATATTTCGTCAATTCTCCATAATTGCAGTCATAAAGCATAATAGGAATGATAATAATTCCATCTTCTTTTTCTGCATTAAGTAATGCTGGCAATTCAACATTTTGAATAAAGTCTGATGCCATAAAATCAGCAGAAACAAGGAGAATCGCAACAGCCGATTCTTCCACTGCAGAATAGATTTTTGTTTTCCACTCATCGCCAGACTCAACTCTTTTATCCGACCAAAAAGATTCTTTATCTGTTATTGCTTTTAAATGCACCTCTAATCGCTCACGGAACCTATTGTCTTTTTGTGAATAGCTGATGAAAATCTTGTCACGCATTATTTAATTTCCTCCTTATATTTTTTTTGTAATGGATACTTTAATGTGCTAGTTATTACTTTAGTCATTGTTCATTAGACCTGTTTCTTCAACTCATGATTTTTTAGGGTCCACTCTTTGGACTATAAATAGAAAGGGCGGGGCGGGGGCCCATCACTTACAAAAAAACTATAAAAAGTAAGTTCAGGTTCAATATTTCCTCTTATTTAATATCACGATGAACTATACATTTTGGACAATTGATTTCATAATCAATAATGATATTAAATTAGATTTCCATGTTTAAAATTATCGGAAAATTCTTTTATATTACCTTAAATTCATTGTGTTTGGTCATAAGAATAACACTTTTCGTCATCAGCTAAAATATCAGGCATATATTTTAAAAAAAATTATGTTGAAAATTCAATATTATGATTATAACTACAATGTACATGAATAAAATTATTTTTTGTGATTGCTATTATTTTATCACGTTTTAAAAAAATGTCAAGACTTTTTTAAAAATTTCACAGCAATTTTTTTACTCTACCAGTTTCTTCACTCATAATTATTTGTGATATTTTTATTTTTTCCTTTGAGTAGCAATAGTCACCTTTGCAATTTTTAATCATTGCACCTTCTATCAGCCACTGCAACTTTTTTAGCCTTATTTACTTGCAACCATCATCGGATAGAGGATAGTTAAAAATTTAAAGTTGAAGGTATGTATTCCTTTTTAAACTCATAAAATGCGACTTAACATATATATGTCGGGGGTCTCGCCGTACGGCGAGGAAGTCTAATATTCATTTGAAAGAAACTTAGCTTCATTTCAATCATAGTGACGAAAATTTATATAAATTTTTGCTTAAATTTCTAGAGGTTCCCCCACAAAAACATTATTCACAAAAAATTCATAATTAACTTGTTGACATTTATATCATCATACTGTATATTATTAATATAAACAGTATATAAATAAATGCGAGGTGATGATGTTGAATTTTGCTGTTTCTCTGCAATCGTCAATTCCTGCATATGAACAAATAAAAGAGCAAATAAAAAAGCGGATTATTTCTGGCGAACTTAAAGACGGTGAAACGCTTCCGTCAATGCGTATGCTGGCACGTGACCTAAAAGTCAGCATTATCACAACGACACGAGCATATGCGGATTTGGAAAATGAGGGGCTAATTTCAACTGTGCAAGGACGTGGATGTTTTGTAAACGCCTTGCCAAAGGAGATTGTTCGCAAACAATATATCAACGATATTGATGCCAGCCTTTCAAACGCAGTTATTAAAGGAAAGGCAGCGGGACTGTCGCTCGCAGAATTATTACAAAAATTGGAGGACAAATTTAATGAATGCGATTGAAGTTAAAAACCTACGCAAATCATATAAGGGCTTGTCGCTCGATGTGAGTTTTACAATACCATCGGGTTATGCCTGCGGATTTATCGGACGCAATGGTGCGGGGAAAACAACCACGCTAAAATGTTTGCTTGGCATGACCATCTCTGACGGTGGTAATGTGAAGATACTCGGCAAGCCTCTTGGCGATATTTCTGTCAAAGAAGAACTCGGAGTATTGCTTGACCAACCATATTATCAAGAGGACTGGACAGCGGTTGATATAGAAAAAGCTTTACGACCTTATTATCGCCGTTGGAGTGGTGACGATTGGCGAAAATATCTCGAATTGTTTCAACTACCTGAACGCAAGAAATTTAAAGAATTTTCACGCGGAATGAAAATGAAACTCGGTATGGCGGCGGCAATGGCACACGATGCAAAATTACTTTTGCTTGATGAGCCAACGGGTGGGCTTGACCCTGTGGTTCGAGAGGAAATACTCGACCTAATGCGAGAATATCTGCTTGACGAGAGTCGCACAATATTTTTTTCTACACACATAACCAGTGATTTGGAGAAAATTGCAGACCGCATTATTTTTATTTCTAATGGTAAAATCGTGTTAGATGATGAAAAAGATACACTGTGTGAAAAATATGTACTTGTTCGTGGCGGAGGTTATGACCAGCTTATGTCGTGCAGTTTAATAGGCGGATTGCCGTCCGATGTGTTAACAGATAAACCAACACTTGAAGATATTGTTGTTTATTTTGAAAGGGGTAAGGTAAAATAGATTTGTTGCTTCTTAGACGATGAAAAAGATACACTGTGTGAAAAATATGCACTTGTTCGTGGCTAAGGTTACGACCAGCTTATGCCCGTCTTTCTTTTTTGATGTTAGAGTAATACAAAAAAAGATAGGTTATAACCGTTTCGATTGAAATTTGCTTGCAAATTTCAATACTCGGCGTATACGCCGAGTGCGTGTGTAACACGCCGAAACTTGTTGCATACGTAATTTCGAGCGTGCCTTTGTCACGCTCCCTCGC
>BNZF01000082.1 GCA_026000865.1 Clostridia bacterium
AAACATAAGTTGAATAATTTTGAATTGTATATATAATATTATCATTGCCGTAAACACAATCAAACTCAGATTTTTTGAAAGATTTCCCAAGATTTATATGGTCATAATAGTCAATGGCGGATTGTCCGATAGAACGGTAATGTTCACCTCTTCGCGGACAATTTGGAATACAACACGCATTGACTAAAATCTCACATCGCTCACGCAAATGTTGCGGAATTTGTTCAAGTTCTTCAAATTTATTGTTAAGATTATAGTCTAAAACTACCATTTTATAGTCGCTTTCAAGCTCCGAAATAACCCCATCAATCGTTCTGATTTCTTTACAAGTTGAAGAAATGAATTTATATGACGGATAATTTTTACGAATATATTCCTCTAAAATGGGAGAAAAAACAGTCACTTCGTTCATTCCGTTATCGGCAATTTCTAAACATAAATTACACCATTTGTCAGAAAGATGACGCTCTTCCAACAGCGGATTGGTAAAAGTATAGCGAACAGGCACGCCCAAATCATTGAAACGTTTCACAACTTCACGTGCAAAGCGTTCTTCTGTAACTCCACCCTCGGCACGTCCACCATTCCAAAGTGCAGTCGGAAAATCACCGTAAACCGCACCGATTTTAACACCCTCGCGAAACCTCTCGGGGTATTGTTTCAACATTTTTATAAAAAGATAATTCAACCAAAATTTTACCGATAACCCTGGTAAATAAAAATTAGTTTCCATTGACAACCTCTCTTTTTTATTGCCTATTTGTATAAACAAGCCGTGAAATATCTAAAAATCAAATAACATCTTTCAAAAATAATCTTTTCAATAGAGAAATGTCGATAACACTAATTACATTATCGTTGTTTACATCAAATTCTCTAATAATTTCTTTCGGAGTATTTCTCTGATTAAAATATTTATACATTACAACTAAATCCGAAACGCCGAAATTATCGTCATCATTAAAGTCATATTTAACTTTAAAAGGTATTTTGTTGTTGTTCGCATATGTTTCGGCATATGAGCCTTTGTAGCCGTAAATAGTGAGTTGTCCGCAGGCTCTAAATGCGCCCTCACCAATATTAGTCACACTCTCGGAAATTGTTATGCTTGACAAATTCTCACAATTTGCAAACGCATAATCATAAATAATTTCCACGCCGTTTTGGATATTTACATTTTTAAGATTGAGGCAATAGGCAAATGCCGAATGACCTATTTCTTTCACAGTACTTGGAATGTTTATGTTCTCAATCGCTGTACTGTTAAACGCATAAGCACCTATAACCTCTATTGTGATGTTCACTTTTTTAAGAGAGGTGCACCCCCAAAACACTTCACCGCCTAAATAAATTAAATTTTCTGGAAGAGTGATATTTGTCAGAGACGTGCAGTCTGAAAACGCATCATTTTCAATACGTGTTACACTATTAGGAATAGTGATGTTTTTAAGAGACAAACAGGAATTAAACATACTTTGACTAATAGAAGTTAATTTGTTTGGAATAATCACATTATCAAGAGAGGTGCAACGACCAAAGGCAAACATTCCAACATTTGTTAAGCTGTTTGGGAGTACAATGCTTTTGAGAGCTGAACAGCCTACAAAAGAGTATCACCAATAGTAGTTAAACCGTTAGGGAGTACTATTTTTTCAAGAACAGGGCAGTCTAAAAAAGCATAATTACCAATACTTGTCACCCCATTTGGTGCTGTATATTCCGCTTGTTTTTTGCCAATTGGATATTGCATTAAATCTGTACCTTCTTTGTTAAAGAGAACGCCGTTAATGTCGCAAAAATATTTATTATTGCTATCAACTTTGATAGATGTCAGCGATGTGCAATTGATAAAAGCTCCGTCACCAATATCTATTACATTCTTGGGGATTACAATTTTTACAAGAGAAGTACATTCAGAAAAACATGAGAATAAATATATATTAAGCTATCAGGAAGTGAAACATCTTCAAGAGAGTAGCAGTTAAAAAACGCACCACTTCCAATACTTGTTACGCTATTGGGAATTATAATACTTTTAAGTGCAGAGCACTGGCTAAAAGCACTATCACCAATAATTGTCACGCTATCAGGTATTACAATTATTGTAAGATTTCTGCAATCGGAAAACGCCCACTCACCAATTATTGTAACAGGGTAACCTTTAATTTTATCTGGAATAACTAATTCTGTTTCAATATCGTTTGTATATTTTGTAATAGTAACTTTTGAGTTTGCAATTAAGTATTCAAAACCATTATAGACACCAGTTTCAGCCGCATTGATAACAATATCAGACGATTTATGCGTAACGGCAAACGCCCCTAAAATTATTAAAATGAGTGAAAATCCTAAAATATTTTTAACGAACTTCTTTATGTTGGTTTTTAACATTTTTACCTCCGATATTACAAAAAAATTTATACAACGTCATTATATCATATAAATATTTGCTGTCAACGCAAAAATCGTTGACATTTCCCAAAAATATGATAATATAAGCAGTATAGGTAATAGGTAACCGTGAATAATGAACAGGTAAATAGTATACGATTATTTTACTGTCGCGTTTTGCGGGTCTATAGACATTCTGTGATTGCGATGATTTACGCTAAAGCCAGCACGGCTGCAAGAGGTTTAAATTAAAAGAAGAGCAGTCAGAATAATAAGTATTGAAAACGTTGTGAGAAATAAAAAACGTCCGCCGAAGGCGGACACCACACTTATTAACTATTACCTATTAACTATCTAACTGTCGGCGTTAGCCGACAAAAAACTTCCAATGGAGTAAATGATATGCGAATTGATTTATTACTTTCAACAATTTCAAAAGGTTTAGATTTAGTCGAAAAAGATATTGTTGGTTCGGCAGACAATCACGCAAAGCGTGTTGCTGTGATTTGCGGACTAATGGGTCGTGAATTGGGTTTTGACGATAATGAATTAACAGCATTTTCGACTTGTGCTTTGCTTCATGACAGTTCTTTAACAGAATGGTTATCTTTGCACGAAGAGAACCAAAAAGGTCATTGCGTTATCGGACAAAAAAATGTTAAAATGTTGCCGTTTAAAAGCAGTATTGACGGCTTTATACTCTATCACCACGAAAACGCGGATGGTTCGGGATATTTTGGCAAAAAATCTGGTGAATATCCATTTAAGGCTGAGCTGATTGGTATCGCCGACAGACTTGACGTTGAATATGATTTTTCTAATGGTTTAGTGCCTCTTGACTTCAAAAACAGGTTTTCAGAAAAGGCTCAAAACTTGCTCGAAAAAGTTTTGGATAAATATATTGACGAACTCAAAAATGAAAATATCGATACTGCTTGGCAAAAATACATTCCCGCTTGGGAAGTGCCTGATGATGAAACAGAGGGTGTTGCAAAATTTTTGATAAAAATAATTGATGCTAAATCAACTTTTACTGCACGTCACAGTAGCGGCATCGCTAAAAAATCACAGATTATGTCAGATTTTTATCATTATGACAAAAGCACAAAATCAAGACTATATCTTGCTGCGGCGATTCACGACCTTGGCAAACTCGGTGTCCCCTCGGGAATACTCGAAAAGCCTGGCAAACTCACAAATGAAGAGTTTATATTAATTAAAAATCACGCTCTTCTGACATTCCAATTATTAGATAATTTAGATGGTTTTAGTGACATAAAAAATTGGGCGTCCAACCACCACGAAAAACTCGACGGCACAGGGTACCCTTTCAACAAAAACGCAAATCAACTCGATTTCAATTCAAGACTAATGGCTTGCCTTGATATTTATCAAGCAGTCAGCGAGGCTCGCCCCTATCACAATGCCCGTTCCCACGATGACACAATGAAAATCCTCTTTGAAATGGCAAGAGCGGGATATATTGACGCGAAAATCGCAGGAGATATGGATTACGCGCTGTGCTTCGCAAGTTAATAGTTAATAAGTAAGAGTTAATAGGTGTGGTGTCCGCCTTACGGCGGACATTTTCGCGTCATAGTTTAACTAAACCAATAAGTTCACTTTCGCGGCGGGTAGCACCCGCTGTGCTTCGCAAGTTAATAGTTAATAAATAAGAGTTAATAGGTGTGGTGTCCGCCTTACGGCGGACATTTTCGCGTCATAGTTTAACTAAACCAATAAGTTCACTTTCGTGGCGGGCAACGCCCGCCTGCATTTCGCGTTATAGTTTTAACTTTATGGTCAGCTAACTCACGCGGCGGGTAACACCCGCTGTGCTTCGCAAGTTAATAGTTAATAAGTAAGAGTTAATAGGTGTGGTGTCTGCCTTACGGCAGACATT
>BNZF01000083.1 GCA_026000865.1 Clostridia bacterium
GCTGGGTCGTCGAGCGAACTTTTGCTTGGGTGAATAATTCGCACAGGCTTTCAAAGGATTACGAAATCTCGACCGATTGCGCCGAAACAATGTTCATTATCGCCCATTTTAATACCCTCTTAAAGCGATTTTAGGCTATTGGTACGGGTACTGAATGTTCGCCATAATGCTATACCTCCATTAATCAACAATCGTAATGACAATATCAAATTCACTTGAATTTAAATTAATAAATTCATCAAGAATTTCTTTTTGTGCTTTTGAAAGAGGAACATTTGGAATAGCAAGGTTTAATGATTTTCTTCATACTATACCACCATATCCCATATAATCCAAACAGTATGTATGGCGGATTTTTACCGCCTTATTATTTTTATAAATATTTCAAAATCAATCTGGCAATTTTTCCCCAATTGTTATTCTTGTTTCTGAATACTTTGTTCCAAATTTATACATTACAACCTTAATTCTAGAAGTTCCAACGTAATCGGGTTTTTCTTTATCAGCCGAAGTATAGTTAATATATACTGCAAAATTTCTGTCACTATTATTAATACTTATATCATCAATAGCTTGAGTAGCATACCTATAAACTACTTTACCATCCCTAAATGAATCAGAACTAATTGTAGCAGCACGAATTTTATAAGATATTATATCACCATTTATAAGAGTAAAAGCCTCTTCAATATTTTTGATAGTCGTTGCATCCACAAACTTTGGATTTATTATCTTTTTTAATCCCTCACTATCTCTTTCGTTAAAACATCGAATAACTTCCTCACAATTTGGCCTATATAATTTGTTTTCTAAGTTTGTATTTGTTCCATTATCAGGTTGTGATTTTTCAATAATATCACTCATATCACAACCTACAAAAATAAATAATGATAAACATAACATTATAGTAAATATTTTCTTCATACTATACCACCATATCCCAAATAGAGTATATAGCAAATTTTATTACATCATAACCCCTTAGGAGGTTGACCGATATGTGCTACTTGTTCTAATTTCTTTCTATCAAAGCTCAATTTCTCAACGGAAATAAACTTAGTTCCAATTGCATTTGGATTGTCATCATATGCGGAATAATAACTAATTGCAATTTGAAAATTGTCATCAGAACCCTTTAATTTTATATTTTTAATACGTTTTGTGGCAGAACGATACCAATTTTTCCATTTCTAAATGAATCTCCACTTATTTTGCGTGTTCCAATTTCATACTCTACAATGTCACTACTAATGAGTTCAAATGCCTCTTTAATTTGTGTTTCAACATCATATTTGTGAGCTACTTCAGGATTTAGAAAAAGTTTCAATCCTTCCACATCGCGTTCATTAAAACATCGAATAATTTCCTCACAATCAGGTTCATATAACCTTTGACTTGGAATATTTTCCTTTGTATTATTATCTTTAACAAAATCATCAATATTGCAACTCGTGAAAAGAAACATAAAAAACAAAGTACATAAAGCAATAAATATTCTTTTCATCTACACCACCATATCCCATATAATCCAAACAGTATTATCACTATCATCAATAACAATATTCTGACGAAAATCATCATTTTCTGAAATGTTAAAATTACTTTTTGCCATATTGAACAAATCCAAATGTCCAGAAAAGTCAATTGTTCCGATTGTAGTCAATTCACCACTAATAGGTTCGCTGTCAGTAGGACTAAATCCAGTTATCCACCACTGTTCTTCATTAGGTTCCCAAGCAAAGACATTTGAATAATTTCTGCCATTGAGAATAATTTCTGCCATTGAGAATAATTTCTGCCATTGAAAAGATATAAGTTTTTCAAAAAGCTTCAGAACCTTTTCCAATTCTTATTTTTTCTATGGATTCACTCTTATCCGAATTTAATTTTGTAACAGAAATAAAATTAAGGGTCTTGACTAGAACAGAGTAGTATGATAGACTACGAAGTGAGGTCAAAACTATGAAAAACAAGTATTACTATCATACGAAAATTTCTGAGCGAAAATTTCGCGAAATTTTAAGGCTTTTTGCAACTGATTTAACTGCTACGGACACGGCGAATTTAACATTTATATCAAGAAACACAGTTAACAAAATTTACGAAAAATTGCGTTTTAGAATTTTAGAAATTTGTGAAAAAACATCGCCAATTCTGCCTGAAAAAGAAGAGTTTGAAGTCGACGAAAGCTACTTCGGTCCACGCCGAGTTAAAGGAAAACGTGGTCGAGGTGCGGGCTCAAAAATCATTGTTTTCTGACTTTACAAACGCGACGGAAAAGTGTATACTGAGATTGTTTCTGACTGTAAATCGGCTACACTAAGCCAAATAATAAGAGGTCGTGCTGATATTGACAGCGTTATTTATAGTGATGGTTGACGTGGTTATGACGGTTTAGTTGACGGGGGTTTTGAAAAACATTTTAGAGTTAACCATAGCGACAATGAGTTCTCGAAAGGTAACGGAAACCATATCAATGGCAGATAGTTTTTAGGGTTATGCTAAGCATCGGCTCGTCAAATTTAAAGGCATACCAAAGGAAAAATTCATTATTTATCTGAAAGAAACTGAGTTTAGATTTAATAATCGTGACATTGATTTGTATAAATTTTTGCTCAAAATGTTTAGAAATTCACCGCTGTTCTAGTCAAGATCCTATACAGTTTATAAACAAGATAATACCTTTTAATATATTTCTCATAACTAAATACCCAAAAAAACAACGTGCTTCTTCTGCATAACTCATATTTTCCTCCATATGCTACCACGCCTCATTTAGAGGCGTGGTGTTGTGTTTTTAAGGAGCATCAACTTCTCTATCAATAACAATTCTAATTAACTTATCGTTTTCATCAAAAACGAAAAAAGCAAAAACAATTGTATTAAATGGAAGGTTATATTCAGCCAACTGGACATAAATAAATTTTTTGCCAACATATTCATTAGAAAATCCGTAATCGCTCTTTAACGGATACCCAGTTTTAGTAAACATTAAGCCATGTTTTAATTCTGTTTTTTCAATTTCCCAATGTTTTTTATCTGAGATTTTACTCTTTACTTTCTCAATATTAGTTCCAACTGGTATTCGTATTGAAATATATTTAACAACAAATTTATCAGAAAGACAATAAGGGTTAATTATTACATAAATTATAAGTATCATTATTATAAAAGTAATAATCAACAGTATGATTTTTAATTTTCTTTTGTTCTTTTTCATATTATCCCTCACTTACCAAAATAATAAAAGGGTACGGGGTATTCATACCCAGGAACATTATATTTCGTTCCACCTAAATCATTAATACCCGCAGCATTTAATAACCCAACCGCATATGAATTAGAATTAACATTTTTTTCATTTTGTCACCGCCCAGCATGCACCACGCCTCATCAGAGGCGTGGTTTATTTTTTAGTTTTCTATAACAACAGACTTACAAATCATGTCATATAATGGCTGTTTCTTTTTTGTAAAGAAGATTGTAATACAAGGAATAAATAATAAATAAGGCAGAAAAGATTTCAAAACACATCTTATTATGACAAAAAACACATAAGATTTTTTATCTTTTTGAATAATTACTTTCAACCCAAGTTTTTTTTGACCTATACTGCCACTAAACACTAATTGAGAAATTAGATAGTAAAATGTTGATATTAATAGAATACAGATTACCCAAAAACCATATTCTTTCTCAAATAAATTAGGGTCTTGCACAGATAACAGAACAATGATATACTGTTATCGGAGGCAGGACAATGAAAAACAAATATATTTATCATTCAAAAATTTCGGAGGCAAAATTCAGGCAAATTGTCCGCCATTTTGCACTTGATTTGACTGCATTACAAACCGCAGAATTGGTTGGACTTCATCGCAACACGGTGACTGCATTATATTCAAAAATGAGGTTCCGTATTTTTGAATATAGTACAGAAAATTCGCCAATCGAGCCTGAAAAAGAAGAGTTTGAAGTTGACGAGAGCTACTTCGGTTCACGCCGAATTAAAGGAAAACGTGGTCGAGGAGCGGATTCAAAAATCATTGTTTTCGGACTTTATAAACGCGATGGAAAAGTGTATACTGAGATTGTTTCTGACTGTAAATCGGCTACACTAAGCCGAATTATCAGAGGTAGATCAGACATTGACAGCGTTATTT
>BNZF01000084.1 GCA_026000865.1 Clostridia bacterium
GAAAACAATTTTTAACGAACATTTTTTCAAACTTATTAAAGTATTAACTAAGCAAGATGTGAGTTGAGCGAGGCGGTTTTTGTGGCAACACGGAAATTGATGAGCAAGATAAATGTCAAAAAGAGCTAAGGGAATACAGCAAATAAGGACTAAATGCAAATTAGGTAAAGCTAATAAGAGTGCAGAGAGAATGCCTTGGCATATAGAGCCGATGAAGGACGCGATTAACTGCGATAAGCTGCGGTTAGCGGTAAGTACGCTATGACCCGCAGATTTCCGAATGGAGCAATCCACGTGTGGTAATTCATACGTATCATATACTGAATAAAATAGGTATATGAGGGGAACCGCCTGAACTGAAACATCTAAGTAGGGCGAGGAAAAGAAATCAACCGAGATTCCGAAAGTAGTGGCGAGCGAAATTGGAAGAGGCCGTGACATCAAACGATTCATGAGACTTAATTGAAATGTATGGGAAGACATACCGAAGATGGTGAGAGTCCAGTAAGTGAAAAGTCGAGTGACGTTGTCGAAGAGTACCGCCGGACACGTGAAATCCGGTGGGAAGATGGGGGGACCACCCTCCAAGCCTAAATACTCCTATATGACCGATAGTGAATAGTACTGTGAAGGAAAGGTGAAAAGAACCCCGGGAGGGGAGTGAAAAGAACCTGAAACTCTGTATTTACAAGCACTGAGAGAGCCTTATGTGCTCGATTAGGTACCTATTGTAGAATGGTCCGGCGAGTTATCACGCGTTGCAAGGTTAAGTTATTAAGTAACGGAGCCGAAGCGAGAGCAAGTCTTAAAAGGGCGATAAGTAGCGTGTGATAGACCCGAAACCCGGTGACCTATCCTTGTCCAGGTTGAAGCAAAGGTAAGACTTTGTGGAGGACCGAACCGACTCCTGTTGAAATAGTAGCGGATGAGATGAGGATAGCGGAGAAATTCCAATCGAACTGGGATATAGCTGGTTCTCCCCGAAATAGCTTTAGGGCTAGCGTCGAGATAAGATTTTTGGAGGTAAAGCACTGAATGAGCTAGGGGCCGAGAGGTTACTGAACTCTATCAAACTCAGAATGCCAAAAAATTGTTTCTCGGCAGTCAGACTGTGTGAGATAAGTTTCATAGTCGAAAGGGAAACAGCCCAGACCCGCAGTTAAGGTCCCAAAATTGATTTAAGTGGAGAAGGATGTGGAGTTGCGTAGACAACCAGGATGTTGGCTTAGAAGCAGCCACTCATTAAAAGAGTGCGTAATAGCTCACTGGTCGAGTGACTCTGCGCCGAAAATTCAACGGGGCTAAAATCAATACCGAAACTCGGGCGTCGGTTAGTTGAAAGTGTATAGTGTAAAGTGTATAGTTGGAATGGTGAACTGAGATGTCGTATAGTATAGCGTATGAAAAAGCAAAGAAATTTGCGATAAGAGTTGTAAATATGCATTAATATTTGTTGCAAAAATACAAGATGTATGATTTAGCATCGCAAGTAATACGAAGCGGACAGCAATAGGTGCCAATATTTGCGAGGCAATAAATGGTCAAAGTCATAAAGAGTTTACCGCAAAAATGAGCATATCCTTAAAAGAAGCAAATGAAACCGTATATTGGTTGGAATTGCTCTATGAAACTCATTATTTAGATGAGAAAACATATTTAAGCATGCGAAATGATTGCGATGAATTAATTAAGATGTTGGTGACCATTGTAAAGAATGCTCGCAGTAAAAACTATTAACTTTAAACTGTCAACTTTCAACTATCCGACGGGTAGGGGAGCGTCGTATACGGGGTGAAGTCATACCGTAAGGAGTGGTGGACTGTATACGAGTGAGAATGCCGGAATAAGTAGCGAGAATTATGTGAGAATCATAATGGCCGAAAGTCTAAGGTTTTGGGAGGCAGGTTCGTCCGCTTCCAGTAAGCCGGGAGCTAAGGCGAGGCCGAAAGGCGTAGTCGATGCACACACGGTAGAAATTCCGTGGCTACCGAAATTTAAGTCAAGGGACACTTTCAAAGGGTTTAGCGAGGTGTTGGTAACCCTCGTTCGTAAGTAAGGTCGTAAGGCTGATGTAGACTTGGAGGAAGGCGAGAAAAGCTTGATGGAATAATAAGGTACCCGTACCGCAAACCGACACAGGTAGACAGGAAGAAGATTCTAAGGCCAGCGGGAGAAGGGTTGTTAAGGAACTCGGCAAGTTGACCCCGTAACTTCGGGAGAAGGGGTGCTGATGCGAGTCAGCCGCAGAGAATAGGCCCAAGCAACTGTTTAGCAAAAACACAGCTCTATGCTAAATCGAAAGATGACGTATATGGGGTGACACCTGCCCGGTGCCGGAAGGTTAAGAGGAGGGGTGCAAGCTCTGAATTGAAGCCCCGGTAAACGGCGGCCGTAACTATAACGGTCCTAAGGTAGCGAAATTCCTTGTCAGGTAAGTTCTGACCCGCACGAATGGTGTAATGATTTGGGCACTGTCTCGACAGCCCGCCCGGCGAAATTGTAGTACCGGTGAAGATGCCGGTTACCCGCGACTAGACGGAAAGACCCCATGGAGCTTCACTGTAGCTTAATATTGGAATTCGGTATGTGATGTACAGGATAGGCGGGAGACTAGGAAGTATGGGCGTCAGCTTGTATGGAGTCAACCTTGGGATACCGCTCTTTATGTGCTGGATTTCTAACCTGCGGCTCTGAATCGAGTCGGGGGACAGTGTTAGGTGGGCAGTTTGACTGGGGCGGTCGCCTCCAAAAGAGTAACGGAGGCGCTCAAAGTTCTACTCAGCACGGACGGAAACCGTGCCTCTGAGTGCAAACGCATAAGTAGGACTAACTGCGAGAATGACGGTTCGAGCAGTAACGAAAGTTGGAGTTAGTGATCCGGCGGTAAATGAGAGTGGAATTGCCGTCGCTCAACGGATAAAAGCTACCCTGGGGATAACAGGCTGATCTCCCCCAAGAGTCCACATCGACGGGGAGGTTTGGCACCTCGATGTCGGCTCATCGCATCCTGGGGCTGAATTCGGTCCCAAGGGTTTGGCTGTTCGCCAATTAAAGCGGTACGCGAGCTGGGTTCAGAACGTCGTGAGACAGTTCGGTCCCTATCTGTCGTGGGCGTAGGAAATTTGAACGGAGCTGTCCTTAGTACGAGAGGACCGGGATGGACGCACCTCTGGTGTATCAGTTGTCTTGCCAAAGGCACGGCTGAGCAGCTAAGTGCGGAACGGATAAAAGCTGAAAGCATCTAAGCTTGAAACCGCCCGTAAGATAAGATTTCCCATCCTTTAATGGAGTAAGACCCCTTGAAGACTACAAGGTTGATAGGCTGCGTGTGTAAGCATAGTGATATGTTTAGCTTGGCAGTACTAATAGGTCGAGGGCTTTTCCTAAAAGTTGGAACGAAAGTTTCAATTTCAACAGCAGAATGTCCTACAATACATTCAGTTAGTTGAAACATTTAGAGAAAAGTGTACGTTGAAAAGTAGTACCCGCAGTGTTATTTCATCACTGCTAAATTTGTCACAAGTAATCTCTTCTTTATTCAATTTTCAGGGTATTGTAAATATCCCTTATACCCGCAGTTTTATTAGGTGTTTATTGCGTCGAGGTCCCACCTGTTCCCATTCCGAACACAGAAGTTAAGCTCGATTGCGTCGAAAATACTTGGTTGGCAACGACCTGGGAAAATAGATAAATGCCTAGTAAAGTTGCGGGTTTTGTGAGTGAGTTAGAACTTGCGAGTGTGTTGGAACTGGCAGACAGTCTAACAGTATAGTATACTGTTAGAGGTTTGAGTGGCGAAAAGAATAGTAAAATGCGAGTGTGCTGGAACTGGCAGACAGGCACGTTTGAGGGGCGTGTGTCTTTGACGTATGGGTTCAAGTCCCATTACTCGCATAATATGTAACAAAAAAAGCATATTTTTATATGCTTTTTTGTTTCGTGTTGGGATTATTTGGAATTGGCAGATAGTCTAACAGTATAGTATACTGTTAGAGGTTTGAGGGGCGTGTGTCTTTGACGTATGGGTTCAAGTCCCATTACTCGCATAATATGTAAACAAAAAAGCATATTTTTATATGCTTTTTTGTTTTGTGTTGGGATTATTTGGAATTGGCAGATAGTCTAACAGTATAGTATACTGTTAGAGG
>BNZF01000085.1 GCA_026000865.1 Clostridia bacterium
TCTGAAAAGGTACTATTAGTAGTACCTTTTTTATCTTCAAGAATTTTCTCAATATCTTTTGCTTGTATAGAGGATAATTCAGTGTTTTCAACAAGATTTTGCTGTTCATTTTCATCTAAATTTGCAATTTTACTAGCTGTATGAATTGTAACATCACCACTTTCAATTGCTTTTTTTATAGGTTGAATGGCGTTATGGTCAACTTTCTGTATTTTTGCCATTTGTGCAACCGAAACGCCCATAAGCTCAGCAAGTTTCTTTTGAATTTTCCCAAATTTCTCACCATGTTTTTTCTTATCCTGCAAAATCTCGTTGAGAATTTCATACGCTCGCCACATCTCCGCGTCCGTGATAATTCTTGTCGAAATATTCATCAGAATAATATCAAGTTTTTTGTCGTTTTCGTCCTCATAATTTGCAATTAAACAGGGCAAAAGCCGCGAAACATTTTCGCCTTTTTCGAGCAAAAATTTAATTGCCTCAAACCGCCTGTGACCACTGATAATCTCGTAACCGCCGTCTTCATCGCCCACAATTGGCTTAACAATGAGGTTTTCCTTGACACCGCCTTGACCGAGAATCGTTTGTGCAAACTCGTCAATTCGCACAATATCAAAAATATTATCCTCCGAAGCGTGGAGTTCGTCAACGTCAATCATCTCGATATTGTCCGAAAATAAGTCCGCTTTCGCCTTTTTTAAATCGTCAAACATGCTCATTTTTTGTCGCCTCCGTCAATAATTTTTTGAGTTAAATTTTCGTATGCCGTTACGATTTTTCGCTGTGTTGGAGTGTTCGGAAGCCGCTTAAAATCCAAATATTCCTCGATAAACATCTCTTCGATTTGACTGTTCATAACAGCGTCTGAATTTGGAATAACGGTTTTAATCAGCGTTTTATTCAGTATTTTTTTGACATTTTCAAGGTTCGTAATGTCCGATTTATTGCCGTTCCTGAACATCGTGACGAACACTCCGCCGAGTTTAGTACCTTGCTTTTGAATTTCGTTTGTAACGTCCGTAAGCCCCTTAATTTCGTACGCTCCGAGCTTCACAGGGACGTAAACTAAATCAGAAATTTTAATGATTTCTTTGACTTCATCCGTCATCGCAGGCGGCAAATCAAACAGAATATATTCATAATTTTCGCTCAAATCGGGCTGAAAATATTGCTTAAAACTCGTACAAAAAAGGTTTTCTAATTTTGTGTGAGCCGCGAAAAATCCAAGGCAATTTTTCTGACTATCGCAGTCCACGACAAGGGTTTTAAAGCCTTTCTTTTGCAGGAAATACGCAACATTAATAACTGATGTGGTCTTGCCAACACCGCCTTTGTGGTTGTAAAACGCGATTTTTTTCATTTTTAGCCTCTTTCTCTTCGGTACGATTTTCGTCCGAGCATAAAATTTATTATTTTAATTATTCCAATTATTTGGATTATATTAGGTCTGATGAGTATCATTATTTGTCTGATAATTGTAATTGGATTGCTTATAATACCCTTGATTTGGTTGCTGATAGCCGTTGTTTTGGGGTTGATTATATCCGTAATTTGTCGTATTATTATTGATTTGATGTGGATTATTTTCTTTGTTTTGCCTGTTAAAATCTTTTTGAGTATCGGAGTAAATATTGTCTGCAACTATCGAGGCGGAATGCTGTTTAACGCCATTTTTATCGGTATATTCATTGTTTTTAATTTTGCCGATAATCACGATTGCATTGCCTTTTTTGAACGTTGCACTTACAAACTGTGCGAGTTCACGGTATGCGACAATATTGAAAAAATCCGCTGTATTTTCTTTGGTATTAGGGTTGTAATTGTTGACCGCAAGCCTAAAACTGCACCAATGTAACCCATTTTGCGAAAGCCTGAAATCAGGGTCTGCGACTAATCTTCCGACCAATTTTACTTCGTTATTCTTGCTCATTTTTTACTCCTTTAATTTTTATTTGAATTTTTTACTTCTGAAAAGAGAATAGAGGCAGTTATTGCGTTGTCGAACAAAATATACCCTTTTTTAACTTTTTTTACGCTTTTCTTACTTATTTTACTTTGCGAATATACAGTCATTTTCGATTTTTTAATAAAATAGAATTTGCCTTTATATATTCTCTATAATTTTTATTTTCAGAAGTTTCAACGATGAGCCAAAGTTAAAACTTCAAAAAACAGTCAATATCTACAAATATATATTGAGCCAATATATAAATTGCACAAGGAAATGAGCCATTTTCTTTTATATTGACAAGAAAAGCGTAAATAAAGTAAATAAAGTTTGCAATTAAGCACAACTCATAAAGTTAGGATTTATCTCAATTCTTTCAGTCGGACGACCGCCAGTTTGGAGAAAATTTGTCGTAATATATCCGTAATCTTCGAGGACTGAAAGTGCAGGAATTAAAGCCTCGGCATTCTTAAAACGCCCGTGAGTGAGCCTGATGATTTCAGTTTTTGAGAACGGTGCATTGCTTTTGCGGTTCTTCATTTCTTGACGAATACGCCCCAAAAGATATATAGCGTCTTGATTCTGCTTGTCCGATGGTGAAAAAATCTTTTCAGTGTGGACAGCAAAACAGTCAACTATATATGCCGAATTTATCATATTTAACTCGCTGATTTTAACCGATGACGGTTCGATGTTTTTTTCAAAACATTCAAAGCAATGAAAAAGCCCCGCTATTCTTATCGCCAAACCAAAGGCTTTACCGTTCCAGTTTTTAGCGTTCGGCGAACCCTCTTTTATGCGTTTTTCACAAGCATAAAAATAATTGCAAGCAAAATTAAAAGCCTCGGGAGATAACTCTATTTTGAGAATTTCTTTGTTGTCAACGGTATTTTTTAGTGCAAATTTAATCACTTCGCTGTACAAACTAAAAATATACTCAAAATATTCGAGCGAATTTTGTCTTGTCGGACTTCTGCCGTTACCTGCTTTTTCCTCACAAAATGCGTAAAGAAATCTTGCGGTCATCCCCGTGTCGTTCATTTCTGTTGTATTTATAAAGTCCTCAATAACGCATTTTTGAGCGGTCATTATGATTGAAATTGCAGGATTTTCAAGGACATTTGACGGTCTTCCAATTCTGTCAACCGAGTGTCTGTCGCCCGAATGTGCTTTGAGATAAATTTCTTTATCGTCACCGTTTGGAGTATATCTGCCTTTAATTCTCTTGAAAAAACCGCCCTCGGACGCTGTTACAATTGTGCGTTCGCCTTGATTTTTCATCTTCACAACTATTGCCTCAGGCGTTGTATCGTCGCTCAAAAGCGACAGCGGAAATACTTCTTCAAAATTGTCAAAAGCGGTCTGTGCGTCAATGAGTTCATCGTCATTGCCGTCTTTTTCGGCTGTTGCAAGTTTTTTTGCAAGGATTTTTTTATCCGCTATACTTTTTGATATTTCTGTTTTATGATTAAAATTATACTCTTTTTCAAACTGCGAAAAAGGCTCAATAACTTTTCTAATTACGCCTGATTTTCGCTCGGCAGGTTCAGCAATTGCAACCGCAAAAATTGACAAAGTTTCGGCATTTCCTGCGGTCGATACAACCTCATATTTTCTCTGAAAAACTCCGCCTAACGCTCCGAGTAAAAGCACTCCGCACATTTCAGCTGATGTTTCTGAAAACTCCGACACCGCAATTATGAAACTGCAAAGCGTGTCGGGAAAGCATTTTACGGGAAAACTTGGCGGTCGAATTTCATTCAGCGGAATAGGTTCGCTCCACTTTTGATTTTGGTTTTGTTTATCATAAATTGCAGGTTTTTTGTAGTTTGGATTGCTTAGAATGTCATTTATATACCATAATTTTGCTTTTTCAAAAATGTTTTCAAGAACATTTTGGTTTAATTTAGTCAAACATTTTTGACTTTCAGACATATATTTTTCAAAAGCATAATCACAAATTCCACACCTGAAAAGAAAATTTTGAGCAACGCTATACAAATGCTGTTCAAGTTCGTCATCAGGAATGCTACTGTGATTTTTATACTTTGGAGGACGTAAATTATTTGTGCTGTCCATATTTCCCCCTTAATTTTCTTTTTCAGA
>BNZF01000086.1 GCA_026000865.1 Clostridia bacterium
ACTATCTGGGACAAATTGTGTTCTAACAATTGGTCGGAATTTCAATATCCAAAAAGCTAAGAGACAACATTCATTTAATTCGCCAAGCTTTTTATTATGAAAAATTGCAAAATAAAGGCGTCTTTTTTCAATAAGTTCAATAATATGAAGCATTAAACCTTTATTGAAAATTACCGATTCTGCTAAATTTAATGCTGTTTTCTTAGCAACTTCATCTCGCATATTTGTAAGAAAAATATCAAGCTCTTGACATTCAATTTTCATCTCATCTTTGCTTAGGTCTTTGTAATGACCATTTTCGGTCCAATTTTCAATACATTCTTGCAAAGACATGTCGTTTCTACTATTTTTTCCATAGTCTTTGCGACGCATTAATCTTCTTCTCCCGCTATTATTCTCATTCCGTCAAGGACAAAATCCTCAAAAGAAATATTCTCCATATCTCTAATAGGTCCATTTTCCATAAAAGCACTCTGTTTTTCAGAAACATATTGTTCGTAGATTTCGTCAAAATCATCAGTTCCTTGGAAAATTGAATTTATTTTAATTTCATTTGTAGTCATTTTTTTATCTTTTGTCTCCTTGTTTGCTCTATATATCTAACTTATTAGATTATCATGACCCATTCGTTAATAACTTGTTTAAGGTTGCATTGTGTGTATATGATTAGTACGGATATTATAACTATTAATTTGATGGGGAGCAACTCTTTTTAAAATTATTCAAAAACTTTTGTGAGTTTTACACAAAATAAAACACAAATTTTGTGATTTGCATCGTAATTTGCACACATTTTCTCAAACCTATTTGTTATAAATGTTTTGAAACAAAATGAATTGTTTTGTGCTTGATAATACTTATTTATCTTATTTCCCACAAAGACTAAATGTACCAAACAAAAAGCCCCAAAGGGGGCTTTTGTAATATTAAATACTCTTTAAATAATCGCTCGCGTGAAGTAAACTGACAGTTTAAAACTGTTCCACGAAACCATAGACCACACATATGTTATGAAATAATCGCCCGCGTGAAGTAAACTGACAGTTTAGTTAAACTATAACGCGAAATGTCCACATTTTATGTGCAGTCGGTTACAGCTCTTTGCTTTGTGGCAGAATCAGAGCCTTGAGCGTTTACGCATAGACGGTACACGGAGTGGTCACCCGCCACGGAATGTTGGCGAAGCCGACGCGACAATTGTTAATTGTTAATTACCCCAAAATAACCTCAACCTTATAAGTTTTATCTTTTTCGTTTGCGGTAATAACGTTGCCGTCGATAGCGGTTCCGTCAACAGTTACGGATTTCACGCCTTTATAAACATGATTTGGGTTTTTGAAAGTGATGTCATAAGTTGCACCGCGATATTGACGTGTAACGGTAAAACCGTCCCATTCTTTCGGAATGCAAGGGTCAACTTTAAGACCTTGCCAGTCTGGGAAAATACCGAGGATATATTGTGAAACAGCAACAAAGTTCCAAGCCGCAGTACCTGTTAGCCATGAGTTTTTTGCTTCACCTTGACGCTTAGCGTCTTTACCTGCTATCATTTGAGCGTAAACATATGGCTCGGTTTTATGCAAATCAGAAATTTCTTCAAGATAGGCAGGAGCGATTTTTGAGTAGTATTCATATGCTTTATCGCCGCGACCGACATATGCCTCCGCACACATAATCCAAGAGTTATTATGACAGAATACGCCCGCATTTTCTTTATATCCACCCGGGTAAGTTGAAATTTCGCCATATTCAATTTTATAAGAAGTAAAAGCAGGGTTATTAAGCACAATACCATATTGGCAATTGAGATATTTATCAATGCTGTCAAGAGTTTTGATGTCATAGCCTTTGTCTTTCCCAATTTCAGACATTACTGCAAAACCTTGCGGTTCAATAAAGATTTTACCCTCTTCGTTTTCGTTTGAGCCAACTTTTTTGCCAAAGTCGTCATATGCACGCAAGAACCATTCGCCGTCATAACCGTCTTTCTCAACAGCTTCCTTCATTTTATCAATAGCTTCCTGAGCCTTTTTCGCTTCTTCTGTTTCGCCAAGATATTTAGCGATTTCAACATAGTTCGGACCTGTATAGGTAAAGAGAGAAGCAACAAATATAGACTCAGCGACTTTACCGTCTTTTGAGGTAGTTGTTTGGAAACTTTCACCAGGTTCGTTTGAGAAGCAGTTAAGGTTAAGGCAATCGTTCCAGTCGGCACGTCCGATTAACGGCAAATCATGCGGTCCTAAGTTATTTGCAACTTTCCAGAAAGATTGTTTAAGGTGGTGGAACATTGATTGTGCTTTATCGATATTATTGTCATATGGCACTTGTTCTTTTAGTATGCTGTAATCTCCGCTTTCTTTAATATAAGCGGCAGTGGAAAGTATCATCCAAAGAGGGTCGTCTGAGAAATTACCGCCAACTTCGTCATTACCTTTTTTGGTAAGAGGTTGATATTGGTGATAGCAACCGCCGTCTTCAAGTTGAGTAGCTGCAAGGTCGAGTATTCTTTCTCTTGCTCTTTCGGGAATTTGGTGAACAAATCCGAGCAAATCTTGGTTGCTGTCACGGAATCCCATGCCACGACCTATACCGCTTTCAAAATATGATGCGGAACGTGACATATTAAAAGTAACCATGTCTTGATATTGGTTCCAAATATTTACCATGCGGTTCATGTTTTCGTCAGGAGTTTTAACTTGATAGATATTAAGAAGTTTGTCCCAAGTTGCTTTGTTGTCCTCAAAAGCCTTGTCCACTTTCTCAGCAGTATCAAATTTAGAAATCATCTCAAAAGCCTTTGTTTTGTTTAACTTAGGCATATTAACATAACTTTCCGCAATCACCGCGATACCGTCGTCAGCAAATTTTTCTTCTTGTTTATTTTCAACATAACCGAGAATGAACACGAAATCTTTTGACTGACCTGCATCCAGAGTAACTTCAATGTAGTGTGAAGCGATTGGAGCCCAACCATTTGCAACGGAGTTATTCGGCTTGCCCGCCTGAACAGTTTGAGGATTTTCAAAACCGTTATATAGTCCCAAGAAATCGTCACGTGAAGTATCAAAACCTTGAATATCGCTGTTAACGCTGTAAAAAGCAAAGTGGTCACGGCGTTCTTTATATTCTGTTTTATGGAAAAGGACACTGTTACCAGCATGTTTAACTATTTCAACTTCACCAGTTGAGAAATTGCGTTGAAAGTTGGTGGAGTCATCTTGTGCATTCCATAAGCACCATTCTGTCAAAGAGAAAAATTTGAAAGTTTTTGTGCCTTCACCATTATTAGTCAATGTAACTTTTTGTACTTCACCGTTATATTCACTTGGCACAAAGAACAAAACTTTTGCGGTAAGGTCATTTTTCTTACCTGTAATAGTAGTATAACCCATTCCGTGACGGCACTCATAGCTGTCAAGTTCTGTCTTAACAGGCGACCAGCCCGGTGACCAAATTGTTCCGCCGTCATTAATGTAAAAATATCTTCCGCCCATATCAATAGGCACATTGTTATAGCGGTAGCGTGTAATTCTCCTCAGTCTCGCGTCCTTGTAAAAAGAATATCCCCCCGCCGTATTTGAAATCAATGAGAAGAAATTTTGTGTACCAAGATAGTTAATCCAAGGATATGGTGTACGTGGTTGCGTAATCACGTATTCTTTGTTGCTGTCGTCAAAAAAACCGAATTTCATTTTTTTCTCCTTTTTATTTTTTTTATTTTGAGCCGCCGAGGTTTACCTCTGCACTCTTTACTTTATTGCACCTTTTTTAGAGCCTTTGCGACTTTTTTAGCTTTACTGTTTTGCAGTCAAGCAATCTGCGTTTTTAATTTTGTTTTATGTAATAAAATTATCTTTGGTATTATATCACAAAAATAATTCTTTTCAAGTGTTTTTTTTATATAGATAATAAAAAAATTATTTATAACCTAAAAATACTATCCA
>BNZF01000087.1 GCA_026000865.1 Clostridia bacterium
ATCATATACAGTAGGATATTTATTCTTATCAACAAAAATATTACCGCTTTTATCTTAGGAGCAAAAAATAGCTCTTCTATGTAATCTTTCTCAATTGCCAGAGTAAGTGACAGAGCAAGTTTTTCATTATAAAGGTAATTTATCTTTTACTAGCATGAGATTTATTGGAATAATATTCCTTTGTTATTCATAATGTGTCCACATTCTTGAAAGTCTTATTATATCACCGTCAATTTTATAAACAAGTCTGTGTTGAACATTTATTCTGCGAGAATATTCATTTTCATAACCTTTTAATTTTTCATATGGTGGCGGATTTTGATATGGATTTTCACGCAAAATATCAAGCAGGACTTGAATTTTTGGCATTAATCCAGTTTCTTGTATGCGTTTACCGTCTTTTACGGCTTGCTTTGAAAATTCAAGCTTGTACATTCTTAAAAAACTCCATTTCAGAAAACCAAACAGTATCAGAGTTATCAAAATCTGTTCTTATGCTTTCCCAAATTTTAGGCATGGATTGTAGATATTCCAAATCGCTTTGCTGTGAAAGTAAAAATTCTGCATAATAAAACAAAGCAGTTAATTTTTCACTTTCCAAATGCTCGATTATATTATTTAACTCTTCTTTTATGGGTATAACTTTTGATGGCATAATATTCCTCCTGAGCAACATGTTTTACTGTTATTATATGCTGTTTATAAAATTTTAACTCGGCAAGGTGTGCCTGTTGGTTAGTTTATAGTTAAAAGTGTATAGTTGATAGTTGCCCAGTACGCCCTGCGGGCGGACGTTTTTCGCGGGGTGTCGGATAGCCTACAGTTTATAGTTTATAGTTGAAAGATAAATGTATTTCGATTTAAACTCGTGTTTTATTATTGATAATAAAAGTCGCAAAACGCGTGAATTAAATAACGATAAAGTTAAACTATGATGCGAAATACAAGCCAAAGTTACCTGCAACTATTAACTATGACGCGGAGCGTCAACCACCAACTTTGCAAAATCCACGCCAGCCTTTGCGTTTTTGGCATAAAAATCTGCACCGATAGAGAGGGCATAATCGAGTGTCAAAACAGCACCGCCGACCATAATTTTGCAATCGGTTTTTTTGAGCAAACTAATTGTTTCTTCCATAGATTTGAGGGTGGTGGTCATTAAAGCCGAAAGCCCGACTATATCAGCTTTGTGTTTAATAGCGGCTTCATAGATAGTTGTAGGCAACACATCTTTGCCCAAATCAACTACCTTGAAACCATAGCTTTCAAGCAAAGTTTTTACAATATTTTTACCAATATCATGGACATCGCCTTTGACGGTTGCAAGAATTATGCAACCTTTTTTTTCTTTAACAACGCCTTTTTTCGCATAGTATTTTTCTATTTCTTTGAACGCGGATTGTGCAGATTGTGCAGACATAATCAGCTGAGGTAAGAAAATTTTACCTGTTTCAAATTCCGCACCAACTTTATCCAAAGCGGGGATTAAATGCTCGTTGATAATCGCAAGTGGGTCGGTGTTTTGCAATAACACAGTGACTAATTTTGCGGTTTCTGTTTGAAGTCCTTTTTTAATATAATAGTTAATATCGTTTGTTGGGTTGTCAACTTTCACAGTATTTGTTATATCGACCTGTTGCGGACGTGAAGAAATAAATTTATCCGCATTTTTGTCTGTTCCGCTCAGAACATTCGTCGAATAAAAAGTGTCGGTCATAATATTTGATAGCGGGTTCATAATCGGGAGTTTTAAACCGTGATAAAGAGCCATTGCGAGGAAATTTGAGTTAATTTTTTCCCTGTCAGGCAGACCGAAAGAGATATTTGAAACGCCAAGTACAGTCGAGTAACCCAAATTGGTTAATGTTTTTAAAGCATTCAGTGTTTCTTTTACCTGACGGCTTTCCGTTGCAACTGACATAGTCAAACAGTCAAAGAGGATATTTTTCTTTGGGACGCCTTGGCTGACGATATATTTCGCCGTTTTTTCAGCCATATTAATGCGTTGTTCGGCTGTTTCGGGTATGCCATTTTCGTCAATAGTCAAAACAATTATATTCGCACCATATTTTTTAATGTGAGGAATAATCGCTTCCAGTTCAGCTTTTTCGCAAGTTGTTGAGTTGACAATTGCTTTGCCGTTATAAACTCTCAAAGCTGCTTCAATAACAGCAGGCGACTTGCTGTCAATCATCAGAGGCACGTCAACAACAGCCTGTATTTTTTTAACAAGCGTTGTCATAACTTTAACTTCATCAATATTTGGCACACCAACATTGACATCGAGAATTGTTGCACCTGCGTCAATTTGCTCAATCGCTTGTGTTAATATATAGTCATATTCTTCGTTTTGAAGAGCTTCTCTGAACCGTTTTTTACCAGTAGGGTTAAGCCTTTCACCAACGATTTGCGGTTCTTTTAGGTTAACAAATTTTGTTGCAGAACAAGTGATTGACAATTGACAATTGTCAATTGTCAATTGAAAATCATCGGCGTCTGCATTTTTACGGGCTATATTTTCTGATAATTTATAATTATTTGAATTACAATCAACAAGGTTATTTGCATTTTTATATGCTATATTCAATTCACAATCAGCTGTTTTAATATCCTCATTGTCAGCATTATATATAAACCCAACTTCGTTTTTATTTTTCAAAAAAGAAAGTGCATCGATATAATATGGCGTAGTGCCACAGCAACCGCCGATATATTGCACTTGTTCACAAGCGGTAATCTCTTGCAGTTCTTTTGCAAAATTCTCAGCAGAAAGCGAAAAATTACCGTTTGAATCAGGCAGTCCTGCATTAGGTTTTGCGATTAACGGCACGGTCGTAACTGCACTTAAAGTATTAATAAAAGGCAAAATTTCTTTTGGACCAAGCGAGCAGTTTATTCCAAGTGCGTCAACACCTAAACCTTCCATAGTTTGTGAGAAAGTTTCTAATGTTGTACCTGAAAAAGTTCTGGCATCTTTTTCAAAAGACATAGTTGTAAAAATTGGCTGAGAAGAATTTTCTTTTGCGGCAAGTACACCAGCTTTGAGCTCATAAAGGTCGGTAAAAGTTTCAAAAGCGATAATATCAGCGTCTTTTCCTGCTATTATTATTTCTTTGAAAAGTTCGATAGCTTCTTCAAATTTCATGGTGCCGATTGGTTCAAGCATTTGACCAAGCGGTCCAATGTCAAGAGCGATTTTTGTTTCAGACCCTTCTGCGGCTTTCTTAGCGTTAGCAATTCCAGCCTTAACCAGTTCGCTGACGCTGTATTTTGTTTCGCTTATCTTATATCTATTCGCTCCAAAAGTGTTTGCATATATAATATCAGCACCCGCAAGAATATATTTCTTGTGAATGTTAATAATCGTTTGTGTATTCGTGATGTTCAGTTCTTCTGGCAAACCATCTGTTAAATTGCCACTTTCCTGTAACATCGTTCCCATTGCACCATCTAATATCTTCATCTTTTTATTTTGAGCTACAACGTTTGCCCATGCAACTTTTAATCATTGCACCTTTTTGGAGCCACTGCGACTTTTTTCTCCTTTTTTTATTTTGAGCTGCAACGTTTGCCCCTGCAACTTTTAATCATTGCATCTTTACAGAATCTCTGCGACTTTTTTCTCCTTACTTATTTGCAACCATTGAACCTTTATAAAACTATCAAAACGCGACAGTAAACTAATCACAAAATTAAGCCTCTCGCGTAAACGTAGGCGAAGCCGACACTGTAACTATACACTATACACTTTTAACTTGACAGCAGGCTTCGCCTGCTGTCAGTGTCTTGGGTTGTTTTTCACTATTTCAATTGCATGTAGAGTTTTGATGTCAATATCCATGGAAAGTTGGCGGGAATTTGCTTTTTTAATGACATCAATATCTTCTGTGTCGGACAAGCGTTTATACAGAGGGTG
>BNZF01000088.1 GCA_026000865.1 Clostridia bacterium
TAATTCCGCGTTTTGCATAGTTATAAAAATACAATGTTTGCAAATAAGTAAGACGAAAAAAGTCGCAAAGGTTTTTTTAAAGGTGCAATGATATTTAGTTACAAAGGTAAATGTTGCGGCTCAAACTAAAAAAGAAGGAGTGAGGAAAATAACAGAAGGCGATGTAATGAGCGTGTTTTATTCGGCTTTGTTAGTCGTAATGAAAATAGCAGGTCCGATACTTTTAGCAAGTGTTGCAATCGGACTTATAATTGCTATATTTCAAGCCGCAACTCAGATACACGAACAAACGTTAACTTTTCTTCCCAAAGTAGCGTTAATTGCCATATTGCTGTTAGTTTTAGGCTCTTCAATGATGGCTACTTTGCAAGATTTTATGAAAGAAATTTTTTATAGAGTTACACAAGTATGATATCGGATAGTTGCAGGCAACGCCTGCCTGCACATAACATGTGTCCGTGATGTTTCGCGTCATAGTTTAACTGTTCGGATAATTAACTCACGCGGGCGGTTAGATAGATAATAGGGAATAGGTGCAGGCAACGTCTGCCTGTGTTTCGCAAGACGCTTAATTGTATGATTATTTTAACTCCGCGTTTTGCGAGTTATATAAGAATTTCTATTATATAGTAATTTGATTTTTTATAGACTATATTGGCTTGAATATTAACAAAAATATATAAATGATTGCGAGGCGTGGCTTGTCTGTGAGTGGTGGGTAGCACGCCCCACGCCCGTATATGAGATTTATCTTATGATTGAAAAATAGTCTATAAAAACGAAAATTGTTGCAAACCCATAAAACGCAACAGTAAACTAATAATACAGTAAAACTATGACGCGAAACACCAGCGGGGGTTCCCCGCACTATTAACTCCGCAAGTAAAGTTGCAAGTCAGTTAATATAAAGATATAACATTTAAAGTTGCCAAGGATTTTAAAATGGCAGATAAACAGGGATTCCATGATAAGCATTAATATTCAAAATTTCTTTATATATATTCTTGTTTTTATAAGAATAATAGGGATATTGGCATTCAACCCAATTATTAATCAAAAAGGCTTTCCCGCAATGGCGAGAGCAGGTTTGGCGGTTACCGTTACGATACTGCTTGCTCCGAATGTTGCTTTACCCGATGAGGATTTCAGCGGAATACTCTATTTTGTTGCCTTGTTTAAAGAATTGCTTATTGGATTTATTCTCGCTCATGTTTGCACAATGTTTTACTATATATTGATGACAATGGGCGAAGTGCTTGATATGCAAATGGGTTTGTCAATGGCAAAAGTTATGGACCCATCAACAAATTTGCAAATGGGTATTAACGATAAATTGCTTAACTTTTTGTTTGTAGGTTTATTTTTTGTATCAAACTGTCACTTGCTTTTGTTTAGGCTAATTTTTAGCAGTTATGATATTGTTCCAATAGGCGTTGGGTCTTTTAATATCGCCAGTCTTGCGGGTTTTGGCATAGAACTTTTCATTGACACTTTCGGAATAGCCTTAAAACTTGCTGCACCTTTTGTTTTAGCAGAATTTATTCTCGAAATCGGCTTAGGAATATTGATGAAACTAATCCCCGCAATTCATATATTTGTAATCAACTTACAAATGAAAATCGCCTTAGGTTTAATATTACTCTTCGCCCTCGCCACTCCAATGGGTGATTTTATCGACAAATACCTCCTGAAAATGTTTGAAGCAATGCAGACCAGTTTACGACATTTTTAGTTTGAGCTCTTTTAGTTTGAGCCACAACGCTTACCTCTGCAACTTTTAATCATTTCACATTCAATCAGCCACTGCAACTTTTTTAGCTTAAATAATTTGCAACCATTGTATTTTTTTATAACTATCAAAATGCGACAGTAAACTAATCATACAGTAAAACTATGACGCGAAATACTAGCGGGGGGTCCCCGCCGCGAAATACTAGCGGAGGTTCCCCGCACTATAAACTATTAACTGTCTGACCGCGGCTCAGAATAAAAAAAGATAGAGCATGTCTAGTTGCTGAGGATTTAAAATGGCAGATAAACAGGGCATGGGTGGTGAGAGAACCGAGAAGCCAACGTCGAAACACCGCCAAGACGCAAGAAAAGATGGCAATATTTTCAAAAGTCAAGAAGTTGTAACTTTGAGCAGTCTTTTGATTTGTTTTTATGCTTTTAAATATTTATATCCTTTGTCACAATCAACAGTATTGCGTATAATGGGTGAATATTTTACTCGTGTTGGAGATATTACCCACTTTGATACAGACGAATTTAGACTTATATTTATAAATTGTGTTCTTAATGTTGCAATAGCAATTGGACCGTTAACTGTAATTGCAGGTGCTGTTGGTGTAATCGGTATAATGGCACAAACCAAACGTTATGTCAATTTTAAAAAAGTTAAACCTGATTTTAAAAAGCTCAACCCGATTAAAGGTTTTAAGAACCTTGCAAGCAATATGTTCGCTCCAAAAGGCATTGTTAAACAATTAAAAGAAATTGCAAAAGTCACGGTAATTTTTATTGTAATATATAATACTCTTAAAGACAAAATATATATGCTCCCAAGATTTATGGATATGACAATAGTGGCGAGTGTACAATATACAGGCAATTTGATAATGGAAATTGTCAAAAACGTATGTATTGCATATCTTTTTATTGTCATTGCTGATTTTATGTGGGAAAAATATCAATATGAAAAATCTATCAGAATGTCAAAAGAAGAAATTAAAGAAGAAAATAAACAAATGGAAGGCGACCCAAAAGTAAAAGGCAAAATTCGCCAAAAGCAAATGCAAATGGGTATGCGTCGTATGACAGAGGCTATGCAAAAGGCAGATGTTGTTATCCGTAACCCTACACACTATGCTGTTGCTCTTGCATATGACAAAGAAAACTCAGATGCACCAGTAGTTGTTGCAAAAGGTATTGATTTTTTGGCACTCAGAATTGTTGACATTGCACATGAACTTGATATATACTGTATGGAGAACAAGGCACTCGCGAGAGCATTATATGACACAGTAAACATTGACCAAGCCATTCCCCCCGATTTTTATCAAGCTGTCGCGGATATTCTTGCATTTGTATATAATTTGAAAAATAAAAGCGGGGGAGTGTGAATGCTACGCATTCACAAGTTGATAGTTAGCAGGTAACACCTGCCTGTTTTTCGCGACATAGTTTAACTTTATGGTTAGATAACTCACGCGGCGGGGAACCCCCGCTGGTGTTTCGCGTAGAGTCACACCATAATTATTAACTGTTAACTATACACTATTAACTATTAACTTGTGAATGCAAAGCATTCACAATGTGAGGAGTGAAAAGAAAAAATTAAAATCGCTAATATATTAAAGCATGGTGTTGCTTTTTTTGTAATTATAATAGTATTATTGATGATAATTCCATTACCGCCAGCAGTATTGGACTTTATGTTCGTTTTGCAACTTGGAATTGCATTGGTTATACTTGTAACAACTATGTATATTAAGGAAAGTTTAGAATTTTCAATTTTTCCGAGCATACTATTGATAACAACACTTTTAAGACTTGGTTTGAATATCTCCTCAACGCGGTCTATACTTTCAAGCACAGACCCGCCTGCATATGCAGGTGAGATTGTTAAAAATTTCGGTATATTTGTTATCAAAGGTGACCCGATTGTCGGTGCGGTAGTATTCATAATCATCGTTTTGGTTAACTTGATTGTTATTACAGCAGGTTCGGGACGTGTAGCAGAAGTTGCGGCACGTTTTACCCTTGACGCTATGCCTGGTAAACAAATGGCGATTGACGCTGACCTTTCCGCTGGTTATATAACCGATGAGGAAGCAAAATCAATACCTTTTGCAACAACTACTGGTGCATCTGAGTTTTCTTTGTCATATGCAAGAGCAACAGCATAGTG
>BNZF01000089.1 GCA_026000865.1 Clostridia bacterium
TTTATTAAAACTGTAATAAATAATGTTTAGAACAGGTTTAATATTTTTGTTTACATACTTTTGTCCAATGCTTTTTTGCATTTGCTTTATGTTCATAAATCATACTGTTTTTATCGTTGCAAAGTATAATTTTATTTTGTTTTGAAACGAAATATAGTTTTTGCGAAAATTTTCTTGGTGAAGCGGGGTTTTGCCCCCATGTTTTATTAAAACTGTAATAAATAATGTTTAGAACAGATTTAATATTTTTGTTTACATACTTTTGTCCAATGCTCTTTTGCATTTGCTTTATGTTTATAAAGAATACTGTTTTTATCGTTGCAAAGTATAATTTTCTTTTGCTTTGAAATAAAATTGTCATTTCTGTGGGGATTTTATCGGTGGTAGTAACTCACTTATCTTTGCATAAATTTTCTTATTAGGAGGGCGAAGTTCCCTTCCTAACGAAATAGAATAAGCTTACTGCCAACTATAAATTTCTTTCGCTTTTTCAATAAAACTATCATACGCATCACTGATATCTGGGTAAATTCCAACTGCATAATCATATACAGCCTGCACAAATTGGGAGGTAACCTTTGCGTCCTCTGCGGAAACGTATTGATAGGCATAGTAAATTCTCTTTTCGGCGACTTCCGCCAAAACAGGCGACCAATTTTGGTCTCCGAGAGAGTTAGGGTGAACAAAAGTCTTACTCATGACTTTTTTGTTGTTAACAAAATCACCTTTATATTGTGCAATTTCACTCATTGTGGTTTCGTTGATTGAAATCGCCTCGATAAAATCATGACAATCTTCCGCGTTATCAGTCTTTGGGTTAACGCAAAGCCAAGTTCCGCCCCAAAAGAAAGCACGCGGACCCATAACAACATTCCAAGTTGTTGGCGTTGTTGGCATAGTCGAGAAGAGCATGTTTTGCAATATAGTATCAAAGCCCCAAGTGCTGACAAAATAGCCCATAGTAGTGCCTTCTTGCCCTTGTTTATACCATTCATTCGTCCATTGCTGGGTTGGTCGAACATATCCTAGGCTTGACCAGTTTTTTATTAATTCTAGGAAACGAAGGGCATTAAGATTATAACCATCTGTGAATGTTGCTTGCCATCCTTTTTCTGTAAACGAGCCGTTACCGCTTGTATATGCTTGTGAAAGACCGCCGATTGACGCGGCAATTGTTATTTTACCCTTGCTCACTGTTTTAAGAAAAGTAGCAGTTTGTTCCATGTTGTCCCAATTTGACACTTTTTCCTGCATGGCTTGGGGTGAAGTAACCCCAAGATATTTTTCTGCTAAATCTGTGCGATAGGCATAACCACCTGGGCAAGCGTTCCAAGAAATTCCTTTTAATGAACCATCTTTGTTACGTCCGACAGTTTGCACATATGGAAAAGCATCTTTCCAGCTCGTATCTGAAAAGCCCAAATCATACATATACGCCGATAAATTGTCATTATCGGTGAAATTTCTTATATAATCCGCTTCTGTCGCATACATGTCAATCTCTTCACCGCCCGCCAACAGGTTAAATATGGTTGCCTGTGCGTCATTAGCATAAGCGTCAATGCGTAAGAAATTAATATCCGCACCTGTACTTGTTTTTTCACCGCTAATTAATCTAAGGGCTTCCTGACTGTCAGACCCCGAAATTTTGTCAGCTTTGCCAATGAATGCGGCGAGTAAAGTGGGGATTTCACTATCATTCCAATGAGCTATCGTGAACTGTTTCCCGCCATTGGTGGGCTTATTTCTACCGCCGTTATTTTCGGGCGCAGGGGTTGTTACAATCGGTTGAGTAGTCGTTTTTGAAGTTGTTTCCTCAGTTGTTGTACGTGTTTTTCTAAAACCACCGTCTGTATCATGAAACTTTCCCGTATCGTTATATTGAAATGACACACAAGCTGTCAAAACAATTGTGATTGAACACAGGAGAGATAGCAATTTCTTCATATTTTTATTTTGAGCCGCAACACTTGTCCATGCAACTTTTAATCATTGCAACCTTAAAAAACCTCTGCGACTTTTTTCTCCTTTTTTATTTTGGGAAGGTTCCTGCCAGTGGCAGAATCAGGACCTTGACGTAGCGTTTACGCGTAGTCGGGAAACGCTTGCCCATGCAACTTTTAATCATTGCAACCTTAAAAAACCCTTGCGACTTTTCCCTTTTTTATTTTGAGCCGCAGTAATTACCTCTGCGACTTTCAACAATTACAACTTTTTTTATTTTGAGCAGCTCATGTTCACCTTTGCACACTTTAATCATTGCGAGCTTTATGAGCCACTGCGACTTTTTTAGCTTTAATGACTTGCAACCAGTGGATATTTATTAAAATAATAAAACGCGACAGTAAACTAACGAATAAATTTGTTAATACGTTTTGCTCGCGTGAGTTAACTAACTGTATAGTTAAACGATGCCTCGAAAATACATGCAGGCGTTGCCTGCCGCGAAAATGCCAGCGGAGGCTCTCCGAACTATTAACTATTAACTGTATATGTTATTCACACAGTAACATTATTAATTGGGTAACTTTCTCCATATCTTGCAGTCGGGTATATTCACGAATTGAATGACAATCATACATCGCATTGGCAACAACAATCCCATCGATGCCCGCATTGTTAACGAGGTGATTATTATCGCTTCCGCCGAATGTTTTTACCAGTTTACCTTGCAAAGACAGCT
Source organism: Clostridia bacterium (assembly GCA_026000865.1). Lineage (GTDB taxonomy): Bacteria > Bacillota > Clostridia > Oscillospirales > Ruminococcaceae > BNZF01. The sequence continues at coordinate 2,684 of BNZF01000089.1, forward strand.
CTTTGCAAGCCTTTTTGAACCGCAAAGACGCAGGGGAATCTTCTGGTGTTTCATATGCTTTGATATGCTCTTTGAATGTAAATTCAAATTTTATATTTTTATCTAATTCATCCACAGCAGACTGGATTTTATTTTTAATTTCTTCGACCCAATAGAGTGCTTTTTCATGTGAAAAACTTCTGATTTCACCTGTGACAATGCATTTATCGGGGATAATATTTGTTGCCCCGCCACCTTCTATTTTGCCGACATTACATGTCGTTTCGTGGTCAATTTGCCCCATCGGTATCGCTAAAACCGCAGCACTGGCAGCTCGAACAGCGTGAATACCTTCTTTGAACGCGAAACCAGCGTGTGCTGCTTTGCCAAAAAATACTACTTCAAAAGTTATTACGCTTGGGGCTTTATTTGCCGCATAGCCGATTTCGCCTGCCAAATCAAAAACAAAAGCCTGTTTTGATTTTAAAATTGAAGTATCAAAATGTGACGCACCCGCACCATAAGCTTCCTCAGCAGCAGTGAACAAAATCTCAATTGGACGGTGTTTTTTACCTTTTTCTTCTAGTTTATAAAGAACTTCTAAAATCTCGGCAACTCCTGCAAAATCATCTGCACCAAGGACTGTATCTGTTTTTGAAGTGATAACGCCGCCGTCATCCAAAACGCATTCTTTTCCGCATGACGGTTCAACCGTGTCCATATGAGCACACAACAAAATGGGTTCAAGAGTGGGGTCACCTTTCAAAAATCCGTATAAATTTCCTGTGCTACCGCCAATTTTTTCTGCTGTTTCATCTTCAAAAATGTCAAATCCAAGCCCAATAAGTTCGTTTTTTAGCCAGTCACAAACAGTCCTTTCTCCAAAAGACGGACTGTCGATTGATACTAATTTTGAAAAAGTTTTATATAATCTGCTATTTTCCATTTTTTAATCCTCACATTGTTTTGTGACATCTTTATTCTAACTGCTCTTCTTCTCTTTTTTTTAGTTCTCACATTGTTTTGTGACATCTTTATTCTAACTGCTCTTCTTTTCTTTTAAATCACTTGCAACTTTACTGGGTTTGGTGTAAATCATTGCAACTTTTTCCCTTTGAGCCACAACATTTACCTTTGCAACGATAAAAACAGTATGATTTATGAACATAAAGCAAATGCAAAAAAGCATTGGACAAAAGTATGCAAACAAAAATATTAAACCTGTTCTAAAC
>BNZF01000090.1 GCA_026000865.1 Clostridia bacterium
CATTGATTAAAGCAAGTGTTGATTTTGATGCTTCAACAACTTGGATAGAACCTTTTATGGGGTCTGGCGTGGTCGGACTTAATATTGCGCCCCCAAAGGCTGTCTTTGCGGATTTGAATCCACACATTATTAACTTTTACAATAAACTGAAACGCAAAGAGATAACGGCTAATATTGTTTTGGAGTACCTTCGTGAACAGGGAGCTTTGCTTGCCGAAAAAGACGGGGAGCACTATTATTTTATTCGTGAGCGGTTCAATCGTGAGCATAATCCATTGGATTTCCTGTTCTTGAACCGCTCGTGTTTCAATGGTATGATTCGCTTCAATAAGAAGAACGAGTACAATGTTCCGTATGGACATAAGTCTGAACGCTTTGCAAAAGCATATATAACTAAAATTGTCAACCAAGTCAAACATTTCGAGCATATGCTTCAAGAAAATGATTGGGTGTTTTTATGCCAGTCGTTTGAGGAGACCATTTCGTTGGCACACGGAAACGCTTTTGTCTATTGCTTTGCTCGCGGTAGGATTTGTGACGGGAATTGTTGGGTTTCTTGCGGCAGGAATCGTTTGGGTGCTGTGTTTAATATTTGACTATGGCTGTGCGTTGCAAAACGAGAGCGATACAACGCTGTGAGGTGAAAAAATGGCAATTATTTTACGTCTTGACAGAATGATGGCTGACAGAAAAATATCGCTTGGTGAACTTGCGGCAAAAGTCGGTATTGCGAATGTAAACTTATCAAACATTAAAACAGGCAAAATAAGTGCAATCAGGTTTTCAACGCTTGATGCTATTTGCGATGTTCTGAATTGTCAGCCAGGTGATATACTTGAATACAAACGACTCGACACTGAGGAGGAAAAACATGAGTAACTTTATTTTGATAGCGGTATCAATGCTCTTACTGGCGTTTCTTATCATAACATCAAAACGAAAAATTTTTAAGAGAATTTGGCTAAGGAGGCTTGTTAAAATCACCATGATTATTGCCATAGTAATAATGGTTTTGGCAGTTGTAATATTTCCTGATTTACCAAGCGTAAAAACTACTGGTGAGTATTCTTATACCGTCAAAACTATTGAACTTACGGACAATTCACGTATAGAAATATTCAAGGACGATGGCAGTTTTCGCAAACTTTCTGTGTTGGTTTATTCTCCAAAAACCACAAAAAAACGCCCGTTGATTGTCTTTTCTCATGGCGGTATTTCTACTAAAACGAGCAATGTGTCATTGTATGCCGAACTTGCAAGTCATGGCTATGTGGTCGTCGCTATTTCACACACTTACCACGCGTTAAATACAAAAATTGACGGCAAGAATATTTTTATAAATTCAGAGTATATGCGTGAGCTAAACACTGAAAACTCACACAAAAATATAGAAAATTCCTATGCGTTATTTCAAAAATGGATGAACTTGCGAACAGGTGACATTAATTTTGTTATAGACTATTTTGTTAAAAATTCTGAGATAGTTGACGCGGATAATATCGGAGTAGCGGGACATTCATTGGGCGGCAGTGCCGCACTCTCCATAGCAAGACGGCGGAGCGATATTAAAGCTGTGCTCGCACTTGAATCTCCGTTTATGGGTGATATTATTGGTGTGGACGGCGACCAATTCTTATGGAATACCTCTCCATATGACTGTGCTATTGTGAATATTTACAGCGATAGTGGTTACTCGCTTATTGAAACGGACAACAAATATGTTCAAAATAAAAACAATATGTTGAATAGTGAAAAAGTGGAGTACTACTATATCAAGGGTAGCAATCACTATTCGCTTACCGATTTGGTTAGAAAATCACCTCTTTTGTGTAAGTTGCTTGGCGGTGGGTATAGTAAATCAGGCTATGAAACACTTAAATTTATCAACGAGAAAAGTGTTGCATTTTTTGATATATCACTTCCACTTGACATATAGATTTGGGGTCCTCGCCGTATGACGATGTAGCATGTCAAAGGCACGCTCGGAATTGCGTATGAAATAAGGTTTCAAACGGACTTTGCACTTCGATACGCCGTGTTTGAAAGTTGCAAGAAAATTTCAAGAAAAGTTATAGTTGCTCAAAATAAAAAACAAAAAAACTCTTGACAACAATTTTTATGGTGGTATAATGAACGCTGTTGTGTTTAACACTTTAACAGATAAAAGTATTAAAGTAAAAGAGTGAGGTAAGAAAATTGGCGGCAAAAATAACTATTTTTATTATTTATGTGGTGGTAATGCTTGGGATTGGCGTTTACGCACACAGACAGACCAAAACGGTAAAAGATTTTGTGCTTGGCGGAAGAAATGTCGGTTCTTGGCTGACGGCGTTTGCATATGGTACATCATATTTCAGTGCGGTAGTTTTCATCGGATATGCAGGGCAATTTGGTTGGAGTTACGGTGTTTCCTCATTTTGGATTGGAATTGGCAATGCAATTTTGGGTTCAGCACTTGCTTGGATGATTTTAGGAAAAAGAACACGTAATATGACTAAAAAACTTGATGCCAAAACTATGCCCGAATACTTTGAAAAAAGATATAATTCTAAGGGGTTAAAAATATTTTCCGCAATAATTATTTTTATTTTCTTGATTCCATATACCGCAAGCGTGTATAATGGGTTATCACGACTTTTCAATATGGCTTTTAATATGGATTTATACAAACAAGTTATCGTTGTGATGGCTGTTTTGACAGCAATTTATGTAATTCTCGGTGGATATGCCGCAACCGCTATCAACGATTTTGTGCAAGGTCTTGTAATGCTTGCAGGGATAGTTTTAGTTGTCGTTTTTGTTATAAAGTACCAAGGCGGATTGGGCACAGCCATTGAAAACCTAAATTCTCTTACCGACGGCAAAGGCAAGACCAATACTCTTGGTTCAATTGTCGGACCTGACCCGATTAACCTCATAGGTGTTGCGATTTTAACTTCGCTCGGCACTTGGGGTTTACCACAAATGGTTACAAAATTTTATGCAATTAAAGATGATGCAGCTGTTAAAAAAGGCACAATAATTTCTACAGTTTTTGCAATTATTGTTGCAGGTGGTTCATATTTTATGGGTGGTTTTTCAAGATTATATGCTACGCTCAGCGGAGAAACAGGCAAAGTTGCAGTACCGATTTTAGATGGCAAACCTCAATTTGATGCAATCGTTCCAGAAATGTTGAGGGTTGCTCTTCCCGAAATTCTCGTAGGTTTGGTAATTGTATTGGTTCTTTCTGCGTCAATGTCAACACTTTCGTCGCTTGTTTTAACAAGTTCTTCAACAGTTACAATCGACTTAATCAAGCCAAATCTAAAAAAAGAAATTGGCGAGAAAAAAGAAATTTTGCTTATGAGATTGTTAATCGCTGTATTTTTATTAATTTCTGTGGTTATCGCTTTCAACAGAAATGCCTCAATATCAACGCTTATGTCGTATTCTTGGGGTGCTTTATCGGGTGCGTTTTTAGGTCCGTTTATGTGGGGTTTGTTCTCAAAAAAAATCACAAAAACCGCGGTATATACAAGTTTTTGTCTTGGAATTTGCATAACACTTGCACATATGTTTTTCGTTTCGCTCTTCCCATACCAGAGTTTAGTTACAACACTTTCTTCATTTAAATTCAACCTCGCATCGCCTGTAAACATCGGAGCGGTATCAATGGTTCTCTCAATTATCATTACTCCAATAATCAGCTTTTTTGGTAAAAATGCATACAACCCGAAGATTTAGGTATAGGCATGGTGTCGCCTTACCAGGTAATAGTTAATAGGTGTGGTGTCCCTCCCTTATGGCGACAGTCACGCGAGATAGTTTTACAATGAGACCAATGGTTT
>BNZF01000091.1 GCA_026000865.1 Clostridia bacterium
AGTCACCGGCACGTCAACTGCTGATTTATATATCCCTAATTTTTCGGGCAAAGGTCAACTGATAATTCAGGGTGACGGAAGCTATGCACAAATAGCAGGTAGAGTGACAAACTTTGCAGATTATGTTAGAATTACAACCACTACAATTAGTGCAATTTCAGGATTCGGTGGGTGTATTACATTGCATTCTACTGATATTAATAGTAACACAAAAGAGTCGGTTTATGCATCTGTTGGGGGTACTATACGGCTGTTAGGTCAGTCTTCACACACCTCACAAATTGGAATTTCGGAAAATGCTGGCGTAGCAAGCTCAATCCGTGTTGGAGAGAGCGGAGGAACGCTTGTAGTCGGGTCATATGTCTCTGTAAATTATACCGCAAATAACTCAACTTATGTGGGTGGCGGCGGACGTTTAATAATAGAGTATAACGCTTTGGCGTCGCTAATATTTATGATATATCCGTCATACAGGGGCTATATTTGTGACGCTAGACCGTCTCCAATCAATGGTTCATATGATACATTTTTGCGTGTTGAAAATCAAACTAATAATGCTATTCCAAGTATGATTAAAGTTAACGGAACAGCCAATTCGATAGCAAAGATTTTTGAGTTAGTTGATATTTCCGCAAACGGAAAAGGTTTAGCTAACACGTTTTATTATTTCGACATATCGGGGGCAAGTGACATTTATCCTATAACAACTAATTTTATAAATGTCAATGGTTCGAGTAACGCATTTAGTGTAAGTATTAGTCCGTTTGACGGGTTAAATGCGACTGCGAAATCTCCAAGAATATACCCAAAAGATTACAGAAAGGCGAACGCAAATACACTATATTTTAGTGCAAAAATCGACTCTACAATTTGGGCAAGTAGCGGTGAAAAAAAACCCATAACCTTTGACGGAATTTTGAATCTAAACCGCGATGGCACGATGAAAATCGGAATACCAACCACTGCCACGTTTTATCTTAGAAATTTTGTGACAGGCGAAGCAGTCGGAATTTATGCGTCAAATTATCAGAACTCGATGTCATATTGGTTCGGAACAATTCCTGCGGATAATCCGATTAACTTGAATTTAGTATATATGGATATTGATTTTACTACTAGTTAAAATGGAAATAAGATTTACAAAACGTAATAATTTTAGCACTATTTATATTGTAATGGAGATGATAAATTTGATAGAAACGATTATGTTAATCGCGGCAACTTGCGGCGCATTTGCTACTATTTGGGCGTTGATTGAAAAGATTACGAAGCCGATTAAGGAGATTACAACCAAACTATCGGAAATAAATACTAAGCTCACAGAATTTTCTTTGTGGCAAGCAAATCAACAAGCTGATATTAACATTTCAAAAGAAGAACGTCGTCTAATTTGCGAATGTCTCTTTACAGTTTTTAATCATCTAATAGATAAAGGTGCGAACGGTGATATTCACAAGGCGAAAGACGACCTTAATAAATTTCTCAGAGAAAATGCTCATAAAGGGAAAAGTTTTTAGGTATGATTAGCGTAAAACGTAGTAGCAGAAAGTTGATAGATGTAGTTTATTCGTGGATTATTCCTACATTTTACGCACAAAAATGGCGTGGTTGCAGGGTTGGGTGATTCTATACTTGTTTTTCATAGTCTTGACACCTCTCAACAGTGTATCATATCGCTCTGTTCTAGTCAAGACCCTAACATAATAACCCCTTTTGTGAAAAAACACAAAAGGGTGTCGGAGAGTTTATAGTTTATAGTGTATAGTTAAAAGTATGTGTTTTTTTATTTAAACTCGTGTTTTATTATTGATAATAATAGTCGTAAAACGAGGAATTAAAATAATCATATATTTGAGCGTCTCGCGGACAGTCGCCCGTAGCACCATAACTATTATCTATTTGCAGAGGATTATTATCATTTTCAAAATATCCGAGAGACAATCCAAGTTTAAACGAAATATCACCACTAATGGGTAAATTAATTGAGCCATCACTTAATACACCATCACTTAATACCCCGTCACTTAATACTACACCGTCACTAGTTGTCTTATTTTTACCAAGCCCCTCACTGACGTTACACCCACCCAAGTATAACGTCAATGATACGATAAATAAAATAATTAATCTTTTTATATTATAGCTTAATACCCATTTGAGGCGGTTTTAGAAAACACCTCAACAACATTCAGCTCAACATTTTCAACGCCCTCAACATCAGCTTTTTTCACTTCAATAAAGCCTGCCCATGGTTGTTTTGCGTCTGAAAATACTGCTTTTCTTGTTGCTCTTATAAAAACAGTATGTGTCTTGCGGAAAGAGGAGTCTATTTCGGGGACACTATAACTGTCACCAAAAACTTTACCGTAAAAAATCAAAGAATTTTCTTTAAAAAAGTCGTCGTTATAGTAACTTTTAATATTGTTTATTTCTTCTTCAATTTTTGTGAGTTCCACTTTCTCGATTTTATTTAAATCAACCAAAGAAAATACTTTTTCAAAATCCTGTGCAGATGATATTAACATTGAAATAACATTATTATTCTGCAATTTATAGCCATAATAGCTATAATATAGGTCAAGAGATTTTCCCTGTGTAAATGGAACATCAGCTGATGATACGTCGGGTATATTAAATTCAACGTTATCTATATTTTCAATGCTCTCCTTTTTCAGTTCAATAAAACCTGCCCAATTTTGTTCGCCTTCTTTGAAAGCAGCCTTTCTTGTGGCTTCCAAATTAATACTATAATAAACACGTCTGACAGAATTTATTGTGGCAGGAGCGTAATAATATCTAAAAACTTTACCATAATAAATCAAAACATTTTCTTCAAAAAAATCATTGTCATAAGTGTTTTTAACATCATTAATTTCAGCTTGTACTTGTGCTAATTCCGTACTGTCCTCAATTTTATCCAAATTAGTCAGAGCTATTAATTCTTCTAATTCTTTAACAGAGTGTACTAATATTGAAGCTTCATTATTAATCCATGTTGAATATTTGAAAGAAGTATCAAAAGATTTTCCAAGTGTAAATTGAATATCTTCCGATGTTGTAATACCTTCTGGCAGTAATTCAACAACATTCAGCTCAACATTTTCAACGCCCTTAATATCATCCTTTTTCACTTCAATAAAGCCTGCCCATGATTCTAAAGCGGCGTTCATAGCTGGGGTTACAGACCTTATTGCGTTTATACTGACTTTATTACTGTCACGCACAACAGAATTTATTACGGGAATACTATTAGCATTGCAATTTCCAAAACCTTTACCGTAAAGAAGCAAAGCATTTTCTTCAAAAAATTCATTGTCATAATTGCTTTTAATATCAGTTATTTCTGCTTCAATTTTTATTAAATCTTTTCGGAATATTTCTCGGTCTAATTCTGTTTCATAATTTTTTAATTTATATGAATCAAACCAAGAAAAAAATTCCTCTAATTCATAAACTGAGCATATTGTTATTGATTTAGGGTCCTGAGTATCATAAAGCACAAATTCAAAAGAGGCTACAAGAGATTTTCCAAGAGTGAATGAAATATTACCATTAATCGAGCCGTCACTTAATGTGCCGTCACTTAATACACCGTCACTTAATACACCGTCACTTGTTGTTTTAGAACCTGACCACATAAGTTAAAAACGTCTTAAAAGAGTATGCAAATTGGAAATAATACAGATTTGTTCTTCATAATAAGAGGAAATTTCGTAATCTTTCGAAAGGCGGCGAGAGGAGTTAAA
>BNZF01000092.1 GCA_026000865.1 Clostridia bacterium
TTGCCGAGTAATGGCGGCATAGGCTATGCCTTGCTTGTCCAACATTCGCTTGATTGCGTGTATTTCAGCGACAAATCTTGCGATGATTACGATTTTCTGCCCGCTTTCCTGTGCCGTGTCGATAATGTCAGCGAGAGCGTTAAGTTTCGCCGTGGACACCGCCTTTGGGGTCGGGTCGTCGTCTGTGCCGAGGAAACCGCCCGTCAGCTGTTGTAATCGCAACATTTTTGTTAAAATGTTTGTTGCTGTAACCTCCGTGCCGTTTAGCTCGGTGTAACTGTCTTTTGTGAGTTCCCGATACAGTTTGGCGGCGGTTGGCTCTAACTCGACATAGCGGACAATGTCCGTAGTTTCGGGCAAATCCAAACATTCTGCCTTTGTCGCCCTATACGCGATTGAATGTATCCTCGCCGTTAGTTCCGGTTCCATTGACCGCTTCATCACTGGCGTATGATTGCCGTAGCCTGTCATATCGAAGTAGCGATTTCGGAATGAATAAAAGCTGTTGCCGAAAATCCGTGGGTTCAGAAACTTGTACTGGCTAAACACATCGAGCGGTTTGTTAGTGATGACCGTCCCACCGATAACCTGCCGCCGCGCCTATGCGGTGCAGCGCCTTGCTCGCGTTGGAGTTGTGGGGTTTAATTTTATGACCTTCGTCACAAATTACGAGGTCGGGTTTCCACTTCAAGATTTCCGTTTCGAGCCGCCAACAACTCTCGTAGTTCACGACTGCGACTTGGAGCGGTTTGCCATCAAGGTGACGAAGCGTGTCCGCTTTCTTGGCGAGCGAACCGTCAAGGATTGCAAGCGTGTAGTCAAAATCGGCGAATTTGCGGTGTTCTTCCTCCCACACGCCGAGGATACTTAGCGGTGCGACTATTAGTGTTTTGCGAATGAGTTTGTTAAGGTAGAGATTGCCCTCAATCGCAATTGATGTGATACTTTTCCCCAGACCCATTTCCATGAGTAGCGCGTAACCATGGCTCTTTATGCTGACAGGCTTGCCGTCCTCATCAAGTTTCGGCGGCGCGGTTTCGTCAAATGCATCAAGCGCGGCGTTGTAGGCGGCGGTCTGGTGGGCGAAAGGTGCGGCGCGGATTGGCATTGCCAGCGGGTTATTTGTCGTTTCGTTCATTGGGCTTGTCCTCCTAAGCGTAAGCGTTAAGCAAGGTTTGCAGGGTGGCGGCGGTATCCTTGTCCACGGCGTTCATAGCCGTATATATGGCGGTTATCTGAACTTGGCTCAAAATATGGCGGTGCGCGTGTCTGAAATTTTGCATATACACGCCGCCCTTGTTGCCCTGCTCCGTCATAATCGGATACCCTCTATCAACCGTAAGAACCGCCAAATCGCGTTTGATAGTGCTGATTGACGCTCCGAGCGTGGAAGCGAGATACGGAATTGTCGTTCTTTCGCCGCCCATCAAAATGCGTAGCATTTCCTCTCGGCGTTCGTCGGTACTCACGGTTGATTCACCCCCTTTCGCTTTGTTTTCTAAAGTCTAACAGTCAAACAGTTCACCATTTGGACTGTTTGAAAAAGTTTTTTAAGAAATTTTTTGCAGTTATTGCACCGATTCCGCATTTTTGCTTGCAATTCGGGCATCTGAGGTTCGTCAAAAATATTTTGCGTGATTGCAAAATAACTATTTACAAACCGAGTTTTGTATGGTATACTAAGAAAGTGGGCTTTTTGCACTTCGTCATTCTTCGACGGCGTTCGTGCGAGTTGCCCATAAGTTCTATAAGCTAATTATACTTTTTTAGTTTTTTTGACTTCGTACAAACGGTTGCATTCAGATGCATTTGGATGCATCCGCATAAAGCAAGGCGGTGATTTCGATGAATGTCGGTGAGGTTTTTAGGGTTCTGTATCCGTATTGCGGCGGCGAGCAAAAGGTCAGCGAGTTCGTCGTGACACTGACCGATAACTTTATGGAAGAGCCAGCGAATGATGAGGACATAAAAAAAGCCGCCAACGGCGACTATAATCCTTTAGAAAATTTGCAAGAGCCAACGCTGAAGCAGTATTACAGCGGCAGCAGGAGTTTCCCCGTCAAACACGCTAATGTGCTGTTAAAGCATATGGACAAGGCAAAGTTTGACGATTTTATTTCACAGTCCTCAGTTGATGCCCTCGCCTCGCTGTGTGATGAACTAAAGAAGTTCGGCATACAAGCGACAGCACAAGATGTCGGTATGGTCTGTGCTGACCTTTTAGAGCGGGCTTTACGCTCGTGCGTTAGCGGAACATTGGTTGATGCACAGCGTAATGCCAACGAAGAATACTCTGCCGAAATCGCCGCGTTCGCGTCTGTTCAATCGCCGATTACCTCCGTCTATGTTGCTGACGGGAAACTGCATATCGGTGGCGATACCATTAAACTTTCCCCGCGTTTATGCCCGCCGGATACTATTGCCGAGCAAGAAAGCGGATACATTCCAAAGTTGTTTGAGGCGTACTCTGATGCAGAGCAACCAACCACGGTGACCGCCGAAACATTATCGGCATTTCCGAAGTATGCGCACAACTTCTCCGAGCAACGTCGGCATTACTTCAACGCCGTCTATGTCATTGAAACCGTCAGAGGGAAACTCGGCAACGAGTGGGCGGAGCAATTAGACATATTAAAGGAAGAAACATTCGAGGGGATAAAAGAAGTCTACTACGATGAGCGGCACGAACACGGATTTGAGCGTTTGCTTGAAGTGTTGCACGAAGTCGGGCATACAGATGTCAGCAAATCGCTGTTGTGCCAAATCAAGAATCTTATAGGTCTGAGTGAACGGAAAGGCGTGTGTCACATTCTCGTGTGCGACGGAACGATAAAATCTTGGGTGGACATATATGCTTAGTGTATTGGATACGCCTTTTGAGATGTCGCTGCGGTTGCTGTTGCTCTTGTCGGCAAGCGAGCGGACTATGACCACCGATATGCTCGCACTTACGGATACCGTTGCTGTGTTCGGTGCGAACTTCGGAATTGCGGACGAAAATCTGCACGGCGAGAAAGCGTATGTTTTGGACGAGTTTGATGCGAGGCGGGAACTTATCAAGGAAGCGTTGAAACTGCTCGTGACACAGAATTTGGTGCGAGTGAAAAAGTATGACGATGGTTTCCATTACTCCGTCAGCGATAACGGAAGAACGCACTCCGCCGAGTTTGATTCGGAGTATGCCGCAGAGTATCTGGCATTGGCAAAGAAAGCGAGCGACTATACGCAAGGCAAAACCGAGCGCGAGTTATTCAAAATTATGAGCAAACGAACTTAACACGAGGAGGCGCGATAGTGAATAATTTTTACATCAGAAGCATTACCGCCTCCGGTGCGGACAAACTCGATGCCACGGTCAAATTTACAGATGGCTTGAATATTATTTGCGGTGTATCCGATACGGGCAAATCGTGTGTCTTGCTTTGCATTGACTTTATCTTCGACAGCAGAACCGCGCCGTTTAGCAAAAAGAAAACGGGTTATACCGAGGTTTCAATGCAAGTTGAAACAGAGTATGGAATGGGTGGTTCACGCGCAAACTCGGTAAGAACATCATCAGCACGGACAAGCGCATTCCATCCGGCGATTACGACCGAGAACCCGATGACAATTCGCCCCGCCGCCCTATCAGTGAGGCACTTCTGACGCTCATCGGGATTAACGAGGAACACCGAATACTATACAACAAACAATTCGTCAAGAAACGCTTGACTTGGCGGTC
>BNZF01000093.1 GCA_026000865.1 Clostridia bacterium
TGCAAAATTTGTACTAATTGCAAAGAGGGTTGCTTTTCAAAAGTGGTAAAAATCCACGGTTGGAATTTTCCGAACAAAGACACAGCCAAAACTATAAAATATGCAAGGCGTGGCACAAATTGGGCGGTAAACGCTATGAACGGTCTAAAAAATGACGGGACTGTAAGCGAGTTTCGTGAAAGAACATTCAAAAAGTGGAGTTATTTACTTGATGATAAATTCAAAATATCGGACGAATGTTGTAAAATTCTCAAAGAAAAACCGCTTGACAAATGGCATAAAGAAACAGGAAATATGCCAATAATCGGCACTATGGCAAGCGAAAGCAGACGCAGGCGTGAGGCTTGGCAGTACACGGGCTGTAATGCTTTTGACACAAAAAAGCCTATTTCAAAGCCGTTATCATTTTGGACAGAACAGGATATTTTACGGTATATCAAGGAGTTTAACGTGCCGTATGCAAGCGTTTATGGCGATATTGTCAAGGACGAAAAAACGCATAAACTCCGCACGACTGGTGAAATCAGGACAGGTTGTGCGATTTGTCCGACAGGGTGTTATTTGGATAAAGAAAATAAATATATGCGGTTAAAAATCAATATGCCCGAACTTTATGACTATGCAATGAATACGCTTGAACTCGGGAAATTACTTGATTTTGTCGGGGTGGAGTATTAAATGAAAAAAGAGTGAAGATTTATAAAAATTAACAAAAAAACACTTGACATTCACTGCAAAAAGTAGTAAAATACCAGTATGAGATAAAAATCATATGTGGGCTGACACATTGTCAACTTTTTCAAAAAAATATTAAGGTGATTACCATGAATACAAATACAGTTTTATTAAATCATTATCGTGAACCTGAAATGGTACGCTATATTGCAATCACTAACGATAGTGTAGATAGTTGGGAAGATGTTTGCAAAGAGAAAACAGGCAAAAGTTTATTTGATTTGTTTGAAAATTTAACTGATGAACTTGCAATAAAAGTATCGGGGTTAATAGATTTAATATATTCAAAAATTTTTGAAGCTTTTTGTCAAGGATTAACCTTGCCAGAAATTTCCGCAATATATCACTTATCTATTCCCGTTGTAGAGAGAATTATTGAACTTTCCAAAAAGAACAAACGCAATAAAGACGGAGAATTTATATTAAAAAAACTTGATGAAAAAGGAATTGTTCCTTTATCCTATTTTCCAAAAGAAGACTATGATGAGGAGGATGATGTATATGAAATTCAATTTATAGAAATGTGCAGGGAGAAAGGATATGACGGGGAGCATTTACTCAAAGGGTGAAATTTATTTTGCTAAACTTGATTATGTTGGTATTGAAGGTTCAAAAGCACGTCCTGTATTAATTATTTCAGATAATAGTGATAGTTTAACAGTTATTGCACTCAAAATTACAAAACATTTACCAAGAGTATTAACTGATTATAGATTGAAATATTGGATGGAAGCAGGGCTTAACTATGAATCAACAGTTGTTATATCTGAACCACGTATTATAAAGACTTCAAATATTTTTTTCAAAATTGGAGATATTGCTGAATATGATTGGTCAGAAATTCTGAAAATTCTTCAAAAAATCACTTGACATTCACTGCAAAAAGTAGTAAAATGCCAGTATGAGATAAAAATCATATGTGGGCTGACACATTGTCAATCTGACGCTCGCTATGATTAAAATTTTCAAAGATAAAGGGGAATCATGATGACAGCAATAATAAATAATTATACTTTTACGCGTTTAGACGCTGACGATATTGCTTTTATTTACAGAATGCAAGAAGAAGTTGAGGAAATTTCTGAGGTGTTTGAAGAAGTTTCAGGAAAGGTTTGGCCTGATTTTTGGAACAGACTTTCTGATGAATTATCAAATAAATTTTCTTGGGTTTTAGATTTAATATTAAAAAAAGCACTAAAAGCTTCAAAACGCGGAATGACCGCAAATGAAATGGCAATTACTTTTTGTATACCTCTTGAAAAAATAGAGCATTTATTGGATGAAATAAAGCAACAAGAAACAACAGAACTAAATAAACAACTTACAAAAATTATTGCAAATAAAAATATTCCGCACGTTATTTTTGACAGAGATGAAAGTGGAAATGCGTTTATTGATAAGGAAAAGCATCCAAAATTATATGACTGGGCAGTAAATGGCTAATGGATGAATATAGCATTTGGATTGCTTATGTCGCTTGGAATGACGGAGGGAAATTACGCCCCATTTTGATAATATCAGAAAACAATGATTTTGTCTATGCATTTTCAATAACAACCAAATATGATAACAAAAGCGATATTATTAAATCGCAATATTTTCTGATTAATGATTGGAAAATTTCTGGGCTTAATGAGAAATCATATATAGATACTGGAGATATTCTTGATTTACAAAAATCAGATATTAAAAGCAAAAAGCCAATAGGTGAACTTACAAATAGTGATAAAAATTAGGGTCTTGACTAGAACAGAGTAGTATGATAGACTACGAAGTGAGGTCAAGACTATGAAAAACAAGATTATAAAACTCGCTAAGATTTCTGAGTACAAATTCCGCCAATTATTGAAGTGTTTTGTTCTGGATTTTACAGCCACAGCAAAATGACTAATCTAAACAGGAATACGGTCAATAGAATTTACAACGAAATTCGCAGAAAAATATTCGATTATCAACTTAAAATGTCACCAATCCAACCTGAAAAAGAAGAATTTGAAGTTGACGAAAGCTACTTCGGTCCACGCCGAGTTAAAGGAAAACGTGGTCGCGGAGCAGGCTCAAAAATCATTGTTTTTGGACTTTACAAACGCGATGGAAAAGTGTATACTGAGATTGTTTCTGACTGTAAATCGGCTACACTAAGCCAAATAATAAGAGGTCGTGCTGATATTGACAGCGTTATTTATAGTGATGGTTGACGTGGTTATGACGGTTTAGTTGACCTTGGTTACGAAAAACATTTTAGAGTTAACCATATCGACAATGAGTTCTCGAAAGGTAACGGAAACCATATTAATGGTATCGAAAGTTTTTGGGGTTATGCTAAGCATCGGCTCGTCAAATTTAAAGGTATACCAAAGGAAAAATTCATTATTTATCTGAAAGAAACTGAATTTAGATTTAATAATCGCGACATTGATTTGTATAAATTTTTGCTCAAAATGTTTAGAAATTCACCGCTGTTCTAGTCAAGACCCAAAAATTATTAGTAGATTTCTTAAAAAACACTTGACATTCACTGCAAAAAGTAGTAAAATATCAGTGTGAGATAAAAATCATATGTGGGCTGACACATTGTCAATCTGACGCTCCATGGTGAGATTAGCACTAAAATACAACAAATTATAATGAGGTAAAAATTTGTGCGAAAATTAAAAGTCTATCTTGATACTTCCGTTCTAAGTTATTTATGTCAAGGTGACGCAATTGAAAAAATGCAGCAAACACAAGAATTATGGGAAATATTCAAGTTAAATAATACAAAGGGTCTTGCACAGATTAGAGTGGGGATTTTCTAAAAATTCTCAACAAAATATGATATAAATCTTGACCACGATTATTGAAACGAAACTCAGTTTCTTTCAGAAAAATCTCAAAAAATTCTTTGCGAATACCCTTGAATTTAACAAGTCGATGTTTGGCATAACCCCAAAAAGATTCGATGCCATTGATGTGATTTCCATTGCCTTTTGAG
>BNZF01000094.1 GCA_026000865.1 Clostridia bacterium
GGCGAGCGTTGCTACTCAAAATAAAAATATTTGACATGGGTTGAATAAAGTGATAAAATTAGGAGGGAATGTCTTGAAATAAGGAGCAGTTAATGAAAACTTTTAGAAAATCTAGAAAAAGAAGATATAAAAGTGCGGTAAGAATGTTCATGCCGATGTTTTTGATGATGATGGTTTTGCTTTTTGCGATAGTTGCTGTGCCGATTGTTGCTTTTAATTCGTATTATAATAATACTACTAAACGTAGTTTACTTTTTTTTGCTGAAAATATTAGCCGTGACCTTAATGGTTTGTTAAACAAAACATCTGCGGTTGCAGTTGGAATACGTAACAATATTAAAATAGCTGAGGCGTTAAAATCAGAGAACCGCGAAGAAATTAATAAAATTGCACAGCAAATGTTGGTAGATACAGGTGTTTCATTTATGACTTTTACCGATGAAGAGGGAAATGTTATTCTTCGTACATATGATTTTATAACTTATGGCGACAATATTTCTCATGTTGTCGGTGTAAGCGGAGCAATGAAAAATGAAACGAAAAGTTTTTATGATGATAACGGTGAATATGTCGCAGGTTCTGCGATGACAGCTTCACCGCTTTATGGTTTGAACGGAGAACTTATTGGAACTGTAACTGTTGGTTGTTATATTGCTGATGAATTTTTGGTTGACCATTTAAAAGAAAATTTCGGAATTGAGTGTTTTATATTTTATAATGGTGTTAGATATATCACAACCGCAGTTGACGAAAACGGCGAGCGTTTAGGCGGTACAACAGTTAGTAAGGATATTCTCGAAAAATTAGAGGAAGACCAGTATGCATATGCATTAGCAAATCTTTTGGGTAACGATTATCGCGGATATTATCTCTCTATTCCGAACCCTAATAACGCAGTTGACCAAGTTGTGGTAGGTGTTTTTGAATCTGTTAAGGAAGCAAGAAACGAGATACTTAGATTTGCGATTATTTGTTCGGGACTTGGAGTTTTGGTTCTCGTAATATCAGGTGTTTGGCTTGCAACAATAATTCGTCAGAATAAAATAATTAAAAATGAACATTCACGAATGGAAATTATTTTTGAAAATACGTCTGAGATAATTTGTATATTTGATGAAAAAAGAAATCCTGTTTATTTCAACGATGCAGCATTAAAAATGTTTGGTTATAAAGATTTAAATGAGGCTAATGAAAAATTTGAAAAAGAGATTAATAATTGGTTAAGTACTGTTCAAAATGAGTGTGTAACGGATTTGTATTTTGCTGAAAAACACGCATATATTTTGGAACATGGCTCTGCATCTTCAAAATTAAGGCTTATCATAGGCGGTAAAGATATTTGGCTTGACACTACGGGAGTAAGATTACCCGATGGCGATAAATTTCAAGTTGCTTTGTTTTCATATGATATTACTGAAATCCAGAATGCTTTTGATACTGTAAAAGAAATCGAACAAAAAGCAGAATTACATGCAAGAGTGCTTGACGGAGTTTTGAATGCCGTTGACCCTGTTTTGGTATTGTTTGACGGTCATGAACCTATTGCGAACGCAGAATATACTAAATTATTGCCTGGTTGGCAGGAAGTCTATGTTTTTGGACAACCACTTTCATCAATCAAAGCTTTTTTTGAAAAATATACAACTGATGCTGATGGTCAACTTGAACGTGTTGCAAAATTACGTGAAACACGTCAAAAACAAGAGGGGTTATGGCATTTCCGTGCTCGTGACGGCATGCCAGAAAAAATTGTTCATATCAAAGGCGAAATTTTTGACACAGACATTTCAACTGGTGGTGCGGCGGAAATATGGATTCAGCATGATGTTACGAATTTGCAAAATTCACTTGATGCCGCTAAACACAATGAATATTTACTATCGCTGATTAATGAAATGAGTGCGTGGTTGTTTTCACGTCCCGAAGTGGCTTGGGAAGAAGTTATACCTGATGCTCTCGAAATTATTCTTAAAGCAACAGCTTCTGATAGTATATCAATTTGGAGGTGTTGCGAAATTGACGGTGTGCAGTATGGTATAAAAGCTGTTAGCTTTGGTAATGAATATGAAGGAATTGCGGACGCAAGAATACCGATAGACTTAATTTTCCCTGATTGGCAAGAAGCGAATGTTGAAAAAAAGTGGTTGTCAAGTAATATTGACGACTACCCATATCCTAAACTTGGCAAAATGGTGAGTGAAAACACTCCTGTTCAGTCTCTTACGATTTTACCTCTTGTTGTGCATGGTTCAGTTTGGGGCGTTTTGTGTATTATGTATGAAACACTTAACCATGATTTTACTATTGCTGAACGTAAAATTCTTTGGCAGGCAGGAACAAATTGTGCACAAGCTATTGTGCTATCAGAACGCACAAGCGAGCTGACAATAGAGCGTAAACGTCAAAATATTATTTTTGAGAGTGACCCGAATATTGTAATTGTTTTTGATGGGGGTTTTAAAATCACTTATGCAAATTCTGCACTTTTTGAAGTTATGGGCTATAAAAGCGTGGAAGAAGCTGCGGAGAGATTTCCGATTGATATTGATACGTATACTGCTGCTGCACCGCGTGACGACCGTCCGATTTATAAAACGGTTGACCGTCTTGTTGAGGCAGTTAAAGATGGACGTGCTTTTTCTGATACCTATTTGAATGTTAACGGTAAAGAATATTCTTTTGATGTTATTTATATCAGAATACCAGCGGTTGACGGTGAGGGTTGGAACGTACTGCTCTATGGTATGGACGTAACTTTGTTGCGTGAATCTCTTACTCAAGCAAAAATTGCTTCACGTGCAAAATCAGATTTTCTCTCGCATATGTCACACGAAATCCGAACACCGCTTAATGCAATTATCGGTATGACAACTATCGGGCAAAATGCCGAAGGTATAGAACGAAAAGACTATGCTTTTGACAGAATAAAAGAAGCGTCTGGTCATTTGCTCGGTGTTATTAATGACATTTTGGATATTTCAAAAATCGAAGCAGATAAACTTGAACTTGTGAATAATGAGTTTAGTATTGAAAAAACTTTACGCAAAATCGTTAATATGTTTGAGTTCCGTTTGCAGGAAAAATCGCTTAAATCACAATTTAATATGGATAAGCGTATTCCGAATTTCCTTGTTGGTGATGAACAGCGTTTTACACAAGTTATTGTAAATTTAATATCCAATTCTGTTAAATTTACTCCCGAAAACGGCGAAATTAACTTAACAATAAAACTTCTCGGTTTTGATAAAAGCCAATATTCTATTGAAAGTATCATAACAGATACTGGAATTGGTATTGCGTCTGATAAATTGGAGAGTGTGTTCCAATCTTTTGAACAAGCGGATAATTCCGTTTCAAGAAAATATGGTGGTACAGGATTAGGACTTGCAATTTCAAAGAAAATCGCTTATCTTATGGACGGTGATATCACCGTTACGAGTGAACTTGGAAAAGGCTCAACTTTTACGTTTATCGCAAAATTCTCTGCAGGAACTTCAAATACCGATGATATGACCTTTGCGACTTATGAAGAGGATAATGAACTAAAAACCTTAGAATGCAAAGGAATTAGAATGCTTATCGCCGAGGACGTGGACATAAACC
>BNZF01000095.1 GCA_026000865.1 Clostridia bacterium
CACTATACACTATACACTATACACTATACACTTTCAACTCTCCGACACCCAGCGAAACTATGACGCGAAACACAGACAAACGTACCGCCCGCATGAAGTGAACTAACAATACTATTATAACTCATTCCGCGAAAATTCCAACGGGAAGTCAGCTGCTTTGTGACAGAATCAGTGGCTTATCGTAGTGCTCGCACGTAGACATGGGCAAAGCCCTCCCCCACACTATTAACTATAAACTTTCAACTGAAAGTTGAACAGGGCAGTGGTCTGAGCCTTCGATTGCTGTATGGATTTCACAGTCAATAATTTTGGTGCGAAGTTCAGCAGAGAGAACAAAATAATCAATTCTCCAACCAATGTTTTTTGCTCTTGCCTCACGCATATATGACCACCAAGTATATTCTTGTTTTGTTGGATATAGTTCACGATATGCGTCTATAAAACCTGCGGACAGTAAATTAGTAAAAGCAGAACGCTCTTCATAAGTAAAACCTGCGTTACCAATATTAGACTTTGGATTTTTCAAGTCAATTTCGCAATG
Organism: Clostridia bacterium; assembly: GCA_026000865.1. GTDB lineage: Bacteria > Bacillota > Clostridia > Oscillospirales > Ruminococcaceae > BNZF01. Next base: position 542 of record BNZF01000095.1, read on the forward strand.
TGCAACGTTCAAATCTCCGCAATAAATCACAGGTTTTGTCAAAGTTAAAAGATGTTCACGCAATTTTTCTTCCCATTTTAAACGATAATCAAGCCTTGTTAATTCACGCTGTGCGTTAGGCACATAAGCATTAACCAAGAAGAAATTATCATATTCAAGCGTGATAATTCTCCCCTCCCCCTCATCGCTGTATTGCACCGTTCGAGGCTCTTTTTTTGTAAAAACCGCAGTGCCAGAATATCCTTTTTTAACAGCAGAGTGCCAAAATTGTTCATATTCAGGCAGTTCCAAAACAAGCTGACCAACCTGCATTTTTGTTTCCTGAATACAAAAAATATCCGCATTAACATCTTTAAAATACTCCAAAAAACTCTTCCCAACACACGCTCTTATCCCATTAACATTCCAAGTAATTATCTTCATTTTTTTGTTCTGAGCAGCAATAGTCACCTTTGCAACTTTTTATCATTGCACCTTTAAGAAACCTTTGCAACTTTTTTTCTCCTTACTTATTTGCAACCAGTGTGCTTTTTGTAAACTGCAAAACGCGACAGTAAACTAATTATATAGTTAAACTATCTCGCGTAAACGTCCGTCTGAAGGACGGACACAATAACTATACACTTTTAACTATTAACTATAAACTATCCGACGCCACTGCAACTTTTTTCTCCTTACCTATTTGCAACCAGTGTGCTTTTTGTAAACTGCAAAAAGCGACAGTAAACTAATTATATAGTTAAACTATCTCGCGTAAACGTCCGTCCGAAGGACGGACACAATAACTATACACTTTTAACTATTAACTATCCAACGCCACTGCGACTTTTTTCTCCTTACTTATTTGCAACCAGTATGCTTTTTGTAAACTGCAAAACGCGACAGTATGCTAATCACATAGTTACACTTCACCGCGTAAACGTCCGTCCGAAGGACGAACACAATAACTATACACTATTAACTTTTAACTATTACCTATTAAACCGTGACAGTAAACTAATTATACAGTAAACTAACACGTGTATTGTCAATTGCCAATTATTCAGAATAATTTCTCGCATACCTAAAAAGCAATTGTTCGTTATATGGCACAAAAACAAATTTATCCAAATTATTTTTGTAATAAAAATAAGTCGTCGAATAGAACAGCGGGATAAATAGTCCGCTCGCCACAATTTCCGCTTCTTTTTCGGCATATTTGTCAGCATCATCACTAATCGGAAAATCACCGAATTGTTTTAGAAAAGCATATGGACTATTATATTCTGCTGAAATTGTTTTTATACATATCGTATAATCTAAATTTTTTACTCTTTTCAAATATTCATCATAATCAACAATTTCAAAAGAGATTTGACACTCCAAAATCTTCTCATATTCAGCTTTAAAAGAATATAAAAGCGACGTGTCAATTATATCAATGCAAGTTAAAATTGCTATGTCATTTGTAACTTCATAATTTTCTTTGAGTTGTTTTGCCTTTTGAAAATCATATTTTGATACGGATTTTTCGTTGACAAGTTCACGATAACTTTTGCCTTTAAACTGTATCGCAGGCGGGATTATACCATAAGCGGATTGTTCACTGCGAACCGTAGTGTTTGCAAGAATTTCACCTAATTTATTATCATTGACAACAAGTCCGATAGTTTTATTAAGGATAGAAAAATATTTATAATCTATAAATTCTTTTGGCTGTGAATTTAACTTTACTATGCTAACCTCTTTATCTGTCAAAAACCGTTGTTTTATGTCATCATAGCTTTCAAGTATACGATAGTTCAAACGTGAAGGAGCAATATTTTTATTAAATTTATTACGTTTTGTATAAATTACATTATCTTTACCGTAAGGGTCAAATTGCCATTTTTCAACAAAAAAACTACCATTAGAAGGAATGCTATCCTCATCAAGACCATATCTGCCTTTGCAATCCTCAAAAAGTTGACGCGAACAAGGCATTGCAACAGGCAATGTGAGCATTGTAAGAAAATCATAATTAGGCGTGTCTAATATATATTTGACAGTTTTTTCATCCACAGCAGTAACCGAGTTTACATAATCAAGACGTTTTCTTTGTGCAGAAAAAACAAAATCATCGGCAATCAAAGGAATAGGTTCTGTAATATTTTTGCCATACCAAAAGTTTTCGCCAAGAGTAAATGTATATTCAAGTCCGTTCGGCGAAATCGTATAACTCTCCGCAACACCAGTGCAAAGTTGCCCGTCCTCGTCATATGTCATAATCCCAAGAAACAGGTTAGAAATCACATCAAAAGCTGAAGAATTTTTTGCAAGTTGCGGGTCAAGCGTATCCGGATTAGAAAGCACCGAAACGGTAAAGAGATAATCCTTACCGTCAGGTTTTTCATTTGAACAAGAAATTAAAAGTAAACATATTACTATCGCAACAAATTTTCGTATTTTTAGTTTGAGCACTCCGAACTTACCTCTGCAACCTCTTGGTACTTGCACATTCAATCATCCACTGCAACTTTTTTATTCTGAGCCACAACACTGGTCCTTGCAACTTTTTTATTCTGGGAAGGTTCCTGCCAGTGGCAGAATCAGAACCTTGACGTAGCGTTTACGCATAGTCGGGAAACACTTGCCCTTGCAACTTTTTTATTCTGAGCCACAACACTTGCCCTTGCAACTTTAAATCATTGCACCTTTTATGAACCCTTACAACTTTTTCCGCCTTACCGATTTGCAACCGTTGTATTCTTGTAGAAATATAAAAAACGCGACAGTAAACTAATCATACCATTAAGCCTCTCGCGTAAACGTGCCGCGAAGTGGCACTCCATACTTATTAACTATAAACTGTGAATGCGAAGCATTTACACTCACCACACACTTCTAACTAATCTTTCTTAAAACAAGCTCGGGAAAATTTGAACTCTTACAATCTATAATTCTCTGATTGGCAGAACCGACAAAATTAAAATCATAACTTTTCTTTGACTTATCAAAACGCCCGTCAATCAAAAAATCACTTTCGTTGATTAAATCCATATAATGG
>BNZF01000096.1 GCA_026000865.1 Clostridia bacterium
ATATTATACGTTATATTATACGCAAAATAATTTCTCCTAAAAAAATCACAAATAATTATAAATTTTAGGATAAGTATAATAAACAGTTTAACGAACCATTATGAACAACAGCAAGCATTAAAACCTATTAACTGACAAATCCAACTTTACGATATACTTTCGATAAAACTCTTTGTGAAACATTCAACGCTTTTACAGCGTTTTCAGTATAACATTCTCTGAGATATTCTTTGTCAGATACAAGTTGCAAATATTTTTCTCTTATCGGAAACAATTTATCAGCAACAACCTCACCGACTGCGATTTTAAAGTCCCCATAACCTTTGCCATTAAAATCATTTACAATTTGCTCAAAACTTTGCCCAGTGAACGCAGAATAAATTGTCATAAGATTGTTTATGCCGTCTTTGCCCTCGCGAAAAACAATTTCACTTTCGCTATCTGTCACCGCACGTTTGAACTTGCGAATTATCGTATCTTTATCATCAATTATCAAAACAAAACCGTTAGCATTTTTATCGGATTTTGACATTTTAGTAGTCGGTTCCTGCAAACTCATAACCTTTGAACCAACTTCACCAATATAAGGGTCGGGGACAGTAAACGTCTTACCATATCGTCCATTAAAACGCTCCGCAACATTTCTTGCAAGTTCGAGGTGTTGTTTTTGGTCAATTCCAACAGGAACTAAATCTGCGTTATATGCCAAAATATCCGCAGCCATGAGTATAGGATAAGTGAAAAGACCTGCGTTAATATCATCAGCGTGCTTTTGAGATTTATCTTTAAACTGTGTCATACGACCCAATTCGCCGTACTGTGTTGAACAAGACAAAATCCAAGACAACTCTGCGTGAGTTTTAACATGGCTTTGTATAAATAAAATCGAACGTTCTAAATCAATTCCGCAAGCAAGCAAAAGTGCATATGCGTCCAAAGTGTTCTGACGCAACTTTGCAGGTTCTTGTTTCACAGTAATAGCATGCATATCGACAACACAATAAATGCAATTATAATCATCTTGAAGCTTATTCCAGTTGATAATTGCACCAAGGTAATTGCCGAGTGTGAACGTCCCAGACGGTTGTATTCCGCTAAAAATTAGTTTTTTGCGAGGAGGAATATCCTCTTGAATATTCGGCAATTCTAATCCAACTTTATTTTTGAGATTATCTTGCGATTCTAACTTTTCCTTATCAAGAGACAAATCAACACCCATTATTCTTCTGTACCTTCCTGTGATGTTGTCTGCTGCACCTGTTCTGTAATTTGTTCTGGCTGCTTTTGAGTATTATGAAACCTATGAATATCCTGAATAGCAGTCATAACAGCATTATAACCTACAAAAAGGCGTTTATGCACAGGATTAGTGTCAACAGTAGCAGGGTCTATGACGATTTTGCGAATACCACCACGAGTTAGAAAATATACAAAATGTTCATTAGTCGTTGGAACAGGATAGCTCACAACTCTTTCGGCTGTGTCATAAGCATCTTGGGTCGAGATAACAAAGGCTTGCGAAACTTTCGCAACATCAACATTGTTAACCGCAACATTTTCAACACTACCGCCGTCATTAAAATAAACATTCGCCGCACCGTTAATATAACAAATCAAAGTGCCCAATAAATTAGGAGAAATAGCCAAATCGACTATAACACCGTATATCTGTGCGATATGTTCTGACTTCACGCCGAGCTGATAGCCTTTAATATCAAAGGCAGCCGAACGTGTTGCAATATATTTTTCTGTCACTGTATAAGGGTTATTCACATATTTTCTGTTCATATCATAATTCCTGTGTAAGTTTACCTAAAATTTCTATTCCCTTATTTATATCGTCATCAGACGGGGTAGAAAAATTCTAACAGTTAGTTATAGAACTGTTCTAAAACTCATATAATAACTTGTTTAATTTGTGCAAATTAAGATAGTGAGAGGGTCCGTCACCGAAGCCCCGCGTATTAGAGGTGTAGGTAATGTAAAAAGTCCATGCCAAAGCTTGTACTGTCGCACATGTCGCACCAACTAACTTCATTAAATCAAAATCTTAAAAAAGCAAGTTGCTATAATTTGTCAAATAAACACTCGCATATTTTCTGTTCATAATTATAATTCCTGTGTAAGTTTACCTAAAATTTCTATTCCCTTAATTATATCGTCATCAGACGGGGTAGAAAAATTCAATCTGAAAGAGTTAGTTTTATCTTTTTCACTCACCATAAACGCTGTACCTGGCACTACAGCAATTTTATATTCCTCAACCGCTTTTTTGCAAAAACCAAGCATATCAATATCCAGTGGCATAGTTGCCCAAAGGAAAAGTCCGCCGTCTGGTCGAGTAAATTTAACTTTTTCAGAAAAGTGTTTGTCCATTTGTGAAAGCATTAAATTTGCTTTGTGAGCATATATTTTACGCAAACCACTCAAATATTTATCTAAATTAATCTCACTAAAAAATCGTTCACAAATAAGCTGAGCCCAAATATTAGTGTGAACATCATTAGTTTGTTTGCAAACAGTAATTTTTTGGATAATTTCTTTATTTGCACAAACATATCCAACACGCAACCCAGGTGCTAAAATCTTTGAAAAACTACCGACATAAATAACGCGACCATCAGTATCAAGACTTTTTATACTCGGAATATCTTCACCATTAAAACGCAAATCGCCATATGGGTCATCTTCCAATATTATTACATCATATCTTTGAGCAAGTTCATATACAGCTTTTCTGCGTTCAAAACTTGTACACTTACCCGTTGGATTTTGGAAATTCGGTATAAGATACAAAAGTTTAACCTTGTCCTGTTTTAACACAATTTCTAATTTTTCAAGGTCAATTCCCTCATCATCAAGAGGAACACCAACTAGGTTTACATTATATGACTTAAAAGCATTGAGAGAACCAATAAAACTCGGAGCCTCACAAATTAATGTTTCATCAGCATCGCAAAGAATTTTACAGGAAAGGTCAATCGCTTGTTGAGCACCGCTTGTTATAATCAATTCATCATTTGCGGTAAATTTTTTCTCGCCCGCAAGTTTGATTTTCAATAAGTCACGCAAAGAGGTATGTCCCTCTGTAATGCTGTATTGTAAAGCAAAAACAGGGGTGTTGTCAAGTATTTCTTTCGATATTTTTGATATTTTTTCAGTCGGGAACGCCTCCGCAGCAGGATTACCCGCCGCAAAAGATATAACACCAGGCTGACCAGTAAATTTTAAGATTTCTCTGATTGCCGAAGCCTGTAAGGAACTTACTTTTCTGGTAAAACTATAATTCATACTTTTGTTTTGTGTATCTTTTATTTTCTCTGCAATTTTTTAGGATTAATTGAAACCTCTCAAATTGCCGTTACACTTTTTTCTTTCATTTTTATTTTAAAAGCTCTATATTTTATCATTAACAATTCGAATCACCCTTTGAAATTTGCAATAGAACTAAACTTCTAAAACTTATTTTTTATAGTTTTTGTAAGTAAGGCAGAGACTCGCCTCCGATAAGCGGGCAGAGCCACAACCCCGTTGTAATATTTATACTATAC
>BNZF01000097.1 GCA_026000865.1 Clostridia bacterium
CAGTTAGCGGGTAGGCGGGTAACCCCCCGCTGGTATTTCGCGTCATGGTTTTACTGTGTGGCGTCGTGATAGTTAATAGTTGATAGTGTAAAGTTGATAGTTATGGTGTCGCCTTCGGCGACAGTCCGCGAGATATTTTGATATAGTGAATATTTTAATTCCGCGTTTTGCGATTGCAATTAAGGTTAACTATTATTTATAATAAAACGCGACCAAGAACAAGCGATTTAGTAAAAACTTCCTCGCGTAAAAATGTCCGCCAAAGGCGTCGTGATAGTTAATAGTTGATAGTGTAAAGTTGATAGTTGTGGTGTCGGCTAACGCCGACGATTACGCGGGAAAGTTAAACTTTATTATTAGATTAACTCCGCGTTTTGCAGTTTTATAATAAAATAATGGTCGCAATGATTTACACCAAACCCAGTAAAGTTGCAAGTGATTCTAAAAAAAAGAAGAGCAGTTGGAATAAATTTAGTCACAAAACAATGTGAGGACTAAAAAAGCAAATCGGTAAGGGGAAAAAAGTTGCAAGGGGTTCTAAAAGTTGTAATTATTAGAAGTCGCAACGGCGAGCGTTGTGGCTCAAAATAAATAAGGAGAAAAAAGTCGCAGAGGTTTCTAAAAGCTGTAATTGTTAAAAGTCGCAGGGGCGAGCGTTGCGGCTCAAAATAAAAAAGCGGCTCAAAATAAAAAAATGGTATATGAGAATAGGGAAATATCTTGGTTAAAGTTTAATGAGAGAGTGTTGGAAGAGGCGATGGATAAGAATAATCCTTTGCTTGAAAGGTTGACGTTTTTTTCGATTTTTCAGACTAATCTTGATGAGTTTTTTATGGTTAGGGTTGGTGCGTTATTTGAACAGATGGTTGTTAAACCTAAAAATGTTGATAATAAAACAAAAAAAACGGCAGCTGAACAAATTGAAATGATTTTTGAGAAAGTACGTCAACTTGAAAACATTCGTGATGTCGCGTTCAGAGACATTCTTATTGAAATGCAGAAAAACAAAATCAGTTATATCACTGCTCGGAACGCAACCGAACAGGACGTTCAATTTTTGCGAAAATATTTTAAGAAAGAAATTAAACCTTTTTTAGTGCCGATAGTTTTGAGCAAAAATACGCCTTTTCCTTTTCTTAATCAAAAATTAATTCATATCTGCACTGCTCTTTCTGATAAAGAAAAAGACCGTTTTGGGATTATTCCTGTTGATGAAAATATCAAACGCTTTATAGAATTACCGTCTGTTTGCGGGGAATTGCGTTTTGCTTTGGCTGAGGATTTAATTCTTTTTCATGCGGATAAAGTTTTCAAAAACTATGAACTTAAAGGAAAGTCTTTGTTTAGATTAATTCGTAACGCTGACCTTGATGAGAGCGAGGCGTCTTTTGACCATGACATAGATTATAGAGATTTTATGTCAACATTGCTCAAAAAACGCAAGAAACAGTCGCCTGTTCGGCTTCAACTTTCTGAGGTTTTGCCGATTAATACTCTTGATTTTTTGGTAAACCAGTTTGAGTTAAAACTTGATGTCAAACAGATTTTTTATACCCAAATGCCTTTGGATTATTCACCAGTGTTCACAATCAAAGATTTAAACAAAGACGCGAGTTTGCGTTTTTCAAGGTATGTCCCACAGCAACCTGTAATGGTCAAGAAAAACTCTGCAATGTTCTCGCAAATTCGCAAAAAGGATATTTTATTATGTTATCCTTATGAAAATATTAAACCTTTTATCAAACTGCTTGAAGAAGCGGCTTCGGATAAATATGTGAAGTCGATTAAGATTACTCTTTATCGTCTTGCAAAAAATTCAAAAGTTATCGAAAGCCTTGTCACTGCTGTTGAGAACGGCAAAGAAGTCACTGTTTTGGTAGAGTTACGTGCGAGATTTGACGAGGAAAATAATATTGGCTGGTCGCGAAAACTCGAACACGCGGGCTGTAAAGTAATTCATGGTCCTGCGGAATATAAAGTCCACTCAAAACTTTTGCTGATTACACGTCAAGTGCCTGGTGCGGATTTGGAATATTTCACACAAATTGGTACTGGTAATTATAATGAAAAAACATCTGTGCTCTATACGGATTTTTCGCTTTTAACTCATAATCTCGAAATTGGCAAAGACGCGGAAAAATTGTTTAAAATACTAACAAAAAATATAACAAATACACCTGCGATAAGCACTTTTGACCCTAATAATTTTTTGGATGAAGATAATAAAGTTTCAAATAAACAAGAGCATATGACGCTTATGGAAAGCATTAAGAGGTCATTTTCTCTACCTGCTTTTGACAAAGAGAAATTTCTTAACTCTAATTTTCCAGACGTTATAAATGAGGTAAATAATATTAACCAAAGTAGCGTTCTTGACGAGAATGGTGAAGATACAAAGAACGCAAAGGATAAACATTCGTCCGAAATATCAGAACCAGCCCCTGTCTTTGTTACTCGCCCTGAGTTTCGTCATTTGCTTGTTGCACCGCTCAATTTACGCGAAAAAGTTATCGAAATGATTGACGAGCAAATTGAAAATGCTAAGAATAATTTGCCCGCTTATGTTGGTGCAAAATTAAATTCGCTTACCGATAAACTTATAATCGAAAAATTAATCGACGCTGGAAAAGCAGGGGTCAAAATTGAACTGCTTGTTCGAGGTATTTGCTGTGTTGTTGCGGGGGTTGCCGAGCATACCGAAAATATTACCGTTAAAAGTATTGTTGGACGTTTTCTTGAACACAGCAGAGTTTATATTTTTGGTGCTGATGAAAACAGAAAAATCTATATCTCCTCCGCTGATTATATGACAAGAAATACCATTCGACGCGTTGAAGTTGCTGCTCCTATTCTTGACAAAAAAGTTAAAGACAGAATTTTTAATATGTTTTGCATAATGTTAAATGATAACGTCAAAGGTAGAATAATGCAGTCGGACGGGAATTATGTCAAGGATACCCTTGAAAATTCTGAACCGCTTAATTCACAGGAGGAGTTTTGCGGGTAGCGGGTAGCACCCGCCTGCATTTCCGCGTCATAGTTTAACTGTGCGGTTAGTTAACTCACGCGGGCGGGTAGCACCCGCCTGCATTTTCGCGTCATAGTTTAACTGTGCGGTTAGCTAACTCACGCGACGGGTAACACCCGCTGGTATTCCGCGTCATAGTTTTACTGTACGGTTAGCTAACTCACGCGGGCGGGTAGCACCCGCCTGCATTTTCGCGTCATAGTTTAACTGTGCGGTTAGTTAACTCACGCGGGCGGGCGGGTAGCACCCGCCTGCATTTCCGCGTCGTAGTTTTACTGTGCGGTTAGCTAACTCACGCGACGGGTAACAACTGCTGGTATTCCGCGTCATAGTTTTACTGTACGGTTAGCTAACTCACGCGGGCGGGTAGCACCCGCCTGCATTTTCGCGTCATAGTTTAACTGTGCGGTTAGTTAACTCACGCGGGCGGGCGGGTAGC
>BNZF01000098.1 GCA_026000865.1 Clostridia bacterium
GTACCACTTCGCAGCAGGCAACCTTGTTTGTGGTTCGCGAAAGGTAGACCTGCCTGCACATAACATGTGTACGTGACATTTCGCGTCATAATTTAACTTAATCGTGAGTTTAACCATGTGAGTGACGGAAAGTTGAAAATGTAAAGTTGAAAGGCAACGGAAATTTCTATGAGGGCATGGTCTTAATGATAATGCTACCATAGAGTTTATAGTATAAGTTTTATGGTAGGTTATAAGTGTACAAAAAAACAAATGATTATTTAATATGATTTGTTTTAATTTAGATTTTTTATAATATTTTTTCAAAAACGCTTGACAATTTTTTTGCCAGGCATTATAATATTGCGGTATGTTTAGGAATAATTAAAGAAAGGAGAAAATTAATGCCAACATTTAATCAGTTAGTGCGTAAAGGTAGAGATGTTCTTACAGAAAAATCAACCGCTCCCGCACTTCAAAAAGGTTACAATGCTAAGAAAAAAGTTATGACCGACCAGTCTTCACCTCAAAAACGCGGCGTTTGCACAGCAGTTAGAACCGCAACACCTAAAAAACCTAACTCAGCTATGAGAAAAATCGCGAGAGTAAGACTTTCCAATCAATCCGAAGTTACCGCTTATATCCCAGGTATCGGTCACAACCTGCAAGAACACAGCGTTGTGCTTATTCGTGGCGGACGTGTTAAAGACCTTCCTGGTGTGCGTTATCACATTATCCGTGGTACTCTTGATACACAAGGCGTTGCAAAAAGAATGCAAGCTCGTTCAAAATACGGTGCTAAAAGACCAAAAGCCGCAGCAACTAAGAAGTAGTTAGTAGCTAAGAAGTAGTTAAAAGTGTATAGTTAATAGTGTGGTATTCGCGAACGTTTATGCGATAGACTTTAACTGTATTCTTAGTTTAACTCCGCGATTAATTTGTTTACCATGAAATATTGGTTGGTTGCAAATTAATTAAGCGAAAAAAGTCGCAATGGTTATTCCTGTTGCTCAAGGAAAAAAAGTTGCAAAGGCAAGTTGTTGTGGCTCAAAGAAAAAAGTCGCAAATTAATTAAGCGAAAAAAGTCGCAATGGTTCTTGTTATTCGCAATTATTATTATAGTCGCAAAGGTTATTCCTGTTGCTCAAAGAAAAAAGCTCAAAACAAAAAAAGGATTACTCATACAGTTATGTATTTATATATAGGCTGTGCGTTTTTCGGAGTACACATTGGTTTTGTTAAGTCTTGAAATGTTTTTTTATTAGATTTTACGTGTGCCTAATAAGTACAAAATTTAGTTTAAGAAACAAGTTAGTTTAAGAAAAAAATCTAAGACACTCTGTTGAAAATGAGTACCTGTGAACCGAGATAGTTAAAAGTTAAAAGTTAAGAGTTAAAAGTTGTCAAGTAGTTTGACTTTTTAGATTGCACAAATTATGTAATTAAGTTGTACGCATGCAAACCATTAACTGTAAACTATATACTGTTAACTACTAAGAAGGGGAGGGAAGAGAAATGCCAAGAAGAGGTAGAATACCAAAGCGTGATGTATTGCAAGACCCAATTTACAGCTCAAAACTTGTAACACGCTTGATTAATAACATTATGCTTGACGGCAAAAAAGGTGTTGCACAAAAAATCGTTTATGACGCATTTGCAATTGTCGAGGAGAAAACAGGTAAAAATGCTCTTGAAGCGTTTGAAGAGGCTATGAAGAACATTATGCCTGAACTCGAAATCAAAGCTCGCCGTGTGGGCGGTGCGACCTATCAAGTTCCAATGGACGTTCGTCCAGATAGACGTCAAACTCTTGGACTGCGTTGGATAACATTATACGCTCGTAAAAGAAATGAAAAGACAATGAAAGAACGCCTCGCTCACGAGATTATCGATGCACTTAATGGTTCAGGTGCGTCTGTTAAGAAACGTGAGGATACTCACAAAATGGCTGAGGCAAACAAAGCCTTTTCACACTTTAAGTGGTAATTTATTTTATTCTTTTGTAATAAAATATTTTTTACGGCGTAACTTGTTTACGCCGTAAATAGTTATTAGTTAAAAGTTAATAGTTGATGGTCACGCGGATAAGTTTGATTTAGTCGCCAGTTTAATCACGTGACAGGCAATGCCTGCATATATTTTCGTGGATAAGTTTGATTTATTCGCCAGTTTAATCACGTGGCAGGCAATGCCTGCATATATTTTTGCGGATAAGTTTGATTTAGTCGCAAGTTTAACCCCGCGAGCAGGCAATGCCTGCATATATTTTCGCGGATAAGTTTAACTTAGTCGCAAGTTTAACCCCGCGAGCAGGCAATGCCTGCATATATTTTCGCGGATAAGTTTGATTTAGTCGCCAGTTTAATCACGCGAGTGGATAGTGATGTAATTGCAAAGAGGGGGTATAGTTATGAAAAGAATAATAACCTGCTTACTCTTAATATGCGGTCTTCTGCTTAACGCTTGCGTTGTAAATGAGACTGAATTTACTATGACGGAAACTAAGAAATTAACTTACAATGGTATGAATGTTGTTATGCCGTCGGATGAACTGAACGATTCATATACCCGCATAAAAGATTATGAAACGCTTGAACAATACAGCGAAATAATTGTAATCGGTAAAATATTGAGTGATGGCAGTCAAGAGAATTTGTCTTTCTATGATTATGATTTACAAAAAGATATTGTTTACGGTTATATTTCTTATAATCAAATTGAAGTGTTAAAAGTATTCAAGGGCGATGTTGCAGTTGGCGATAAGCTAAATATCTGTCAGGATTATGGTGTGACAGCAAATGACGAGTTATATAGTCAAAGCAAACTTACACCAATGGAAAAAGACGATGAATGGCTGTTCTTTTTGGAGTTAGATTTAAGACACGAAGATTATACCTGTTCAGCCAACGATTTTGGATTTGGCAGATATCCAATTCCAACGGCAGAAATAGAAGAAACAGTAGACAAACTAGAAGAACTATCGACTAAAAAGCCGAAGAATTGGCAAAAAGAATATAAGAAAGAGCAAAAAAATCTTAAAACTGAAGATTTTGGCGTTTTTTCAGAAGAAAATATAAAGATTGATATTTATTCAAAAATATTAGATAATTATGATTTTTCATAGTTATTTATGTTGTAACAAAACAGCATTCGCACAATATATTTAGTATGCTACAAAATAGCATTCGCACAATATATTTAGTATGCTACAAAATAGCATTCGCACAATATATTTAGTATGCTACAAAATAGCATTCGCACAATATATTTAGTATGCTACAAAATAGCATTCACCAATATATTTAGTTTGTTACAAAATAGCATTCACAACATATTTTATCTTCGTCCATAGACAACATCTTAAATGCTTGCCTTTTCGACCCGAGTATCGTCCCGCCAAGAGTAAGTATTCCGCTAAA
>BNZF01000099.1 GCA_026000865.1 Clostridia bacterium
TCGCGTCATAGTTTAACTGTACGGGTAGATAACTAACGCGTGTCGGAGAGGTAATGGTTAAAAGTGAACAGGTAACAGGTTGTGGTGTGACGCTACGCGTCACAGGTAATAACTAACAATGAATAAGTAATAGGTGTGCGTTCCTTTGTAGACCCGTAAATTGCGACTGTAAACGAACCGAGCCCATACCTGTTCACTATTACCTATTACCTACGTTTACGCGTCACAAACGTGACGCGAAGCGACACTCCATAACTATTAACTTTTAACTATAAACTCTCCGACAATGGTCGCAAATGAGTAAGGCTAAAAAAGTCGCAAAGGCGTCGGATAGTTAAAAGTTAATAGTGCAAAGTTGATAGTTTCGCGACATAATTTAACTTAATTAATGTTTAACTCCGCGAAAAGTGGTCGCAAATGAGTAAGGCTAAAAAAGTCGCAAAGGTTTTGAAAAGTTGTAATTGTTAAAAGTTGCAAAGGTAAGTGTTGCGGCTCAGAATAAAAGAGGAATAAAAAAGTTGCAATGATTTACACCAAAGCCCGCACGGTCGCAAATAGATTAAATGAAAAGAAGAGCAACCACAAGTGCAAAACTTGAAAACATTGTAAGGACTAAAAAAGAAAAAATGGACGTTAAAAAAGTAAAAAAAATAGCTGCTAAGACGCTGACGAGCAAAGTTGCTTTGATGGTTTATTCTGTTTTTATATCTATACTTGTGTGGGTGATTGTTTCAATAAGCATTTATCCTACTGCTCCGAGGACTATCAGCGGGGTTAAGTTAGATGCCATCACTTTGAGCAATCCTGCGTCAAAACTTAGCCCGATTACAGCGGTTTTAAAAGAATTTGATGTGCAAATCAAGGGTAACCGCACACAAGTTGGCTCAATTAGAGCAGATGAATTAACTGTTCGAGCTGTCACAGATGAGGTTACAAAAGCTGATGAATATACTCTCAGACTTGTTGTTGATAATCACAGCGGAATAGCTTTTGAGACATTAAAAATCCAGCCCGCAACAATCACAGTAAGTTTTGACGAAATTATTGAAAAACGTTTTAGCGTCACCGCAGAAGCACCAAATATTTCTGTTGCACAATCAGGTGTTGATATGTTTATCGACAGCATAAAACTTTCCCCCGAAACAGTTACAATTAAAGGTCCTGCCAAACAAATTAATGCGATAAATACTTGCGTTGTAACAGTTGATGATAAAGGTCAGTTTTCAGAAAGTATTTCAACTCACTCCTCAAAACTGACGCTGTATACGGCAGATAACGCTGTTTTAAATCAATCGGGGTTAACCGTTCCGCAAACAGATTTTGCTGTAAACATTTCAATTCTTACAAAGAAAACACTAAGCCTTGATTTTGAATTAAAAAATGCTCCAACTTATCTTGATATAGCAAAAGTAAAATCTAATTTTAACTTGTCTTCAAAAGAAATCACAATCGCCGCACCAAACGACAGCATTAATAATTTTTCGCAGTCTTTGGGATATATCGATTTAAGAGATGTTAAACCTGGATATGTAAAAGTTTTCAATTTGGAATTACCAGAGAGCTTTAAGAATATATCTAATATAACAACGGTTGTTGCGACTTTTAACAGCGAGGATTACGCCGAAAAAAGCATTATTGTTAAACGTGAAAATTTCTCGTTTGTGAATATTCCGCTAGGTTACGGTGTTAAAATTGATGATATTTCTAAAACTTTACATCTTATCGGTTCAGAAGAAACACTCGATAAAATCACCGTAGAAGATATTACTCTTGAAATCGACCTCTCCAATGAGAAGCTAAGAAACCTAACTTTCAACAAAACTTTCAAAGTTATAATCGAAAAATATCCCGGTTGCTGGGCGTCTTTCACCGAAGAAGACGACAACATGGTGACGATTACAGCGGTGAAACAGGCTACTGTGTGACGCTACGCATTCACAAGTTAATAGTTAAAAGTGTATAGTTAATAGTTGCAGGTAACACCTCCTGTATCTCGCGTCATAGTTTAACTGTACGGTTAGTTTACTGTCGCATTTTGCAACTGTAAATACAATTAATTGCTCCGCGTTTTGCAACTAATATTAATAATAAAACGCGAAATTAAGAGAATAATAAAATCAAAATAACTCACAAAAAAAGTTGGTGTGTTACGACACCGATTGGTAGGTAATAGTTAATAGTGCGGGGAGCCCCCGCTAGCATTTCGCGATTTAGTTTAACTGTACGGTTAGTTTACTGTCGCGTTTTGCAGTTTTACAAAGAAACCCATGGTTGCAAATAAGCAAGGCGAAAAAAGTCGCAGAGGCTCATCAAAGTTGTAATGATATTCAGCTGCAAAGGTAAATCCAGAGTGCACAAAATAAAAAAGGAGAAAATTTGGTGGAAGAAACTACTGTCATTGAATACGAAAATCAAGATAAATCTATGAGATTGCTAAAAATATTAAATATTAGTTTTATGTCGCTGTTGATTTTAACGGTTGGCGTTTTATCGTTTTTGCTTTATAACGCATATACGGGAAAATTCATTTCAAAAGACGTTACGGTTATACAAGCAAATGCTCCCGCGAATGCTTTACAGCCTAGTATCGAAACAATTAAACGCTATGCGAGAGAGCCTTTTTCGCTGACGGCATATGCTCCAAAATTCAGTGATAATATCGATGAAAAACTTGTGTTTTATGACAGCACTTATGGCGAAGTTTGGATGCCTTTGCTTAAAGATGTGCCTTTAAACACAATCGATAATTCAAAATATCATTCTGCGGAAAACGGTTTCAAATATTATGTTGAGGATGACAAAATCAAAAGCCTTGTCGGCATTGATGTCTCCGCACATAACGGTGATATTGACTGGAAAAAAGTTAAAGCAGCAGGCGTTGACTTCGCTTTTGTGCGAATTGGTCTGCGAACTTACGGCACTGGTATCGCAAAATTTGATGATAGTTACAAAAAAAATATCAAAGGTGCAACTGACGCTGGTTTAAAAGTCGGTGTATATTTCTTCTCGCAAGCGGTAACGGTTGAGGAGGCTCTCGAAGAAAGCAATATGTTGCTCAACGCCATCGATATTTTTGACATAACTTTTCCTGTTGTATATGACTGGGAAGTGATTTATGACGACGAAGCTCGCACAGACGATGTTAAAGTTGAAGATTTTACCGATTGTGCCATCGCATTTTGTGAAAATGTTAAAAATAATGGTTATGTTCCCATGATTTATGCGGGTCGAAAACTTTGCTATCTTAAATATGACCTCTCACGTCTCGCGGAATATGACTTTTGGATTGCCGATTATAACAAAGAAGCCAGTTATTATTACGACTACAAAGTTTGGCAATATTCTGCCGAGGGTAAAATTGACGGAATAAAAGGTGCAGTCGACCTC
>BNZF01000100.1 GCA_026000865.1 Clostridia bacterium
CCGAAAGATTGGAAAGAGTTCACAATATCAAAAAAATTCCGTGGTAAAACTTTGGATATTATTGTTAAAAGCGGTGAAAATTCTAAATTTACACTTAACGGACAAGAAATCGAGGGAAAATATATCCTCATCCCAACAATCAGAAAGTCTTTGAGAAAGCTTTAAAATATCTTCTGCAAGTTTTTCAGAATAACCAATGTCTCCTTGCAAATCAGCAAATTTGCTCATAATTCCAAAAGCATAATAAAGTTGAAAAGCAACAAATGTACTTTCACCTTTTGCACCAAGACGCAAGCAGTCATTCCAGTCCGCATGCAAACCAGCAGGGAGATTATGGTCACCGAGGTGTTCTTCTGTAAATTTCAAAGCACGTTTAAGGTGGTCATATACAGAATCTTCACCGCCGTTTGCGTATACAATAACTTCATTTAAAAAAGTTTTATCGCCAGTTTCGGAAATATATTTATAGATAGTCGGGAAAAGCCATAAAGCGTCGTCTGCTCTGTAAGAAGGGTGACCAGTTGCTTCAACATAGCTTGCGTCGTCAGGAGTATCCTCAAACCCCGCGTTATGGTCAAATTTTACCAAAGGTAATCCTGCTCCGTTGTCAACCTGTGCGGACAACATAAATATGATTTTCTCTTTTGCAACTTTCGGGTCAAGGTGAATAATACCTTGAATATCTTGAACAGTATCACGATAGCCATAACCGTTTCTTAAACCGCAATATACAAAACTTGCAGCTCTTGACCAAATAAAAGTAATAAAGCATTGATAAGCGTTCCAAGTATTTACCATTTCGTTAAACTCGGGAGACGGTGTGTTAATTTTCAAATTATCGAGTTTACCAAACCAAAATGATTTTATCTCTTCAATATCTTTTTCAACTTGTTCTGCTTTTGTGTATTTTGAAATTACTTTATTCATTTCGCTGTTGTTATAAGCGGCAACGATAAAAGTTAAATCTTTTTCTTCGCCTGAGCCAAGTTCAATTGGTGTCAACAAAGCTCCGCAACAGTTTCCGCAAAACGCTTGATTTGCTTCTGTTTCAGTTTTTTCCACAATGCCGATAGGGTTAGAATATGAGCGATAATCTCCGATAAATTTATCAAGATTACCCCAAGCATTAGTGACATCGCTACCAACCAAAGCAAAACTACGGGTATTTTTGTTTTCTGGGTCATTGTGTTCCAATATTTGCAATATTTTGTTTTCTTTATATTCTGTTTTGGTTATAAATTTTGAATATTGCAAATTAACACTGTCTTGCTCATAATTAGGGTGATTTGTAAACTCACAAAATCCAGTAACTTCCAATGACTTTTTCTCATTAGTAGTATTTGTTATTTTAATATTCCAAACTTCGTATGTCTTGCCGTTTGGAACATAGTAAGATGTCTCGGTTTTTACCCCTGAATACTCACTTTCAATTACAGTATATCCTAAACCATGACGAGTTTGAGTTTTATATTCATCTAAACTTTTTGCAACAGGTTGCCAAGCATTGCTCCAATAGTCACCTGTTTTTGTGTCTTTAAGATAGATAAAACGACCAGGCAAACCAATTTTTGTATTAAACCTAAAACGTAAAAGTCTGCCGTTTGCACCCGATTTTACAAAACTATACCCCTCGGCATTACCGCTGATAATCGCACCATATTCGGGTGAACCTAGGTAGTTGACCCAACTCTCAGGTGTTGCGGGATTTGTGATTACATACTCTCTTTTTTCGCTGTCAAAATGTCCGTATTGCATTGTTTTAATTCCTTTCGGTACTTTTTTATGTAGTTCTTGTATTTTAACATAAAAAATCGCCGTTGTAAACAGCAATTTTATTATATATTTTTGACATCGGGCAACGCCTGCCTGTGTTTCGCGGGCATAGTTTAACTTTATCGTTAGTTAACTTCACGCGACAGGCAACGCCTGCCTGTGTTTCGCGGACATAGTTTAACTTTATCGTTAGTTAACTTCACGCGACAGGCAACGCCTGCCTGTGTTTCGCGGGCATAGTTTAACTTTATCGTTAGTTAACTTCACGCGACAGGCAACGCCTGCCTGTATTTTCGGCGGACAACAGTTGCAAAACGCGGAGTTAAAATAACCATTAAGTTAAACTATATCGCGAAAAAATGTCCGCCGTAAGGCGGACACATTAACTTTCAACTTTACACTTTAAACTATAAACTCTCCGACACGCGTGAGTTAACTAAACATTTAGTTAAACTAAATCGCGAAAATACACGCGGGCGTGCGGGCAACTATTCAGCTGGTTTAGTATCATCAATACCAATGCTTACAAACGGATTAGTATTTCCGTCCATAACTTTTGGCAACGCACCGTCCCATTTATCAAGTCTGAGGTAGTTAAGATAATCGGGTGATTTTGACATTTGCTCTTGAACTATACGAATAGATTCAGCGTCTGCTTCGGCTTTAAGAACAGCAACGTCTTTATCTGCCTGTGCTTTTATTACTGCTTGTGTAGCCTCTTCTTGTTTTTGCACGGTGATATTTTGTACTCTCAACGCTTCTTGTTCAGCAATAACTTTTTGTTCAATTGAACCTTCAAAAGTCTCGTTAAAACTCATGTTATCAATCGCAAAGTTTGTTACAATTATACCCTGAGTTTGAAGAGATTCTATCAACGCTGATTTAATAGCATCTTGTGTTATGATACGGTTTTGAACGAGCTCTTCTGCTCTTACTTTACCAAATTCATTTTTTGAATATTTTGAAACAACAGGCTGAATAATTCTTGGAACAACATTTTCAAGACCTATGTCTTTTATAAGTGTTTCAAGAGTATTCGGGTCATATCGATAATTGAGTTTAAGTACCAAATTATTTACAGCTTGTGTGTCTTTTGTGTAAGCATCGCCTATAAACTCATAAAGTTGTTCCTGCGTTGATACTTTTTCAATATCCATGCCAATCGGGAATATCCAATGCAAACCAGGGTCTGTAACAATTTGAGTTACCTCGCCGAAAACAGTTTTAACGCCAACATAACCTGTTTTAATTGTGCGAAAACCTGTAAGCATTATGAAAGCAACAATTACAGCCGCCACAATTGCCAATATCTTGCCAAAACTGTTTCCGCCATTTTTTCTACCTTTAACATCTATTATTTCTGCCATATTTTTCTCCTTTTTTATGTTTGAAAGATTTTTTTCGATTGTTTCTTCATCAATCTTTACTTCGATTATTTTTTCGTCAGTTTTTGGCTTCTTCTTGAAAAATCTTTTTAATTTTTCTTTATCAAAATAACCATGCAAAGTATAAACTAACCATACTAAAATAATCAGCCAAAAATAGCTCATTAAATTT
>BNZF01000101.1 GCA_026000865.1 Clostridia bacterium
GGTTTCTCAGCTGATTTGTACTGTTTGTATAAATGGGCAGGTCGGGGGTATGGGTTCGTCCACCAGCTTGCGAGATTTGGTTTTTATGTTGTTATACATAAAATCGTGTTGTGAAAAAATTTGTCACTTAGGATGCGGAAAATTGTCTCTGGTGTAGCTCAGTTGGTTTCTCAGCTGATTTGTACTGTTTATGTAAACTAGCAGGTCGAGGGTGTGGGTCTGTCCACCAGCTTGTTTGAAGTGTTAAGTAATTAAACCCAGTAAATTCATTAAAAAGTGGGAGTTTAGCTCAGCTGGGAGAGCATCTGCCTTACAAGCAGAGGGTCACAGGTTCGAGCCCTGTAACTCCCATTTCTTTGGTCCGGTAGCTCAGTTGGTTAGAGCGCTAGCCTGTCACGCTAGAGGTCGTGGGTTCGAGCCCCATTCGGATCGTCTTTTCGTTTTGAGCACCGTACACTTGCGTTTGCGACTGTTATTCATTACAGCTTCTGTCTGCACTGCGACTTTTTTATCTTAAATAATTTGCAACCATTGACCATTGCACTTTATATTAAATTTACAATTTTTTTGTTACAGTAATTATCTTTATGACCTTTTTGGCATACACATTGTAATTTATCCCTGTGACTTTTTTATTTTAAATCATTGAAACAATTGTATTCTCATATCAAAGTTTTTTATATTTAAGGTAGCAAAACGCGTCCATAAACTACCTCGCGTGACTGTGCCAAGAAGTGGCACTCAACAACTATATACTGTTAACTTTTAATTAAATTGCGGACTTAGCTCATCTGGTAGAGCGCCACCTTGCCAAGGTGGAGGTAGCGAGTTCGAGCCTCGTAGTCCGCTGTGAAAATGAAATTAATTCACCGTAAGATTTATTTTTATACTGCTTTGATAGCATTTCTCTCTAAGCCGTTAATTGTTTTAGCCAATTGTATGGTTATTAATTGCTTCATGGCGTATCACTATGCCTAGACTGTTAGAGGTGTTCTTTATTAAGTTCACAGAAGTGCAAATTTGAAAAAAAAATATTATGATTGGATATTTAGCCTTCAAAAGGACACCCGTTCTTCTCATATATTTAAAACAAGCGAAGTTTCTTATGTCAGTCTTACTTTGAGATATCCTGATAAAATAAATTTATATGATATTATAAAAAAGAATAAAAATGCTTTGTTTTGCTTTGAGGTTAAAAAATCTATCAACGATTCTGGATTGTCCCTTTCTCCGATAACTGTTGAATTCAAGTTTTCAGATTCATTACGAATACTAAAAAAAGTTCCCTGCTACTTCATACTGACTAACCGACATGTAAAAAAAACAATACAAATTCCACTTTCCGAAATAGAATTTGAATCAGCAAAAGAAATCTCAGAGATATGCTTTGTTTTTTCAAAAGACCAAAATGGAGATATTGATAGTCACCTTAGAATAGGCAACTTCCATATTGAATACTAAGACATAAAAAAATATCCTTTGCAGTAAAACACTGCAAAGGATAAATAATTTAACTTATAAAAGTTTTTCTGTGAAAATTTATCGTTAGCAGTTCAACAAATTGTTATCCGCCCGTGTGGGTTAACTAACTGTACAATTAAACTATGACGTGAAAAACAGACAGGTGTTACCTGTCGCTCGCGGAATTAAACTAACAACAAAATTACACTAACCCGAGAAAACATATGCGGGCGTTGCCCGCCACGAGTTAACTAACCATACAGTTAAAACGCAGGCAAGTGCTACCCGCCCGCGTGAGTTAGCTAACCGCAAAGTAAAACTAATATCGCGAAAAGCATGCAGGTGCTACCTGCCGAAAATATCACGGACACATGTTATGCAGGCAGGCGTTGCCTGCTAACTATTTTTCACACTCTTCTCAATGATACTCTCCTCACTGATTTTGATTAAGTTTAGGAGCGAAGAGGCATAGTTTGGGTAGTCACGTGCGAGGGTTGCTGTTGTTGTATATAGAGTTGTAAAATCAATTACAAAATCGTTGTCACCGATTGGTATACCGCTTGCCGATGCTTTGATGTGTGCCTCCGACAAGGCAACAATGGAATCCGCACTGTCATTGGCTAAAACTTTTGGAACACGGAATAATTTTTGGTCATTTTTGGGATTGGCGTTATAAACTATCCTAAACAGTTTATATGTTGATAGCATTAGATATGAGCAAACGCATTTTATCAGCGTCACAGATTGTGAACGCTGCGAAAGCATTAACAAAAGGTTTATTGAATTATTAAGTATTTTTCTATTATAGGAAACCACGCTGTTTTCAGGCAAATCATTTGTACTAAAACTATCGGGAATATCTTCAACATTTACAATTCTGCCCTCAGGGTCAGAAGTCCTGCCTAATAAATAATCGCAGGATACATTATAATAATTTGCGATTTTCAGCAAAAAGCCCAAAGAACACTCTCTAATTCCTTTTTCATAATGCGAAAGCAAAGCCTGTGAAACCCCCAAATCAGAGGCCACTTGTTTTTGTGAACGACGGCGTTCCTTTCTCAAAAGAGAAAGTATTCGTGCAAAGTCATGGCTAAGCGGTATTTTAGGTTCAACTGCGGTGATTTCTTCCAAGTTTTTTACCCCTGTCGATAGTTTATAGTTGATAATGTATAGTTACCCTGCCCGTCATACGGACGTTCACGCGAGATAGTTTATATATTTTAATAGTTTAACTGTATTAGACCTGTTCTAAAACCCATTTTATGAATAGTTATATGTAACAGCTATGTAACAATTACAAAACGCGGAAGTAAAGTAGTCATACAATTTTGCTCCCTCGCGAAGCCGACAAAATAACTTTCAACTTTCCGACAATGCTACTAGTAATGTAATCCAAAAATAATCACCCACGACATTACAACATAACGATGTCAATAAAATATGACGCGAAATATCACGGACACATGTTATGTGTAGGCAGGTGCTACCCGCCCGCCCGCGTGAGTTAGCTAACCGCAAAGTAAAACTATATCGCGAAAAGCATGCAGGTGCTACCTGCCGAAAATATCACGGACACATGTTATGTGTAGGCAGGTGCTACCCGCCCGCCCGCGTGAGTTAGCTAACCGCAAAGTAAAACTATATCGCGAAAAGCATGCAGGTGCTACCTGCCGAAAATATCACGGACA
>BNZF01000102.1 GCA_026000865.1 Clostridia bacterium
AATAATTTGCCCGTCTTTATTTTTACACAAATTATGAATTATATCAATAATCCTATGACCGCCACTTGGTTTAACGAACAGCAAAAGTCCGTCTGAGTTTGTCCGCTGTTTCGTCACTAATGGTAAGTTTTTCGGTTAATTCTTTCAACCCTTCTGTGAAACCGAATAATCTTTCGGCTGCAAGTGGCGGAAATATCTGTTGAAATGCCTCTTTAATGGGGGATATAATCGATTTTATGGCTTTGTATAAATTAGAGAAAACATCAAGTAAATCATTACGTCCGCCCATTTCTTTCCACTGGGACAACATTTCATTTCGTGATTCTGATGATGCCGCAAATACTTCCCAAAGTTCGTTGGCTACGTTGGTCCACAAGTCTCTTGCTTCTTCATAGTCTCCGATTAGAATTTCAAAAGTATTCATCCAACCTGAGCTGACGGCATCTTTTGTGGCATTGATTGCATCAGTAAATGTCTTGGCTTCTTGGGCGGCCTTAAACGCTCTTTTTCCAAGCTCCATACCAGTCGAGGAAACGAGTGTCATCGCTTCACTGGCAGTAATCCCCATTTCTTTAGAAATCTTGTAAACTTCCTCTGAATAGTTTCCGTATCTACCGAGGGATTTCATAAGAATATCAGAATCAAACCAGCCTGTTTGTAGCGTGCTTGAGAAATTTTTGTACTCTACCGCTATTTCTTTTAATTTTCCGTTGTCATAATATGAAGCGATTGGTATGCCATATGCATTTTTCTTTAGAGCTCCCATAGATAGTGCTGTTTCGATGACGGTTTCTTTAAATTCTTTGGTCGCCATATTTGCATTTTCGATAGATTTCCAATCTTGCAGTTTTACTGCTCCCATACCTATGGATTGTGCTAAATTATACATAGCACGGCTCGCTTCATTGGCACCTTGCCCAGAAAGAGCCGCCCAGTTAGCAATTCCCTCCATTGCTGTAACAGACGTTTTCAAATCTATTCCTGAAGATGTGAATTTGCCTATATTAGAGACCATATCCACGAAGTTATAACTCGTTTCATCCGTAAACCAAACTAATTTTTCAAGTTCTTTGTTTACGTCCTCCATACTCAAACCAGTAGCGGCTAATATAGTTTGAACTGCTTTTGTTTTATCTTCGTATTTTGAAAATCCAGCCGTTATTTGGTCCACGCTTAACGATTTCGCGAGTTGTATTCCTGTATCTATTACTCGGTTTGTGATGTTTTGTAAAGCTGTTATCGCAATAATACCAAGTGTTGAAAATTTATCAGCGATTGTTTCAACGCCTGTCGCCAATCCCTCTAACGCACCGCCGTCTACTTTTCCAAGTCCGTTTTTAAGGTCGTCAAGAGATTTCAAACTGGTTTGTATACCGTCTTCAAACTGTTTGTTATTAAACTGCATATCAACAATGCGTTCATCGATAGACCTCATAATCGTCTCACCTCTTTCCAAGCATTTTTTGAAATGTTATCAAATATCGGCTGTATTGCAGGATTTATGTAATCCCTCCCCTGAACAAACCCTCCGTTTCGAGTTGCGTGACCATATTGCAATAATATAGCGATTGGAACGCCGTCTACAACATTTGAGTTTGTAAAAGCGAGGGAAATTGAGCCCTTGTTAATTATGATTTCATAAGACCAAGAACTCGCTGTTTTTCCTGAATCAATTGGGGTAGCACCGGCAAGAGCACGAACTCCTTGTTGCCCATAGGCATCTAAAATTCTTTTAAGGTTCATATTAACTGCTCCTTTAAGAAATCTTTCAGTATTATTAAAGTTGCCTCTGTGCTTAATCACTACCATTTTGATTCTCCTTATTGTTTTGCTGTATAATCGAGCGAAATCCACCCAGCACCCGATTTCAATTTACCCCATTTTTTTGCACCTGAGCCGTCAACTTCTTCGATAATCGTGTAAATGTTTTGGTCATTCACTAGCGTTTTCACAACGGCATAGTTAGTGCCCGCTCCTTTGCGAACATTTAGTGCGTATGCTGTAATTTTCACCAAATACGGTTCAAAAATTTCAGTTTTAGAGAATATGGTATTTAGTTTTGCTTTTGTGTTTTTTCCGACTACGCCATCAACTTCGAGATTATTAAGTCTTTGAAACTCTTTAACTGATTTCTCGGTATAATCACCAAATATACCGTCAACTTCAATGTCATATCCAGATTTTTTTAAGAACCATTGAAGCCATTTAACCCCATCACCTTTTGAACCTTTTCGGAGTGTCTCAATTGACTCTGTATAAGGATTTTTAGTAGTTTCAATTGGCTCTGTGACGTCAGATATAATTTTAGGATTATAAATAAAACCTAAGAACTTATACCCATTACCTGCTCCCCAATTTCCGTCCATTCCTTTTTTTCGAGTTGCATTCCAAAAAGGATTAGCACAGCCCCAACCGCTTTCAGAAGTGAAAACTTGTGTCTCGCTGTCCACACGTTCAACAATCGCAACGTGCCCTGCACCATCTGAATTGTTTAGAGTTGCCCCTTTTTGCCATACCATTACTGCTCCTGCTTTTGGTAGTTGCCCTACTTCGCAATCTCCTTTGTATTGGATAAAATTCTCAGCGTTTACAGGAGCAAGATACTTACACGAACCATCTCCTGCGATTTCATTAAATCTTCCATAAGCATATCCAACACAATTTGCAAGAACATCACAGTCTTTATCAGTCGGCGAGCCTTTAATGGCATTACTCCAACCGCCATTAGCTTTTGCAATATAATACTTGTTACCTTTTTCTGGTTTAGTCGTCCTGATTGTCATGGGCTTTTTCACCTCCTAATTCGATCTCTGTATCATCATTAAAAGTGTCTTGAACTGGGAAGTTTTCTTCTTTTATTTCGCTCATAAAAATCACCCTTTCGTATTAAATTGAGAACGCCGAGACTCGTTCAAAGCTCGGCGATTTGATAATGCTTCTTTTCGATTTGGTCTTGTTGGCTTTTGATTTTTAATATTACAAACCCGTATCAAAGTCAACAGTCTGTTAAGATGCCATTTTTGACACTCCATTGGAATGTTATGTGCTATCATCCAATAGTAAATAAGTTCGGAAGTGATTATCTCTCTGCTTTTTTTAGTATTTTGCTGTTCGTTAAACCAAGTGGC
>BNZF01000103.1 GCA_026000865.1 Clostridia bacterium
GGGGGGGGGGGGGGGTGGGGGGGGAAAAAAAAAAAAAAAAAAAAAAAACAGTTGACAAAAAGGTCTAACATGTTATAATATTCAGCAGGTACGAGTTTTTTTTTTTGTTTGTTAGTTTTTTTTCTTTAATCCAATTTCGTCAAATATAAATTTGGCGAAATTGGCACAGATACATAAAATTAGACAGAAGGTCAATCCATTGTTTAAATCTAAATACTATCATTAGACTTCAAATATTATTATTAGATTTCATAGGAAACTCATATAGATAAAGTATTACCACTAATAAATGGCGAAACTAAGGGGTAATTTCTGCTGGAACATTATAACTTTATGTAATTATGAAATTTCCGAGGAAGTCTATTAATTTAAAAAGTAAGAAGAAATTCAATATAATCTTTAAATTCAAACTAATATCTTAATTTTAATTTTTAAAAAAATCTTACTAAAAAAAGAAGGGGTTTTCCAGTGGCAGTTTCCAAAGAAGATTATAACTTTTGTGAAGATTGTCTGAGTGAAAGAGCAGATTTTTTACCTGTCGAAATTCAGAGATTTCTCAATAATGCAAACAAAGAACAGTATCAAAGTTGCCCATATTGCGGAGGAATCTCGGTTTATTCTTGTGAACGAAAACAAATTATGTCTAATGTTGGTCTGCGTATTTTGGATGGAGTGTTAACTCGCGAGATGTCGGAATTTCTTGACGATAACAATAAATTCTGCTGGTGTTCAACTTGTACCTCTTCAGGCAGTGGTTGGTTTTAATGTGAAAATACAAGAAACACTCTCTCACTAAATTTGAGGGAGTTAATGAGGGAGTGTTTCATTTAATAAAGTCTTTATAATCTAAGCACTTTCTCATTTCAAGAGAAAGTGTTTTATTGTTAAAATTAAGAAAAAAACACTAATGTTTCGCCAAATTTATATTTGACGTTTCTATTCTATATTAGAAAAAAACAACTGCTAAATAACCATCAACTTCTAAAAATATAACATAAATATATAAAATAATTCATGTTTATTTTATTAAATTTCCGTTAAAAATCTACTCTTTTGCGGCAATAGCGGCACCGTCGTCAAAGTTTCCTGGAACATGTAACTGTTTGGTTGGAACTCTTTTAAGCGGAGAATAGTTGAAAAATGAGCAAGAATAATTCAATTCAACAGGTCCTTTTTTTGTGCAGAAAATTTTCATGCCATCTTTTGTGCGATTTCCAAGTGCACAATATGAGCAAGAAGCCTCGATATTTTTATCGAAAAAATTTCCGTTGCCGTTTTTTTTACTAAATAAAGCCATAATACACCTCAAATTTACAAATTAATCGTTGTGGGAACTTTGTTCAGTTCACGCAGAGTTTTTATAATTTCTTTAACACGTTTGTCCATAACCTCATCAGGAAATTGACAAGTTCCAACTCTAAAATGCCCGCCACCACCGTGTTTAAGGCACAAAGCACCAACATTGACATTAGATGATTTATTTATGATACTATGTCCGATTGCACAGGAACACCCCATACCGCCTCGCCCAGAAATTATCCATAAATTCAAATTACAATCGGGAAAAAGTGAATAAATCAAAAATCTGTTGCCAGTATAAATCGTATCAACCCCGCGTAAATCCGTAACAACAACATTTTCATAAACACGCGAATAGTTATGTACCATATTAATAAACAGCTCAGTTTGTTTGAAATAAACGTCCAAGCGTTCTTTAACATCAGGCAGTTCAAGTATTTCCTCGATGGTACAAACTCTGCACCAGTCAATCATTTTTTCCATTAATTGATAGTTGCTGATGGTGAAATTGCGAAAACGACCTAGACCTGTGCGAGGGTCCATAATAAATCCCAGCAAAATCCAGCCTGTTGGGTTAAGCACCTCATCAATAGTTAGGTCCGCACTATCAACTTTATCAACACCCGAGAGCATCAAGTCAAAATTTGGAAACCTATCTGCTCCGCCGTAATAATCATAGACGATATGTGCGGCAGATGGCGACTGTCGACTTGCACCCGTGTAATTTTGGTCGGGCAAACGTTCTGTTTCAGACGTATGGTGGTCAAACCAAAGCCCGCAACCCTCAACATACGGAACATTTGCAAGACAATCGTCTTTTGTAACTTCAATTAAACCATCTTGAATATCTTTTGGGTGAGCAAATTTGTAATTGTCGATTATTCCTGCCTCTTTCAGGAAAACCGCACAAGCGAGCCCATCAAAATCTGACCTTGTGATTAATCTCATACAACATTCACCTGCGGGTAGCACCCGCTTGCCCTTTCGCGGTGCGGGCAATGCCCGCATACATATTTTCGCGGCGGGCATTGCCCGCATACATATTTTCGCGGCGGGCAATGCCCGCATATATTTTCGCAACATAGCTTAACTAAACTTTTTGTTCTCTTCACGCGAGCGGATAGCACCATCCTGATTTTTCCATAGTTTAACTAAGTTTTTTGTTCACAATCGCGAGCGGATAACAACTGCCTGCCTTTTCCATAGTTTAACTAAACTTTTTGTTCACTTAACGCGAGCGGATAACAACTGCCTGCCTTTTCCATAGTTTAACTAAGTTTTTTGTTCACAATCGCGAGCGGATAGTATCCGCTTGCTTTTTTAGTTTATAACTGTAATTTTTTAATGAATATCAGTCCATAATATGTAGTGAGGTATTCTATAAGCCGTGTTCTGTTAAAAATGACTATTTATCTGCTGATTTGCGATTAAAAAGTCGCAATAATGCATGAACATAAAAGTAGTGCTCCCCTACCCTCGTTTCAGTACACCCCGTGTCGCCACGGCAGTCAAGCGTTTTTTCGGACAACGCCGAGCAAGCGTGCTTATAAACAAAGCCGTCCAGTCAAACTTGCATCAAGTAGGGTTTACAGACAATCTTATTTACATAAAATCGTGGTGAGCTCTTACCTCGCCGTTCCACCCTTAGCGATTGATAGTTGAGAGTTGATAGTGAAAAGTGTATAGTTAAACTATGGAAAAGGCAGGCAGTTGTTATCCGCTCGCGATTGTGAACAAAAAACTTAGTTAAACTATGGAAAAATCAGGATGGTGCTATCCGCTCGCGTGAAGAG
>BNZF01000104.1 GCA_026000865.1 Clostridia bacterium
ATTGATAGAAAAGCATATCCGCCCTGAGGTAAAAAACAATCGCGAGTATTTTTTTGTCAATGATGAGAGAATATGAAACATTGCCAGATGGAATGACTGATGAAAACGAAATAATTAAGTTTTGTATCTCTCAAATGAAGTCCGATATTAGCATTGATGACAAGGAGGTAGACCTTTCTCAAATGGCGAACTCTTGTATACTAACAGTATCTGAAGGACAGGCTTTATGCAAAAAAGCTATAGAATTAGCTAATGATAAGACGATAGTAATGTCTGCCTATGAACTGCTTGCCCTTTCTTATGATAAAAAGCATAAGAAAGAAGCGTTGCGTTGCGTTGAAAATGTTATTTCTGAGGTTTCAAAACACTCACATTATATTAAGCACCCTCGGCTTTCGTTTGCCAACAATGTTAAAGGCATTCTTGAGGAAGATGAGACTTTCAAGCAATGGTCTAACGATATTGCATTAACGCGATATGAAAACAACAGCGGGTTGCTTAACTTAATTAACTGTTGCGTGTCATTTGCTCGTTCATTGTACAAAGAAGAACGAATTGAAGACGCCATTCAGCTTTATGAAGAGGCGAAAACACTATATAGCCAATCAGATGAGATAAATTTTTTTGACTTAAAAGAACTCTTGGAAAATTTGGCTGTTTGCTATGAAAAAAAAGGAACGATTGATAAGGCTAATTTTTATAAGGCAGAAGCAAAGAAATATTCCTCACTAAGCATCGCTACTGGAACGGCAACGCAAACCAATATTATTGAAGATTTAGAAACTTTTCTACAATCAGAAACGATGCGTATTTTTCATAGTTATCGGAACTATACATTGCACGACTTAGCAGATGAAGAAACATTTCAAAAGTTTGAAGTCCATTTTATTGCATTTGTTGAAGATATAATTTCCACTCTTGAGAGTTCGAATGAAGAATTTAGAGATTTTGACACTTGTCATAAAATGCTTCTCTCGATTCTAAGCGGTGAGCGTCGTGCTATTGGGGCTTTTATTGACACAACTCGTTCGCGATATTTATACAGCAAGGCTATCAGCTACCGTGATGGAATAAACGGCAAAGAGAAGGACATGTGTAAGTCATTTGAATTATTGCAACGAGCGTATGAAATGGGATGCACCGATGCCACAACTGAAATCGGACTTTTGTATTCGGTTGACCCAATAAGAGAAGTTATACTTGACGGTGTTCCAGATTACAGAAGTGTTGATGAACTGCAAGAGCAGAATATACCTCTTGCAAAGCTGTACTGGAAAGAAGAGGCACTTGAAGGCGATGGCAGAGCTATGTTCCTTATGGGTCAACATTTCTATGACATTAATAGCTATAGTAACGCTGAGTTTTGGCTTGATTTGGCATCAGAACACGAATTTGTTTATGCCGATTATCTTTTGGGAGAATTATATTCCGACAGCGAGAACAAGCGTTTCTTTGATTACGATGAGGCAGTAGCCCGCTATTCCAAGGTTGCAAATTGTGCGGACGAACGCTATAGTAGTTTGGCAGAATCAGCAAATAAAACGCTCGAAAGATTGAGCAGTCGTTTTATGATGTACAATATCCAGCGAGCAGGTGGTTTCGGTAACTATTACAAACCATATTTCGATGATATACAAAGTGCTATTGAGAACGTTGACAATTCAAATGATGATTAAGCCGAAACCACGAGCTTTTAGGAGGAAAACAGTATGACAGCAGCAGTAAGCTATAAAAAACTATGGAAGTTATGCATCGACAAAGAAATAAATAAGACACAACTTCGAAAATTGGCGCAATTGAGTCCGGCAACGCTTGCCAAGCTATCTAAAGGCGAGGTGGTCAATATGGAATCGCTCCTCAAAATTGCCAACGCGCTTAACTGTAGCGTGGCGGATTTAATTGATTCAACGCCGAATGATACTGATTCTATCGGAGGTAAAGCCTAATGAATGTTTCTAAACAAAAACGCGACGACCTTGTCGCTAAAATAAAAGCCATCCGCACATTTGTTTCTTCTGCACAGCAGGACGAAAATACGGGTAATCTTTTGACTTACCTCAGTGAAATTGAAAAAGACGTTAAGGGCAAGAAATACGGCTTGGTGTTTGAAGAACATCGAGAAACTGTTGACAACCTATTAGATAGTCACGCTCCTGTTCTTACCGAGGAGAAAGAACTCTTCATAGACAACGGCGGTCAGATGAACTTCCTCATTGAGGGAGATAACCTTGCTGCACTAAAATTGCTTATGAAAACTCACAATGGTAAGATAGACTTGATTTATATTGAAATAATAACCTCGTCTTTGATACAATTTAAGATTTCCTCTGGAGTGGCGGAAAAGGGGTGTGCAAAATCCCGAAGGGGTGTGCATTTGGCGGTGGCGTAGATTTTGCCGATGTTGCCCATAGAACAGGCGAAAATGAAATTCACAATCAACAAATCTCATCAAAGAATGGAGGTCGGATAGATGTTTAACCGTAATAAACGAATATCGCAAAGCCGCGCTGTCTTTATAATGACACTTGAGCACAAGGTTACCGAAGACTACGAGGAAACGGACTATCAAGGCAAACGAACAAAACAACAAAGAACCTACGACAATCTCTCTCCAGATGGTCACTTCTGGGTTCGTTATCGAAAACGCCATGATAAAAGCGATAATGACGGAGGTGCTTCTTACAGCGATGTGAGGGATTTTGTTGAGCGAGTTATAAACGAGGAAATAGTCGGCGAACTCCGTGAAATCATTGATATCCCCATAAAATAAGTAAGGGTGAATAGAACCTACGAAGGTAGTCTCGTCGTAGTGTTTTCTGTGTTGTTTAATATTTTTCAGTTTATCGGTGGCATCGCCGGCTTCCATGATACTATCAAACTCGTCGAAAATACCGTCAAGCGGCATATGAAAAAAAGCTTGCTGATGAGTTTTCTACAAATGGCTATTTTGATGTAAGCGTCCAAGCGGAGCGAGACCGCGACTATGGGCATTTCTTTGAAGAAATGTTTCATTTCGGATTCAGAAAGCGCGGTATG
>BNZF01000105.1 GCA_026000865.1 Clostridia bacterium
GTATAGTATTTTAGTTAAAATTATATATCAAAACTTAATTTTCTCTCATCTATAACCCTTTTTGCTTTGTGAGTACTGCGTTCAATACTACCGTCTGGTAGAACAATAACGCGGGCAGGTTTAACACCGGTACGTGCTTTGAGTGCATTAGTAACAATTTCACTAACTTTTTTATCGCTCTCGCAATCGGAAGCACCTGCGTTTTCAACAGTAACATCATAACGGCAAGTAAAATTCTCTTCGTAAATACGTACGCTATATTCATTGGTAACTTCTTCAAGCCCGCGAATTACAAATTCAATGTCAGACGGATAAACATTTACAGCAGAAACGATAAACATATCGTCTTTGCGTCCGTCAACATAAATTCTGCCGTGTGTTCTGCCGCAAGGACATTTTTCCGTTACAAATTTGCCAATATCACCTGTTCTAAATCTAATCATCGGACGTGCTTTTTTACGTAAAGTTGTGTAAACAAGTTCACCGCGTTCGCCGTTTGGAATAACTTCACCTGTTTTAAGGTCAATTGTTTCAACGAGAATGTGGTCCTCAGCTATGTGTAAACCGTCATGGTATTCACATTGTGCGGCACATGCACCGAAAATATCGGAAAGACCATAGAAATCATATAATTCTGCACCCCAAATATTGATAATCGCTTGTCTTGTTGCACCGATTGAACCGCCCATTTCACCCGCAACAAAAATTTTGTTAATCGATAAATCTTTTTTAGGGTCAATACCGCTCTTTAAAGCTGTTTCACCAAGGTAAAAAGCATACGAGGGGCTAGTCCAAATGCAAGTTGGTTGATATGCTTTAAGTATGAAAAGTAAACGCTCGGAGGGTAATGTTCCGCCCCAAATGCACAATGCACCTAAATTTTGAGCACCGATTACGTCTGGTCCACCAACATAAAGCGAAAAGTTCAAACCATGAACATATCTGTCGTTAGGACGCATGCCAGCTTGCCAAAACCATCTGCTCTCAACGTCTTGAAATTCATCAAAATCTTGTTTTGTAAAAGGTGACATAGTAGGCACACCAGTTGAACCTGAGCTTGTGCTGACAAAAATAACGTCTTTTTCGGGTACTGCTGCAAGCTCACCGAGAAAACTTCCAACTCCCTGTGTGTCACGTTGAGTTTTCTTGTCGATAGTCGGAAATTTAGATAGGTCAGATAATGTTTTCACATCAGCAGGTTTTACTCCCGCTTCATCAAAACTGCGTTTATAATATGGGCTGTGATTATAAGCGTGCGATAGCTCATCTTTAAGATTACGCAGTTGCAGTTCTTCTAACTCCTCACGAGGCAAAGTTTCTAATTGTTCGTTCCAATATTTATTGTATATAGGCATACACATACTCCTTTTTTCTTTTTTATTTTGAGCACCTTGCACTTACCTTTGCAACCTCTATTCATTTTTTAGTTTGAGCCACAACACTTACCTTTGCGACCTCTATTCATTGCACATTTTATTAGCCACTACAACTTTTTTCTCTTAATTAATTTGCAATCTGTCCGAGAGTTTATAGTTAAAAGTTAAAAGTGTCGTATGCCACTGCGTGGCATGGTTACGTGAGTTAGTTTAATTGTAAAATTAGTTTAACTCCACGTTTTGCGACTATTATTATTAATAATAAAATACAAGTTTAAATCGAAATACAGTACCTTTCAACTTTATACTTTCAACTATAAACTATCCGACGCCCTTGCAACTTTTTTCTCTTAATTAATTTGCAATCATGGTGTTTTTTTGATTTAAACAAAACGCGATGTTAAAATAACGAAAATAATCTATAAATTAAAATAATCACTCGCGAAAATGCAGACGGGTGCTACCAGTTAAGTTAAACTATGTTACGAAAATGCAGACGGGAGCTACCAGTTAAGTTAAACTATGTCACGAAAATGCAGGCGGTCTTCCCCGCTCAACTCTGCCACCTAAGAAGATATTTTTGCAAAGCTTGAAAGATTGCAAAAACAAGTGAAATTACGACACCTATTATTATAACTCCGACAAGAGTTTTTGTCCAGTTGCCTAAGTCGGAATAATAGTTGACGTAATAGCCAATACCTGCACGGCTATTTATCATCTCCGCACTTGTAAGTAAGATAAAGCTTACGGACAGACCTTGGTTGCAACCAGTAAAAATGTGTGGCAGTGCGTTTGGTAAAACTACTCTGAACAAAACAGAAATTTTACTATGCCCATAAATTCTTGCCATTTCAACATATTTCTTTTCGGTATAACGAACACCCGAGATAGTTGCCGCCAAAACAGGAAAAAATGTCGCTAAGAAGATAACCATTATACGGCTGTCCTCAAATGTAGGAAGTAAAGCAATACCATAAGGAATGTACACGATTGGAGGGATACTACCCAAGAATTTGCTGACTGTTCCGAGGGTAGTACCGATATGTTTTGCGTAGCCTATGATTAATCCGAGAGGCACTGCAAGTAAAAGTCCTCGGATATATCCGTTGAAAATCAGACCGAGACTTGATTTAACATGCTCAATAAGATTTACTCTATCTTCCCACATTGTCTGAAAAACAACATCAGGAGGAGGAAAATATGCTCTATACTTCCATTTATCATCATTAGCGGTAAAATAATTTACCGCTAATTTCCATATAATTAAAGCAAGAACTATTACAATTACAATGCTGACTGCATTTCTTATTCTGTTTTTCAAAACAAGTATCCTTAGCGGGTAGAATTTCGTACCCGTCTATGGTAAACGCTAAATTGGAACGACTTTCCAACTGTTGTTTTCACGGCTTATCAAATTTTAGCCGTTATTTTACTGTCACGTTTACTTTTTTTTCTTATTCTGTATATTAATAACCTGTATTCAAAACAACTGTATTTACAAAAAATTGGTTAATTTTCTTTGATTTATAATTATAAATCAGCGTGAATATTTCTTCCAAATCAACGCAAAACTTTCATTTTTATGAATGCAGGTTCTAATATCATAATCTTTGCTATTTTTTTATCCGCTGTGAATTGTA
>BNZF01000106.1 GCA_026000865.1 Clostridia bacterium
TACTCACTCCTTTCATATTCTTATCGTTTTTTAGGGAGATTTTAAGCCGTTACAGAATTTGTAACGGCTAAAATCCCAATAAAAAAATCAGATTTTTTTATCTGATAATTTTTATTTTTTTGTAGAAAAATGCTTTTATTTTTTGCTGAAAAAGATTTTTATTTTCGCTAAAAAAGATTTTATTTTTTGCTAAAAATGCTTTTTGTTTTTTGCTAAAAATCCTTTTTGTTTTTTAGTAAAAAAATTTTTGTTTTTCTAAAAATCCTTTTTGTTTTTTTCTAAAAATCCGCGACTGTAAGCGAAAAATCCAAGCAAACTATGCCGCGAAAATGCCAGCGGGTGCTACCCGTTATTTCATAAATGTGTTAATCATTGTTGCGACTGCGGCAACTATTGCACCACCGATTATAACTTGTATCGCACGAGTTTTACCCTCGGCGTTGTCCTGCTGAAAAGAAATACCGAGTTGTATAAGTCCGAAAACAATTACTGCACCGCCGATACGAGGTATCCAAGTTGTGAGAAATCCCGTGATTGTTGACCAAGTGTTGGTGTTATTTGCACCGCCTGTCGCACTTGCAACTACTGTCATCATCGTAGTCATTATACCAAAAATACTCGCTGAAAGATAGCTTTTTGCATTGAAAATTTTGCTTTTAATTTTGCTTGCAGAAGTATTTTTTTCTGCAATTTTTGCTATTTTTTTAGTATACATAATTTTTTAACTCCCTAATTTTTAATAATTTTTAGTTGTTTTTATAGTGGATTTGTATCCAAAAGACCTGTTATATCGGCTTCGGTTAGGTCTTCACCGCTTTGCGGTAAATCTGTTGTAACGTTTGTTATAACGCTGTCAGAATTTTGCTCATAACCAGAATAATCAGAAGAATAGTCGTCCGAAAACCCGTCTAAATGCTCGGGGGACACCTCGCCACTTTTGATATTTTTGGCATTAAAATCACCTCCAATCCCTAATTCCGCAAGTGTTTCAGCGGATATTTTACCGTCAAATTTTAGTGTATCGCCTTTCCAAAACGGCAAAACTTGCTCAATATTTACGGAATTTTCGTCAAGTTTTTTATTAGTTTGTTCGCCTGTAAACTCTGCTTTGTGAAGTTCTGCATTTTGCTTTTTCTGCTCGTCTTTTGAGCGTTTTTTAGGTGCAAGCAATGTTTTAACAGACGAGTAATCAAAAGCATTTTTAGGGTCATACTGCTCTGTATAAATATAGTTCGGGTGACGTTCCAATTTATATTTTTCAGAAATAAAAGGATTTTGACCACGTGCAACAACTATCGTATATTTGTTGTCAAGTTTCCCAATTTCATCGGGTGTTAATAATTCACGCCCTAAAATTGAATTATTTTCGGACGTTGAGGACTGCTTGCCTTTGGTGCGATTTTTTCCCTGAACGTCAATAGTTTCTTTACCAAGTCGTTTACTCATATCTTCAAGTGTTGACATTTCGGGCGAACCGAGGAATACATAACTGTTGCAGTTACCGACAATTGTTTCCCAAGATTTTTCGTAAAGTTCTTTGAGTTGGCTAATAGCTTGCAAAATTACATTTACAGATATCTCCATACTTCTCATCGTTGAAATAAGACTTTGAAAGTCTGGAATTTGACCAACGTTTGCGAATTCATCGAGCAAAAATCTGACGTGTACAGGCAACCGACCACTGTACTTAAAGTTCGCTCTGTTGTATAAAATATCAAACATTTGCGTATACATAATTGCGGCGAGAAAGTTAAAAGTCGTGTCGGACGCAGGGATTATGATGAACATCGCAGTCTTTCTGTCGCCGATTGTTTCAAGTCCGAGCGTGTCCGTAAATGTTAAATTGCTGACTGACGGCAAGTTAAAACTTTGCAATTTTGAGTTCGCAACAGCAACAATTGACTGTGCCATTTTGCCTTTTCCGCCCTGTTGAAACTCACGGTAATTGAGTACCGCCTGACTTTGAGGGTTGACTTCTGCAAGCTTTTCAAACATAATATCTATTTCAGATTTCTTTTCTTCTTCGCCTTTTTTAGGCTCAGAGAGTTCAATTAAACGCATAATATCGGCAACTTTTGCAAAATTACGCTCTGATTTTCTGCCCTCTTCCAAAAGATAAAAAGAAATAGCGGAGATAAGTTTCTCCGCCATATCGTCCCAAAACGGGTCTTTTCCACCGCTGTCTTTTCCGCCGACATTTTTCATCAGCACCTTAATCATTTTCTTCACATAGTTCGGCTCAACACGTCCTTTGTCGTCATAAACATAATTAAACGGATTATAATTGCTTGAATTTCGCATATCAATTAAATTAAAAACTTTAATGTCATAGCCCATTTTCTTCAAAAATGTGCCTGTTGACCTCAAAATTTCGCCCTTAGGGTCTGTTATGACATAAGAAGTATTCGCATTCAAGAGGTTAGGCAAAAGGTAATATCGAGTTTTACCTGTACCCGAACCGCCGACTATAAGGCAGTTCAAATTAAGCCCGTGTTGCCTTGTATTAAGCGACATTTTTACGTCATTTGCAAGGATAATATTGTTGTCAATAACCGCTGAATTTGGCGGTCTTGCTTGCTTTTTAGGCATATGTTTTTTCCTTTCATTATTAAAATTAAATAATTTTATTTACATTTAATCAATTGTATATTGCCAATTAATATCGCTTGTAACTGTAAATTTATTTTTAGTAATACCTCTTTTTATTCGGGAAATAAATCCGAATAATCAATATTTTCCTCGTAAAGCGTATCTTGCAATGCTTTTTTTGTATCCCTTTCAAACTCCGCATAAATCGCTTTGAGGACGTCCTCGGATACGCTTTCGAGTTCGATTTCAAGTTCGCCGTCATCGGCAATTTCGTGATACGCTTTCAGCACAAAAACCTCTGCATTTGAAGCATTTAACTGCTTTTCTTCGATACAAACATAGTAATATTGATTTTCTCTTTCTGCCTCATATACCGCAAGCACCTCA
>BNZF01000107.1 GCA_026000865.1 Clostridia bacterium
GCAAACAGGAAATGCAATAATGTTATAGTTGATATTCGCAAATAATGCGAATTGACAATTCAATACAAACGATAATTTTTTATTAATAATTTTAAAACACTGTAAAAAATTTTACTCTTAAATAAGAAATTTGACCATTTAAGAAGCTAAAACGCCCGTTTAGGCTTTTTGGTTTGACAAGTTATGTAGAAATATGATACTGTTTGAGGAATACAAAAAGTTGCATTACCTATAATAATTGCATAATTTCCTAGATATTTGTCAAATGGAAATGCTAGACTTGGCAATATACCTTGTGTTTTAATATTCAAAATAGGTTTCAGGACAGGCTACTATAATATCACCATCACCGATTTTATAAAGGAGGTAAAAAATGGGATTTAAAATTGAAGTCAGCGGAAAATATGCTTGTTTTACTCGTCCAGAGTTAAAAGTTGAGAGATATAGCTATGATTTTATCACACCGTCTGCTGCGAGAGGGATAGTTGAGGCGATTTATTGGGAGCCTGCAATTCGCTATGTTATCGATAAAATCTCAGTTTGTTCCCCGATACACTTTGAAAATATTCGCCGAAATGAGCTGAAAAGCAAAGCCACATATGGTAATATTAACAAAGTGATTATAGCAAATGAGGACCGCACACAGCGTGCATCGACAATCTTGCGAGATGTTCACTATCTAATCACTTATCATTTTGAGCCTGCAAAACTTGGTGAACGTGACGTAACTACGGACGGAAAATTTAATCATGGCAAATTCGCAGACACCATAAAACGTCGCTTAGAAAAAGGACAAACCTATCATCAACCATATTTGGGGACACGTGAGTTTCCAGCGACTGTAAAAATTGCAACACCAGACATAGAACCACTAGATATTAATAAAAACTTTGGTTTGATGTTGTATGACCTTGAATACATCAACGGTACTGATGATGAAATAGAGTTTATCCCAACATATTTTGTCGCAAATATGGTAAAGGGTGTCATTGATTTGAGAAATATTGAGGTGTTAAAATGATATTAAATGCCCTCACAAAATATTATGAAAAAGCCTATGAAAAAGCTGATGAAAAAAACAAAATCCCTTTCGGTTGGCAAAAACGTTCTGCGGATTATGCTATTAACCTTGACGAAAACGGCGATATTTTAAATATTACTCCGCTTGAAACTGAAATCCCAGATGAAAAAGGCAAGAAGAAAAAGATTCGTCAGGAGTTTTTGTTGCCACAGGATTGTGGGCGGACTTCTGGGATTGCAGCAAATTTTTTATGTGACAACTTACAATATTTCTTTGCTATTGGTAGAAAGGTAAAACCAGCTGAAGCAAAAAAAATGACGGAAGAACAAATTATTGAACGTCAAAAAAAATTGGATAATGACGCAAAAAAGCAACGTGAATGTGCTAAGGATTTTCATATTAAAATATTGAACAATGTAAACAATCCTAATGCAAAAGCCATTATCTCTTTTTTTGAAAAGTCGCAAAACCCAAATATTCCAATTCCTGATATGAAAAATAATTTTATTTTTATGTTAAATGGTAAATTTGTACACGATGATGAGACGTTGAAAAATGCTTGGAATGAATATTTCACTAAAAGTACAACTAATGAAGCAGAAACAAGTGATGAAAAATCAAAGAAAAAAATTGTTCAAAAAAATGGTAAAATTCTTTGCTTAGTCAGCGGTGAGTTAGATAATTTGGCAGAAAGACATGTTTCAATTGCTTTACAGGGTGTAACTATGGGAGCTGTTCCATTTGTAAGTATAAATGCTGAAAGTTTCGCCTCATATGGTAAAACAGCAAAAGACCCTGCCGCAATAATTGGAGAAAAATCTGCATTTTCATATTCAACCGCACTCAATATGTTACTAAAAGACAAAGAACACCACATATCTCTTGCAAGTGACACTCTCGTTTATTGGGCAGAAGATGATGGTCAAGCGGCAGAAGAATTTTCATATTTTGTCAACCCAAAAGAGGACGATAACGAAAAGCTCAATGGACTAATGCAAAAAGTTGCAAAAAGCAATTCTTTTAATATTGATGGTGTTACTTTTGAAAATATATTCTATCTATTATGCTTGTCGCCAAACAAGGGACGTATTAGCACACGTTTTTTTTACAGAGACAATTTCGGAAATATCCTCAAAAACATCTCAGACCATTACCAAAACTTAGAAATTGTAAATATATATAGTACGAAATTTACAAAATTTTTTGCACCTTGGAAACTCTTAAATGAAACGACACGTAGCAAGCAATCGAAAGGTAATCAAAATGCGGAACAAATTAAAGGTAATCAAAATGCGGAACAAATTGAGGACTTACACTTAAATGAAACGACACGTAGCAAGCAATCGAAAGATGTAACACCTTTACTTTTGGGGCAACTAATGGAAAGCATTATAACTGGCAAAAAATATCCTATGACTTTGTATAATGCAATTATGGTGAGAATTCGTGCAAATGAGAATATAAACCAAACAAAAGCAGCAATAATTAAAGCATTTTTAATCAAAAATTTTAATGATACAGAGGTAACGACTGTGGCTCTTAACGAAACAACGACAAACAAAGCATATACCTTAGGACGGCTTTTTGCCGCACTTGAAAAACTTCAAAAAGACAGTTCAGAAAAAGACAGTTCAGACAGTTCAGATAGTCTGAAAACTACAATCCGCGACAGATATTTTGCAACGGCATCAACAAACCCATCAAATGTTTTTCCAACTTTACTTAAATTATCTATGTATCACTCGTCAAAACTAAATAATAATTATGGGTCTTGCACAGATAACAGAACAATGATATACTGTTATCGGAGGCAGGACAATGAAAAACAAATATATTTATCATTCAAAAATTTCGGAGGCAAAATTCAGGCAAATTGTCCGCCATTTTGCA
>BNZF01000108.1 GCA_026000865.1 Clostridia bacterium
CAATAGCGTTTGGAGGCAACTATCTCTATAAATTGGCTCTATAAAGTGACCCTATAAAGTGGGGCAACGCCCCACTTTATTTTTTGAAATTATTACAAATTACCTTCGTAGGCATTTCACAGTAGCACCTTAATTTTGGTAAAATCCCTAATATAGTAAATTTACGTAAATAACAAAGATTGATTCCATTATTAATTTGCACTTTCAAAACGTGTTTTCAATCCGCTATAAATTGCATCATCGGGGAATTCAGAAATAAGGCTGTCGAGTGCAAGTTTATAAATAGCAGTATTGTAGAGTTTTGAAATATCATAATCCGTTGTATAGCCAAATTCTACTACGCTTTTTTTCAACGCTTCGGTTGCAGTTTTATCAGGGTCGGGAACGCTGAAAGAGTAACCGCCGTAAACTTCTGTGTTAAGAAGTTCAACATCAAGGTCAATATAAGATTTTACATCTTGAATAGTTTTTTCTTTGTTTTCTTGGCTGAATTTGTATGCTTTGATTAAAGCTCTTTCAAAAGCTGCGTAGCTGTTGGGATATTTTTCTAAATTAGAGGTAAAAGCAACTTGACGGCAGCAAGGTTGATTTTCAAATTCTTCTTCCTCGGAGCAATAGTAGATAAC
The DNA here is from genome assembly GCA_026000865.1 of Clostridia bacterium. GTDB lineage: Bacteria > Bacillota > Clostridia > Oscillospirales > Ruminococcaceae > BNZF01. Next base: position 627 of record BNZF01000108.1, read on the forward strand.
TTTGTGACCTTCTGCGATAGCACGGCTTGCATATGGACTATAAACAGATACAGCGCCAATTTCTTTATTTGCGAGTGCGTTATACGCGTCTTTTTGGCTGTCAAAATATGCAATTTTAACATCAACATCGCCATCAGGACCATAAGTTAAACCTGCATTTTTGAGGAGAATTTGTAATTCCAAATCTTGAACAGATGGTTTTGTTGTTGCAACAGTCAAGCCTTTTAATGATTTAATATCAAGGTCGCCTTCGGGTGCTTTTTCCGCTTTGATAACATATCCGTGACCGTTTGTCATTGCACCGCCAAATATTGTGAGGTCTTGACCTTGGCTTTGGAAAGTGATAGTCGGTACACTACCGATAAAAGCAACGTCAAGTTTACCCGATGTTAGTCCGCTTGCAAGGTCGCCTGCTGATGCGTTAGGAGTAACTGTAACCTTTAATCCCTCTTCTTTAAAAAAGCCTTCTTTGTCTGCAACAAAAGCGAGCAAATGTGCGGTAGAATTGAGAGTACCTACTTCAAAAGTAGTTTTTTCTAATGCACCGATTGTAACTTTGTCACCGCCATCAGCAGCATTCGAGGTCGTTGCTACTGTTGTTGTCACTGCTGCTGACGTTGTTGTCACTTCCGTTTTTTTTTCGTCGTCTTTCTCTTTTGAACAAGCAGATAATGTAAGTAAGCTTGCGGCAAGAATTGCGGCTAAAAGCCTTTTTGCATAAAATTTTTTCATGTTTTTCCCCTTAAATAATTTTCATATTTTAGATTTTTTTAGAAAATTTTAATTTCCATATATTGACTATAAATGGTATATTAAAGATTTTATATAACTACATAATGTGTTTCTTTATGTTAATTTAACATAAACTTAATTATATCACTCTACATCGCATATCAAAGTTTAGATAATAACTATATTTTTTGTATTCCATGATATAATCCTTTTTAAATTAATAGTGTTAAATTGCTCGGCAGATATTAATTGGGTTCATGAACAACTAACTTGATTAATATTTTATTGTTTGTTAGTAAAGATTTTGACGCTTAGTATTTGTATTCATAATATTTCAAGTTTTTGAGTATAGTGGTTCGCAGTTCGATAAACTCACTGTCTGCACGGTTACGAGGATATTACTAAGCTTTAAATATTATATTCTTCGTATTGCTCTTTAACTTCTTTTGCCTTTTAAGCCTTTTAAATAGTTCAAATTTTTGAGTATAGCGGTCTCAGTTCGATAAACTCACTGTCTGCACGGTTACGAGGATATTACTAAGCTTTAAATACTATATTCTTCGTATTGCTCTTTAACTTCTTTTGCATAGTTCAAATTTTTGAGTATAGTGGTTCGCAGTTCGATAAACTCACTGTCTGCATGGTTACGAGGATATGACATTGAAACTTCCAATGCTTCTTTTATTCGACCAGGACGAGGGGTCATCACGATTATTTTTTGTGATAAATACACAGCTTCGTCAACATCGTGAGTTACCATTATTATTGTGTTGTTTTGTTCTTGCCAAAGTTTTAACAACTCATCTTGCAAAGTCATTCTTGTGAAATTGTCCAATGCACCCAATGGTTCGTCAAGCATAAGTACTTCTGGTTGAACAGCCAATGCCCGAACGAGAGCGGCACGCTGTCTCATTCCTCCGCTCAACTGATGAGGATATTTATTTGCAAATTCAGTAAGTCCCGCAAGAGAGAGCCAATGGTCAATATTCTTTTTTTCGGTTTTATATAGTTTTGTGCCTTTAAGAGCAAATGCTATATTTTTCCGTATCGACAAAAACGGCAAGAGGGTATGTTCCTGAAATACCATTATGCGATTTGCGTTTGTGCCTTTTATCGGTTTTTCGTCACAAGTTACTTCACCATCTGTCACAGTTTCAAGCCCCGACAAAATACGCAACAGAGTAGATTTTCCACAACCCGATGTGCCGACTAATGTAACAAATTCGCCTGCTTTTATATCTATGCTGACATCATCAAGGGCCGTCATAGTTTCAAACGTCTTGGTCACATTTTTTATGTTTATGCTTGCACTCATTAATTACCTTCATTTTCAACAGAAATGTTTTAGACTTGTTTTAAAACTAATTTGTTTGTTTTTTTAAAAATTAAGATGAGAGTTTGCAGAAGTAGCTCTAATTAAATTTGTTTTGTTATACCTTAACTTACTTTTTTGTAAGTGAGGGGGCTCGCTCACCACGACAGTATCGCGGACAGTTACAGCACCTATACACCCGATG
>BNZF01000109.1 GCA_026000865.1 Clostridia bacterium
AAAACCGTTTGGGTGCAAGCCCACGGGGGTTCGAATCCCTCATCCTCCGACGGGTGTTGTTTTTTGGCAAGTCTAAGTTAAATAATATCCGCGTATTATGCCATGTTGCAAATAAAAAATTATTTGAGCGATATGGTAGGTCTAAGTTAAATAATATTTGCGTATTATGTCATAGGTATTTGTGAATTATTCCACGAAATAAACGCAAGTTAATTATCGCAAAACAAACAGTATTATAAAATAAATCATTAAACATCAGTTGATGTTATTCACGGGGCGTAGCTCAGTTTGGTAGAGTGCCTGCTTTGGGAGCAGGATGCCGCAGGTTCGAGTCCTGTCGCCCCGATTTTTATCTTTGATAACAGATAGCAAAAAAGTCCTTTGGGGCTTTTTTGCTATCTGAAAAAGATTTCTATGACGTAAAAAAATACTGTTTTTTATACCATACCCGTTCTAAAACCTGCTTTTTTGATTTTGATTAAATACAGTCAAAGGACCTCCCGCCTTTACTTACAAAAACTATAAAAAATAAGTTTTAGGACAGGTCTACTTTCCTAAAAAGATTTCTGTGATTTTTTTAAAAAAAGATTTTGTGATGTGTGATAATTATGAAAAAATTATTGATTATACTATTAATAATAGCAACGAATATGCTTAATGTTTATGGCGTTAACATAGAAAAAATTGCTGATTTAACAGGTTCTAAATATCAAAACTTGCAGGGAAGTTGTTCAGACGGTATTTATTTTTATTTTGCAAAAGTTAAAAACGATTGGGTGGAATTACATAAACGCAAACTTTCTGAACCTAATAAAGACGTTTTATGTGTTGCAGAAAAAAATAATACAAAATATAGAATACACCACGCGAACGATATGACTTATGATAAAAATAACAACCGACTTATTATCGTTTCATACAGCGACAACGATGATAGTACAACGGGCAGTTTGGTTTTTGTTGACCCAGATACACTTATTGCCAGAGGTTCTGTTTTTGTTAAAGATAAAAACGGCAATATTTTAAATATAGTAGGCATAGAAATTTTCGGCGATAATTATATTGGCATTGACAGCAATTTTCTTTACCTTTTAGACAGCGAGTTTAGATTAATTGAAAAATATTCAAGAGGTGATTTTTCACAAGAAAATATTAAAGAAAAATATAATTCTAAATTTGGTGACGGAAAATTTTGTATGCAAGGGTTATCAATAAGTGATAATTTTATCTATTATCTTACGCCTTATGAATACAGAGAAAACGACAAAACAACATACAATAATATAGCCGTAAGATTTAATTATTCATTTGAGGCTGTTGGGATTATAACTTTTGACGGCAAATCAGAATCACAAGGAATATTTTTTGCAAATAATCAAGGTTATCTGATTTTTAGCAATTCTGATGAACTTTATACTTTTGATGTTAATTTTTTTCGCTCGTTTAGCAAGCTTTTAAGTGACATGTTATATGAAATAAGATACCTATTAGACCATGGCTCATAATTATTTGTGATATTTTTTAGGGGAAACCTTTTTGAGCATAAGTATAATAGTACAACATGATGCGGGGTGACAGTCCGAGCAACAGCGTGGACTGTTACAGTACCATCTATCCCCGCTTATCGTGGGAGCCTTTTTTTACTTGCAAAAACTATAAAAATAAATTTTAAAACAGGTCTATTATGTAAACAGTTTATGAAATATAAAAAATAATCGCCTTTCAGACGATTATTTTGTTGACAATTATTAAAACGTAGTATAGAATACAGAGTGACTGTTTATATATAGTCGATTAATTTGAAAAGTGTGTAAAATTTGCGTTAAATTTTGTTAAAAGACAAAACTTCACAGGTTTATATTTTAAGGCAAAAGTTTTTAATGCAGTATAACACAAAATTTATTGCATTGTAAGATTTTAAACATGCATACTTTTAACTTTACATTAAACTTGTTCTAAAACTTAAACATTAAACTTGTTCTAAAACTTAATAACCTGTCTTTTTTTGTATTACTCTAATCGTTAAAAAATAAAGATGGATGTGGCACGACAGTACGAACAACAGTCCAGTGGGCTATTACAATACTTTACCCCGCTTTTTAGAGAGAACGACCTCAATATTTACAACTTAAACTATTTATGGAATGAGGTTTTAGAACAGGTCTACTATACACTATACACTATCCGACACCGCATACCAAAACAAATTCTGTTAAATAATAGATTAGTGGACAGGTCTATTATAAACACGTTCTGAATAAATGATTATGAACAACTAAAAATATATTTAGCAAGGAAGTAAAAAATGCAAGATTTAAAAATCGAATTAACAAAACATCCCAAAGCAAAACCAACTGATGAAAGTAATTTAGGTTTTGGTAAAATATTTTCAGACCATATGCTAATAATAGATTATATTGAAGATAGTGGTTGGCATAACGCAAGAATAGAACCTTTTGCCAATATTTCTCTTTCACCCGCAGCAATGTGCTTACATTACGGGCAGGAAGTTTTTGAGGGACTAAAAGCATATCGCACCTCGTCTGATGATATTATGCTTTTTCGTCCATTGGAAAATTTTAAAAGGATGAATATATCTAATCAGCGTCTTGTAATTCCTCAAATTGATGAAGAATTTGCATTAAACGCTTTAATAGAATTAATAAAAATTGAAAAAGACTGGGTTCCGCACAGCGATGGTTCTTCGCTTTATATTCGCCCGTTTATTATTGCCACTGACG
>BNZF01000110.1 GCA_026000865.1 Clostridia bacterium
CTGCTGAGGAATGTGCGGCTTCTGCTGAGGAACTTAATGCTCAGTCAACTGTTCTTACCTCAAACGTTGAGAAATTCCGTCTTAAAGGCAACTATCAACGTGGTGTGAGTAGTTCTCCAAACCGTTCTTCTTCTAGCTATTCCGCTCCTCGCCGTAGTGCAATTGACCTTAGCGACAAGTATTAAGCGGAAAAATTTGCGATATAATTTTAGTTTATAGTTAATTCTTCTCGTGAGTTATTGCTCGCAAAAGTGAATTGATTAAGCAGAATTTTATCGCAAAATGATAAATATGTGTTGACCTCCTAAAATAAAAAAGGTTCTGACTAAATGCACAAAGTTGTGTAAACGACTTTGAGTCAGGACCTTTATTTTTTATATTTTTTTACAAACTGATATTTTTGCATAAATTGGGTATTAAAATTTTTTGTTAGTTTTTCTTAAAAAACTCCTTACCACAAATTATTATGAGGTAAGGAGTTTTTTATATAGTAATTATAGATGTGGGGGGTTCTCGCCATATGGCGAGTGAGTGCCGAAGGCACGCTCGGAATTACGTATGAAACAAGGTTTTGGCGTATATGCCGTGTTTGAAATTTGCTAGTCAAATTTCAAGTAGATTTGTTGTAATCAGGCAAATATTACATAAGTTAGATGTTCAAATTTTTCCAAAAGACCTCAAAAATCTATCGCGAATAACATCGTCGATACCATCAAAATCATAACCATGAGGAATAAAACCGCCCGCCATAAAGGCATGTCCGCCACCGCTTCCAATTCCGCTGAGTGCTTGTTGGGTTGCTTTTCCTGCGTCAAGATTGGGGACTTCATTGCGAACAGAAAATTTAATTCCGTCCTCACGGAAATTATAGACAATGGCAATTTCAATCTCAACAGTCGAAAGAATGAAGTCAGAAATTGCAGCAATCAACGCGTCAGGACAATGAACATCAATTCTCGCAACTCCCAAATTATCATAAACTCGAATATTTTGAATCGCCTCTCCAAAGCCAATAAGGTCGTGGAACTCCAAGGTGTTCGCCTGCATTTTGCTCAGTACATTAGTGTTAGCAATTTTAAAAAGCTGATAAAACATGTCAATATCAAGGGGCGAAACCCCGCGTGAAAGGTCAAGTGTATCCATTTTTATTCCATATAAAAGGGCGGTCGCAGTGTTTTGGTCAAGCGGAATTTCTTCTTCAAAAAAATAACTCGCGATAATCGAGGCACACGCACCAGTCCCTGGGCGAATGTCAGAATATTGATAATCGCCCTGAGCGAAAATCGGGTGATGGTCAATACAAGCGACCTCATCGCCGTCAACATCAAGAATATTTGCGTTATTTTTCTGTGCATCAACGACAACTATAAAATCGTCCATATTCATATCAGTAATGCTGGCAGCGTCAGTAATGGTAATTTCAAACATTTTTAACATGAGCGAAATGTTAAATTTTTCGACTTTACCAATATAAATAATAGAAGATTTTAATTCAAAATATTCAAATAATTTTTGCAAACCAAACGCACTCGTAATCGCGTCAGCATCAGGAAAATTATGCGTTTGAATAAAAATTCTTCCTGTACACTTTTTTAGTATTCCTATAAGTTCTTGTATTCCCATTTTTTTTATTCCTCTTTTTTACCAAAGCGTTTTTTCCTATTCTATCTTTAATTTCACGCCGTTGCAACTCTAATGCTTTTGCTAATAGATATTGCGACACTGTTACTTTTTATAACATATAATAAACGCGTTGTCAATTTAACATTTTAGTTAAACTAAGTTGTGAATTGTACATTTTTAATTAATTGTAAAAAAAACGCTCACAGAAAGTAAACTAACGATTTATTAAAATCATGACGTGAAATATCACGGACACATGTTATGTGCAGGCAGGCGTTGCCTACAACTATTAACTATACACTTTTAACTATAAACTATCCGACCCGCCCGCGTGAGTTAACTAACGATTAGTTAAACTAAGACAAGAAATGTCACGGACACATGTTATGTGCCAGCGGGGGTTCACCGCCACGAAGAGACACTCCACAACTGTTAACTATTAACTATCGCCTTAGCGAAACAGGGGGTTCCCCGTTGAAATAGACATTGTACCAAACAAGAAAAGTGTAAATCGTCCAAATTTTACGACTGTTGTCTGATTTCCCATTTTTATGATTTTCGAGCAGAGTTATTAATTTGTCTGTGTTGAAAAATTTTTCTGCTGTTTCAGATAAAAATATTTTTTTAACAAGCGAAAAATATTCGTTTTGTTTTAGCCAAACTCTAATCGGCACAGGGAAACCGAGTTTTTTCTTGGAAGCAGATTTTGCAGGAATATTTCTTTTTGCAGCTAGACGTAACGCATATTTCGTGATATAAGGTAAACCAGCCTCATCTTTTGTTTTTCGCGTGACACGATATTTTGTGGGAATATGACTTGCAACTTCAAACACACGTTTGTCAAGAAACGGCACACGAAGTTCGAGCGAATGTGCCATACTCATTTTATCGGCTTTGAGCAAAATATCTCCCGCCATCCAAAGGTGCAAATCGAGATATTGCATTTGAGTTACTTCATCATAATTTTTCGCTTTTTCATAATATGGCTTTGTGACAGCTTGCGGGGAGGGTGCATTTGTTTGAATTTTTAACAGAGATTTCCGCTCCTGCGGTGAGAAAATATAGGCATTGCCGATAAAGCGTTC
>BNZF01000111.1 GCA_026000865.1 Clostridia bacterium
TATAATGACGCAGAAGAACTCTATGACGATGTTACAAATAAAAGTCAAAAAATGTTTTTGGTGTCGCTTTTAATAACTTTTTCTGCTCCCGATGAGGAAACGCTTGACCAATACGAAGAAGAAATTGCGTCCAAAGCAAGAAAAGTTACGGCTCAAATTCAAGAACTCGGATACCGTCAGGTTGACGGATTAAAGGCGACTTTTATGCAGGGCGTACCTTGCACAAAACTCGGCATTAACAGGGCGTTGACCTCCGAAAGCACGGCGGTATTTGTGCCTTTCGCTTGTCAGGAACTTTTTCACAAAGGCGGTTTTTATTACGGACTTAACGGCGTTTCACGAAATTTAATTATGCTCGACCGCACAAAACTTCGCACACCATCTGGGTTTGTACTCGGTTCAAGTGGCTCGGGCAAAAGTTTTGCAGTCAAGCGTGAGGCGTTGAATGTAATGCTCAACGACAACACGACGCCTGTTTTAATTATCGACCCCGAAAACGAATATACGCCGTTTGTAAAAGCGTTTGACGGCGAGGCGATTAACATTTCCACAACGTCCGACTGCCATATCAATCCTATGGAGATGAGCGAAAATTACGGGCTTGATGAAGATGACCCTCTTGACTTGCCGTTAGAAAAGAAAAAAGAAAAAGCGTTAAAGAAAAAATCCGACTATATTATGGGAATAATTGAGTGTATGCTTGCGACTGGTGGAGGTAAAAAACTCTCACCGCAACAAAAATCTTTTATAGATTTATGCGTTCAAAAAGTCTATCAGCTTTATCTCAACAGCGATTTTAACCCCGAACTTTTGCCGACTTTGCAAGATTTACAGTTTGTTTTTGATGATAATATTCAACAAAAAGACAATGACGGCAACATCATAAAAGACCACGGTCAGGACGCAAAACTTGTCGCAGACGGCACACGTCTTTACACCACGGGCAGTATGAATTTGTTCTCATACAAGTCAAATGTAAACCTAAATAATCGCATAATTTCATTTAATATTCGTGATTTGGGCAATCAATTAAAACAGCTTGCACTTCTCATTGTACTCGACTTTATTTGGAACAAAATGTGCGAGGGTAACGCAAGCGGAACGAGAACTTATTGCTATGCCGATGAAATTCACGTTCTTTTCAAAAACCTTACGAGTGCTGAATATTTACAGCAATTATACAAAAGAGGGCGTAAATACGGGCTTGTAATTACAGGTATTACGCAGGATATTGAGGATTTAATGTCAACTGCTATCGGTCGTGGAATGATTGCAAACAGCGAGTTTTTGCTGTTCCTAAAACAAAGCGACAAGGCAATGGAAGAACTCTGCACAATACTCAATTTGTCCGAAGCACAGGCGGAAGAACTCCGTACCGCTCCCGTTGGCTCGGGGATTATCAAGGCAGGCGATGTTATTGTTCCGTTCGTTGATAATTTTCCGAAAGATAATCCTATTTACGCTTTGATGTCTACTAATTTTAATGAAAAAGTTAAGAAAAATTCTTAATTTTGCAAATTGGAGGTTTGTATGAGAATTAAAACAGGCAAAGTCGCAAACAGAAATCCAACAATAAAAACCGCTCACAGCGGGCGAAAACTTCAAACTCTTGCCGACAAAAAGCGCAACAAAGAAACACGAAAAATCGGGCGTGAGGTGACGTCCGCTATCAAACACGCCGATACCACGGGGAGCGTTTCGCCTTTAATTACAACGGTCGAACAAGGGCAGAAATATTTTAAGGTTGCACAGACTTTTGTGGGTTTTGATTATAAAATTCAAAGTAAGATTGCTAAAAAAAATTTTCTTGCAAATCTGAAAAAGAAAAATCTTTCACAGGGCAAATTAAAAACAATTAGTGACGTTTTGAATTATACGCCTGTCGGAGTTATTCACGCAGTAAATGCTACGGTTGTGACTGCTAAACTCGTCAAAGGCAGTATAAAAGCCATTCCGAAAATCGCCGTAAAGACTGCTGTGGGGACGGCGGTCACTGTCGGAACGCTCCGAAAACTTTTCACGGGAAAATATCAAGTCGCCCGTCGTATCAAAACTTCTGCTGTCAAAATTGCTCAGAATATCAAAAATTATTCTGATAAAATTGTCAATAATACACCTGCAAAACTCAAAGGCTCAATCTATAAAATAAGACAAAATACGATAAATATTTCAATGCAAAAAATTAACGCCATTCGTGCTTTGCCGTCAAAAATTGTAACAGGAACCGTGAATTTCAGCAAGTCTTTAACAAAATTACAGACGTATAAAAACGCAGGTAAAGCGGTCGGTGGTGCAACTCTAAAAACTGCTGTGGTAAGCGGTAGAGTGCTGAAAACGTCAGCGGTTGTCGGTGGTAAAGGGCTTATCAAAACCGCAAAAATCGGCGGTAAAGTTGGCGGTATGTGGCTTAATCAACTTTCAAACAGCCTTGCAAATTCACAGGATATGACACTTCGCACAACTGGGCAAATGCTGAAATATTCTAAACTCGGTACTCAAATTGCGGTCAAGGGAACTGTTGCAACTGCTAAAACCGCTGTCGGAACTGGCAAAGCAGTTGTCAAAACGGTAAAAGGCGTTAAAAATATTGCAACGATTTACAAAACGCAAGGTTTCAAAAAAGCGACTGCAACGCTCGGTAAAAATGCTATTGGTGGTGCAGGAAAATTCGCCGTGAAAGG
>BNZF01000112.1 GCA_026000865.1 Clostridia bacterium
GGCAGAGCCCGCAACCCCGTTGTAATATTTATACTATACTATTAAAAATAGGTTTTAAAAGGTGATTCGCAGTATCAAGCTTAGAACAAGTCTAATCATAAATCAACAAAGAAAATAATCAGAAATTTAGTTTAACAACTGCAACGGTATATTTGTTTATCAAATAAGGAAAATATATGACAGAAAAAATACTCGAAAAAAGATATAGACTTGAAAAATTAATAGGTTCAGGCGGTATGTCAAATGTTTATAAAGCAACAGATTTAGAGGAAAATAAAACTGTTGCTGTTAAACTGTTGCGTCAGGAATTTATCGAAAAACCTGAATTTTTGAAGCGTTTCAGGGCAGAAGCACAAGCCGTTACATCTCTTGCACACCCTAATATTGTTAAGATAAATAACGTCAATTTTCGTGGTAACGAACAATACCTTGTTATGGAATTTGTTGACGGTTTAACATTGAAACAATATCTTGACAAAGAAAGAGTTGTTGACAGACGTGATGCTGTTCATTTTGCTCTACAAATTCTTCGTGCGTTAAATCACACTCATTCAAAAGGCATCATACATTGTGACATTAAACCGCATAACATAATGGTTCTTGATGACGGCACAATTAAAATGATGGATTTTGGCATAGCAAGAATTGCAAGAGACAAAATTCAAGGCGATGGTGAAAATACCTTAGGTTCTGTACATTACCTAAGCCCCGAGCAAGCACTCGGTGAAGAATTAGACCCAGGATCAGACGTTTATTCCGTAGGTATTATGCTGTATGAAATGCTTACAGGAGAGAAACCTTTTGACGGTAAAGATGTCAACGAAATTGCCCAAAAACATCTCTATACTCATCCAACTCCGCCGAGGGAAATTAACCCTCAAATACCGATTGGCTTAGAAGAAATTATTCTTAAAGCATTAGAAAAAAACATCAAACAGCAAACGAGATATAAAGATGCTACCGAAATGTTGAAAGACTTAGAAACATTTAAGAACAACAATAACATTACATTCGGATATAGTTTTGAACAAAAAAAGGAAAAGGTGAAAATGTTTAACACAAACGAAACAAAATATTATAATCCCAATAACCTAACAGAGCAAGACACAGAGCAGAGCGAACAAGAATATGAAGATGATGAACTTGAAGACGATGAACTTGAAGATGGTGAAAGTGAAGAAGTAGAGGGTAAATCGCTATTTGTTCCGATACTTTCGGCTGTTACAATTGTTGTTATCATCGCGGCGGTGTTTTTCGTTGTTTCTCTGGTGAATGACGCTTTCGGTAATGGCGGTGGTGGTGGCTCAACAAATAAATCCACTCCTTTTGAACTCGAAAACCTTATTGGCATGACAATTGACGAAGCAGGCGATTATTGCAAAAGCAAAGGATTGGTGCTTGAAATTAATCAAGACGCCATAGCTTCTGAATATGAAGCTAATATAATCTGTGTTCAAGTACCTGCCGCAGGTAAAAAAGTTAAAAAAGAACAAATTATAACTGTAACTGTTTCATCAGGCATGCCTCTTGAAGTTCAAGTCCCCGACCTTTTGGGGCAGGATTATAAAACCGCACAAAGTGTTCTTGAACAAAATCAATTGGAATATTCTCTCGACTTTGTTCAAAGTAATAGCTATTCGTTGTATCAAGTTTGTGAAGTTGACCCTCCTGTTGGTTCAAAAGTTGCAGTGGGTACAATAATCAAAATGAAAGTTTCAACAGGTATGGACAGCATACCCGAGGTTGAAGTTCCTAACTTCTATGGAATGAATATTACCGATGCTCAGCTCGCTGCTCAACACGCAGGACTTATATTAAAAATCAATCCAACGGCTGAAAACTCTTCTGAGCCGAAAGACAGCGTAATTCGTCAAAATCCTGCAAAAGGTTCTGTTGTAATCAAAGGCGTTGAAGTTGTTGTAACTCTCAGCAATGGTGTTGCACCAATGAACGAAGTAACCGTCAATATTACTTTACCCGAAGGTTATTCTGGTGCATATATTATTGAACTTCGCACAGAACCTGCTGTTTCAAAAAGTTTTAATGTTGAAAGTAACGCAAGCATTTCGTTTACAATATCTGGTACAGGTAAAAAAGACATTATCGCGACGCTCTATACCGCTGATAAATTGAAAAATGCGGTTATTGGCGTAGTCGGTGTTGATTTCACAACAAAAGATGTTGACAAAAGTCTTTTGAATATAAACGGTGCATTCGCCGCAATCGGTGAAAAAGCAGTTACAACGCAAGAACCTGCTACTACAGCCAAAACCTCAACAACATCTACAACCACCACAGCAACTGAAACAACTACCTCAACCTCAACCTCGTCTGAAACGTCTACGACTACAACTACCACAACGTCTGAAACACAACCTCAACCACCTGAAACCTCTGATGAAGAACCTGTTATTCCCGTTTTTGCAGATTAAATGGTTTAACTTTAACTGTATTTTAAAGCTGTATTTTCACCCACAGTAATATTTTACTCCATGGCTTAACTTAGCTTAATCTTTGACCAAAAAATAACGCCGTTTATATTAAAAATAAACGGCGTATTTATTTTTAATATT
>BNZF01000113.1 GCA_026000865.1 Clostridia bacterium
GGAATTCCAGTTGTTTCATAAATATCTGGGAAACCGTCTTCGTCGGTGTCTAATAAACTAACGTTGCTCTCAGTATTTTCCCATTCGCAGATGAAGCCGACATCTAGTATGCTGTTTTCATTTGATTGAGCATACGAAACAAGTCGAAGAGTTTTGCCAATAGTTGATTCATTTACAACAAGTGCTAATGGACGTATTGAACTAAAATTATCTGATGTGCTCGTTTCACTTATTATCCATTGTACAGAATTGTTAATATCGGCAGCACCAACCCAATAGGAGCCAATGTGGGTTCGATTAAGTTTTTTTATAAAAGTAACTTTTTCGTCATTAGAAGCGATGTTTGCTAAATGTCCGCCCCATTTTTCGCAAAGTTCCTTTGCTTCTTGCCAAGTATATCCATATCTTTCATAAGAATATGGATGAATATTTGTTGGAACAAACAAATAAGCGTTGCCCTCAAAAACAGTAGCTTGACTAATTGCTGAATTTCTGTCAGTCGGAAAAGTGGTAGCCATACCCGAATTGGAAGCCAAATTCTTTGGAAATTCTTGCTTACTTCTTTCCAATTCAATATACGGATTTCCGCTCCAAACCGCATACCATTCCCCGCCGTCAACGAGCATATATTTGCTAAAATGAGTTGTAATCGTGCTAACGGCAGAAGTTTCATCATCATAAAAAGTTTCCAGTTCAACAAAATTATCGTTTTCTTCATCATACCACAAAAACAATAATTGTTCAAATTCAGTGTCGCCAAGTTTCGTCTTGTCAACAGTAAAAGTTAATTTTGCCTCAGTAAATTCAGCCTCAGTTGAAAAATCAAACGGTTCGCCGATAAGCCCAACAACTTCGCTCGACATCATGTCTATATTATACACACTTTTGACGTCGAATGTGCGTTCAAGATTGCCGTTTGCGTCAGAAAAATCAACCCCAATTTTTGTGATAGAGTTATCGTGGGTTCCAACATCTTCTTCCACTTTTTGGTTGAACGTCTCTTCACTGTCAATGACACCGTTATCGTCAGTGACAGAAACTAGTGGGTTGAAATATATTCCATATTTAGCGAAAATTTTACCATCATAGCCTTCTTCGCCATCAAAAAGCCCGTCCTCGTCAGTATCGTCAATTAATGGGTTTGTTGCGAGTTCAATTTCCTTGCCATCTTCCAACCCGTCATAGTCGGTGTCTGCGTTTGTTGGGTCAGTTTCGAGATTAAATTCCACAAAATTTGTCAAACCATCATAGTCAAAATCTTCGTCACAGTCCAAAATTGCATTGCTATCAGTATCCAACAAAACAGGAGAAGTTCCAAGCGTAAACACCTCATATCCATCAGGTAAACCATCCTCGTCAGTGTCGGGGTTATTTTTATCTGTTCCGAAATAATCCTCATAAACATTGGGTAAACCGTCACCATCAGTGTCTATATAATCAACGTCTTCATAGTCAATTTCTTCAATATCATCGTTTTGGTCATCTGGAATTTCATCTAAATTTTCACTTGGAATTTCATTTGAATGCAAAGGTTTGTTTTCAACAGTAATAGCAGTTAATTTAATATTTGTCAACTGAGGAGTGTCGAATGTCCAACTCCGGTCTGTTGTTTTACTACCAGAAATATTGAAAGTATAAGAGCCGTTTGGAGCGATATTTAAAAAAACACCTGTGTCAGATTTTGACTTTATGGTGTAGTTTTGCTCGCCGTTGTTAATTACATCATATCCCCAGCTAGATTGCAAGTCAAAATTTGCTGTAAATGTAATTTCAGGCATAGAAATTTGCTTATTTGTGTTATTATTTACAATAAGTTGTCCACCAAATGTGGTATATGTGTCATATAAATTTGCAAGATATACTGAATAATCCGCAGAATCTAATTCAACACGACTTTGTATCATATCGATACTATTTGGAAAAAATTTTTCAGTTTCGTCTGTTAAAAGCGTGTATCCAAAGTTTGTTGAAGAATTTGGTGTAATCTCACCAAAATTATAGTTTGAATGTGTGATATAAGAAAAATAATCGTTTTCAGCGACTTCTGCATTATAAATATTTTCGATTTTTCCACCAAAATCATATCGTAATGACCAGTTGCCGATTGGCTCTGTGCCTGTATTTTTGACTGTTACATCAACCATTTGATGACCCAACCAAGATGAATTTATGCGATATTTGACTTCATAAGTTGGTGCGGTGTAAATGCGTTCGTTGTCGTTTACAATAGTCACGGTATATGGTATAATTGATGTGTTGTTTTCTTCTGCATTAACAAATAAATTTGCTGTTAAAAGTGATGTCGAGAGCATAATTGTGCTTGTAACAATAGCAAAAGCACGTTGGAAACGTAATTTTAACTTATGTTTCATATTTTCTCCTTGTTTTATGTTTTAATTTGTAATATATTTTAATAAAATTCCTATATAGCAATAAATGTAATTATTCGACATTTAGCATTTAATAGTCCATTGAAACCACCTTCTTCTATAATTTGATAATAAAACTTCATGTTTTTTAACATTATAACATAATAAGTTTTGTAGGTCAATAGGAATTATGGGAA
>BNZF01000114.1 GCA_026000865.1 Clostridia bacterium
ATGAATTGACTTTATTAAAATATGAATTAGTCGTACCCATCGAAATGGTTTGCTTTTTTGTTCCATTGAAAGTTACGGTATTGTTGCCACTTGCCATAAAATTGTTATCATAAGACGAATCATCAGTTCTTGTAAAATTGCCACCAATATAAATATTTCCGTCAGTTATTTTATTATCGAAAAAGGTAGAATGTACAGTAGAATATACATTAAAGTCACCGCCAACACTTAAAACGTCAGAGGCATTTTTCATCTGTAAATAACCGCCGTTACTACCAGTATCGGTAGCCAAAGCAAAATTACCACCAACATATAGTTGACCGCCATTCATATTTAGATATGCAAAATCACCCACATAGACATTGCCTGTCACAGAAATTTTCTTTCCATTAAGGTCAAACTCTCCATCTTTTAGGTGCAAATTCCCACCAATTTTAATATTTTCAGTTAATATATTTAGACCACCGATTGATAAGTCACCGTTCCAAATATTCAAAATATTTGCTGTGCTATAAAGATGTGAACCGCCTGTAATATTACCGCTTATATTGTTCAAAATGCCTTTTACTTTTGCCGAACTCGTGAATTCCACACCATCAACAGAAGAATTTGCTATTGTAAGATTATTAAAATATGAATTAGTCGTACCCATCGAAATAGTTTGTTTTTTTGTTCCATTGAAAGTTATAGTGTTTTTGCCACCTGACATAAAATTATAATCATAACCTAAATGATTAGTTCTTGTAAAATTGCCACCGATATAAATGTTTCCGTCAATTATTGTTTCGGTGTAGTAGTACATACTATGTACATTAAAGTCACCGCCGACTCTTAAAACATCAGAAGCATTTTTCATCTGTAACCCACCGCCATCGCCACCCGTATCAGAAGTCAGACCAAAATTGCCGTTAACATAAAGTTGACCACCATTCATATTTAGAGATGCACCACCGTAGACATACACATTGCCAGTGACAGAAATTTCTTGTCCACCTAAGTCGAGTGTTCCGTTTTTTATATACAAACTACCGTCAATTTGAAAGCTTTCCGATAATTTAGTGTCATCCCCGATTGATAAGTCTCCGTTCCAAATATTTACAGCATCTGCATTTTTACCATAAAGTAAAAGATGTGAACCGCCTGTAATATTACCGCTTATATTATCCAAAACCCCGTTCACTCTTGTCGAACTTGTAAATTCTACTCCCTCAGCAGAAGAATTTGTTATTGTAATATTATTAAAATACGAATGAGTTGTCTCAATTGAAGTTGTTTCCATTGAAATAGTTTGTTTTTTCGTTCCGTTGAAAGTTACGGTATTGTTTCCGCTTGCTTCAAAACTAAAATTATATAAATAAGTAGTTCTTATGAAATCGCCACCGATATAGATATTACCATCTGTTATTTCATTACGAGCTCCAGTGGAATATACAATAAAGTCACCCTCAACACTTAAAACATCAGAAGCATTTTTCATATTCAGATAACCGCCGTTACTACCAGTATCGGTAGCCAAAGCAAAATTACCACCAACATAAAGCTGCCCGCCATTCATATTTAAACGTGAAGCATCATAGACATATACATTGCCAGTGACAGAAAGTATTTGTCCATTAAGATTAAAGTATCCATATTTTATATATAGATTGCCGTATATTTTGGTGCTTTTAACTAATGTAGTAAAATCATCGGACGACAAGTCTCCATTCCAAATATTTGCAATATTAGCATTTACACCACAAAAAAGATATGAACCGCCAGTAATATTACCGCTAATATTATTCAAAATACCGATTGCTCTTGCCGAACTCGTAAATTCTACACCATCAACAGAAGTATTTGCTATCGTAAGATTATTAAAATATGCATCTGAATAATCTCTCGCTCCCATTGAAATAGTTTGCTTTTGCGTTCCGTTGAAAGTTATGGTATTGTTTACCCTTGCATTAAATATATTACTGTCAACAGAAGCTATTCTAGTGAAATCACCACCAATGTAAACATTTCCGTCAGATAAGTAAGCATTGGAACATACAGTAAAATTACCACCAACACTTAAAACATCAGAGGCGTTTTCCATCAGTAAATAACCACCATGATTGTTACCAATATCAGCCTTCAAGGAAAAATCACCGTCAACATAAAGTTGACCGCCATTCATATTTAAAGATGCACCATAGCAGATATACGCATTGCCAGTGACCGTTAATTTAAAACCATTAAGGTTAAAAACCCCCGAAGTAATTCTGAGCTCGTCAACCGTTAAATTTTCATCTAAATCAGAATCAGTCGTTATTTCAAGTAACCTCAACTCATCTGCACTTATAACAGAAGCATTGGTTATTTTCTGGATAAAATAAAAAGGTCCATCAGAAGCTACGTTTAATATTAGAATTAAAAGTGCTAATGTTAACGATGTAAGTTTTTTGATTGCTACCTTTGAAATTTTTATTTTCATAAAATTTTCCTTTATAGATGAAATTTAATAT
>BNZF01000115.1 GCA_026000865.1 Clostridia bacterium
TTCAGCAAATTCAACCAAATGTCGCAATTGCACAAGGCATCGCCATGGATATACTCCGAGATGAGGAGTTTTCACCCAGAAAAGTTGCAATATCTATTACCTATTCACTGTTAACTATTAACTGTCATCACTATCAAAACGCGACAGTAAACTAACAATACTATTAAACTATTCCGCGAAAATGCCAGCGGAGGCTCTCCGCACTATTACTTAAAAAGCCAGAAAAGTTGCAATTAAGTTAAAATAATGATAGAGCAACAAAAATAAAGATAGTTAAGAAAGACTAGACTTAATATTTTTAATCATTTCGCTTATGAGATTTTTTGTATTTTCGTCTGTGGTTATGAGATTTTGAATGTCAGTTATGGCATAAATCATAGTGGAGTGGTCACGGTTACCGAGTTTTTCACCTATTTCTTTTAGAGAAAGAGTTGTTATTTCTTTGATGATATAAGCAGAAATTTTTCTTGCCATTGAAATATCTTTTGAACGTTTACTTGAACGAATATCTGCGACTGTGATTTTATAAACATCTGCAACTTTTTGGATTATTTTATCAACTGTTATGGGTGAAAACTCCTCATCTCGGAGTATATCCATGGCGATGCCTTGTGCAATTGCGACATTTGGTTGAATTTGCTGAAAATGTTCAAGTGCTTTTATTTTTTTAACAGCTGATTCAAGTTGACGTATATTTGTTTTAATCATTTCGGCGAGAGTGTCAACAACATCATCGCCAATATTAAGCCCGAGTAATTCAGCTTTACGTTTTATAATTGCGGCACGTGTTTCTTTTTCGGGAGGTAAAATTTCCGCAATCAGACCCCATTCAAATCTGCTTCGTATTCTGTCCTCTAAAAGTTTAATATCTTTTGCGGGTTTATCACTTGTTAAAACTATTTGTCTGCCAGAATTATAAAGTTCGTTGAAAGTATGAAAAAGTTCTTCCTGTGTTTTTACTTTTTCTGAGAAAAATTGTACATCATCAAGGAGTAAAAGGTCAGCTTTTCGATATTTATGACGAAATTCTTCTGTTTTGTTATGAGAAATCGATTCGATAAATTCATTGCCATAAGTTTCAGAACTGACATAAATTACTTTCATATTAGGATATTGTTTGATTGATGCATTTGCGATTGCATACATAAGATGAGTTTTTCCAAGTCCCGAATTACCATGGATAAAAAGAGGATTATTTTTTAACTGGGTATTTTTAAGATTTTCTTTGTCAATAATAGACATAGACGCTGCGAGAGCAAAATCATTAGATGGACCCTTGATAAAAGTTGCAAAAGTATATTCATATTTAGCGTTTGAATATGTATTTTCGAGTTCGATATGTTTTTGTGCAACAATTTCGATAGTTTCGTTAACCTTATCAACCGTTTCATTAGAAACATTTTCATATTCAATACTAACTTCAACATCAAACCCTAAAACATGAAAAAAACCTTCTCTAATCAATTCAAGATATTTATCCCTAACCAAATTACCCTTAAAAATATTTTCAGGCATAATAATAGCCTTTGACCCATCAAGATAAGCCAATTTCATAGTCCTAATAAAGGCATTCATAGCCCTCTCAGTAACTCCACTTTTCTCTAAATATTCACAAATCTTTTCATAAACTTCTGCATTTGAACTCATTTTTTATTTTTAGCCCTTTTATTCTGAGCCGCAATCTTGCCCTTTGCGACTTCTAATAATTACAACTTTTAGAAACCCCCTGCGACTTTTTTCTTTTTACTTATTTGCGACCATTGTTCGCGGAGTTAAACATTAATTAAGTTAAACTATGACGCGAAACTATCAACTATCAACTATACACTTTCAACTCTCCGACGCCCCTGCGACTTTTTTAGTATAATTAATTTGCGACCATTGTTCGCGGAGTTAAACATTAATTAAGTTAAACTATGACGCGAAACTATCAACTATCAACTATACACTTTCAACTCTCCGACGCCTCTGCGACTTTTTTAGTATAATTAATTTGCAACCAGTGTCGGAGAGTTAATAGTTGCAGGTAACTTTGGCATGTGTTTCGCGAGATAGTTTAAATAAACCATTTGTTCTCGGTCACGTTTTGCAACTGCAATTAATAACTTTACGCTTTTAGCTTTTATCTATAATAAAAACGCGTCCATTAACTAGTCGTTTTGTTAAACTACCCCGCGTAACTGTCCGCGCCAGCGGACACCACAACTATTAACTATACACTTTTAACTATTAACTCTCCGACAAGCGTACACAAGTTATTTTATCATATTTAATACAAAAACACAAATATTTTGTATAAAAAATATTTTTTATATTAAAAAATTGTTGACAAATTTTGTTGACATTGTTAAAATTTACATTTAGGCACCTGTCGGAGAGTTGAAAGTGTAAAGTGTAAAGTTGATAGTGCAGGTAACTTTGGCCTGTGTTTCGCGTCATAGTTTAACTTAATTAATGTTTAACTCCGCGAACAATGGTTGCAAAT
>BNZF01000116.1 GCA_026000865.1 Clostridia bacterium
ATTGTTCTGCAATATTATATCATTAATGGTTATTGAAACAACACACTCATTAATTAATAAGTTAGTTAAATATTGTTTTGCTTTATAATAACTCAATTGTGCATTTTTTATCAAATTAATATTCACATCAATATTATAATGCCAACTTGCACCATCTATTTCTAATTTATTTTCAATAATTTTATAAATATTACCTCCTAAAATTATCAAATTATTTTTGTAAATTTCATCAATAACATTAAATATATCAGATTTACTCCAAGCTAAATCGAATATTCCAAATTGTTCAAACAAATCAATTTTTTTGTATAAACTTCTTTTGCTTAAAATATCAATAATGTTTTTCATTTTTTTAATACCTTTTATGTTTTTAATTATTTGGTACAAATAATCTATGGTCACAAGAATTATCGGGTGCAATTATATATTCAAGTCACTAAAATTTTTACCGTTATAGTTATGTTGATATATAGATTTTTTTATATATTTTTAAGGCTATTGTAAAAATTATCTTTTCTATAGTATTTATTAATTTTATAAAACAAATCAACATCTTCTTCTCCATTAGACCAAATATCCCACTCTGCAAAGGCTAAATCAGGAGTTTTTATTATATATTTAATTTTAATATTATAATCTTTTATATAAAAAGTTCTGTTTTCTCCATTAACTTTCAATTTTATTTTTAATTTTTTATGGAGATAGTACTCTTTACCATTATACCACATAAACCACAATTTTTTTTTTGGATATAAGGCAAAAAATGTATTTTTATCTTTAAAATACCATCCAGTAAAATTTGGAATGTTTTTTTTATAATGAAAATCTATACTACCAGAAACTATATCAAGATAACAACATTCACTAATTTCTATATTTACAAGTTCAATTTTATTATTCATAATTTTTAATATACCATTCATCAAAACCTGACATTACTAAATCAATGTTATCATTTGGTCTACATGCTGATTCTATAATTTGTTCATCAGTTTTCCCGCGACCTTTTAACCATTCATAAGTGGGTCCAAGTTTATCACCGTCATATTTTATTTCATTGCGATAATAGATATATTCTCGTAAAATTTCAGGAGTTTCGTTTTTATATTCTTCACCTAAATTTCTTCTTGTATTATTTAATTCTTTTGCAACTTCTTGTTCACTTTTACCAGCAGAAAAAAGTTCATCTTTTATATTTGGTAAGTTTTTTACTTTTGATTCATATTCTTGCCTCAAAGGAGTATTTTTTATTCCTCTATTTTTGAAATATCATCACCACATTCAGCAATAATATCGTCGGCAACACTTTTTGGTAATTTATATAACTCAATTCCTTATTATTTTCTTATCAATATATGTTGTTTCAAGTAATGAAAAATCAAATACTTTACTCGATGATTTTGATAAATCTATAATTAAATTATCATTTTTTCTCATTAATATTGGTACATCATAGCCATTAGTATATAATAGACAATTCCCTTGAAAATCATTTAAAAGTTTTTTTATCAATAATATTGTGGTTTTTGCCCAAATTTTACTATCAAAATCATTATTATTTACCATAAAAAAATATAATACAGTGTTTAGTTTTATATTATAATCTTCCATAGAAAATTGAGTTATTACCCTGTCATTGTTCGTATAAATCCTTTCATCTCTGATGAATAATATTAAAAGAACCATCTCTTGAAATAAATTCAACTACATCTTTTTTATCTACATTAGCAAATATTAACTTTGAATAAGCTTTTAGATATTTGATAAAATCTTGAAAATCAATAGATATATCTATTAAAAATGAATATTCCATATTTTGTTATTCTCGTTTTCTTATTTTATGATTAATCTAGAAATTGTATCATCTTTTACAATAAACAGCTCTTTTAAGCCCTCAATATCCCAATCAAAAAATTGTTTCGTTAAATCATTAATATTAACGTTACTGTCATCAAGATTCAGTGCAATTCTATCTGTTTGATCTTTATCAATTTTATCTTTTATATTTGACCATATATTTCTTGCACTAGAAGGTTCTGAAATATCAATAAGGTTTTCCCTTATAATTAGAATTTATAAAGGATAAAGTGAACTGTTAATTACAGGGACTACAATGTAGTTTTCGATTTTTAATTTTGTAAGATAATCCAAAGCTTTTTGATAACTTAATAACGAATTTTCTTGACGAGTTAAAATATTCGAAGGATTATAATACCAACTTGAACCATCAATGTCTAACTTTTATTAGGTTTTACAATATATAAATCTCCGCCTAAAATTATTGCCTGTCTTTCATATAAAATTTTTATTACATCAATTATATCAAATTTATTCCAAGCATAATTAGTTAAACCATATTTTTCATATAAGCTTACATTT
Organism: Clostridia bacterium; assembly: GCA_026000865.1. Taxonomy (GTDB): domain Bacteria; phylum Bacillota; class Clostridia; order Oscillospirales; family Ruminococcaceae; genus BNZF01. The sequence continues at coordinate 2,380 of BNZF01000116.1, forward strand.
CTATAAAACCATCTTTCTGGTAAGTATTTTTCTAATATATTCATA
>BNZF01000117.1 GCA_026000865.1 Clostridia bacterium
GCTGCCGTCAAAAAATTTCAAGAAGTTTTTAACTTACCTGTAACAGGAAGTGTTGATAAAGCAACTTGGTATAAAATTATCTATATCTATAACAGTGTAAAGAAATTATCCGAACTCAATTCAGAAGGCTTATCATTAGAGGAAGTATCCAAGCAGTATAATGAGCCGTTATACCCTGGTATGCAAAATGATAATGTGAAAATTTTACAATATTTCTTGGCAACAGTTGCGGCATATTATGCAAGAGTTGCACCTTTGTCAATTGACGGATATTACAGCGAAGAAACTGAAAACAGCGTAAAAACTTTTCAAAAGCTGTTTGGGTTACCTGTAACAGGAATTGTTGACAAAACCACATTTTATGATATTTACAATGCTTATGAGCATATAATTCAATCGATTCCTTTAACCGATGGCTATGACGTTATACTCTACCCTGGGATACTTTTGCACGAGGGTATCACAAGTGATTACGTTAAAGTTTTGCAAAATTACCTTACCTACATCCACAACACATTCCCTGAAATCCCTGCGGTTAATAACACAGGTTATTTTGGACCATTAACCAAAAACAGTGTCATTGCTTTTCAAAAAGCTTTTGACATTAATCCCAACGGCATAGTCGGTCTATTAACTTGGGATAAAATCGCAAGCACATATTCAGATTTAAAATATGGATATATAAAAATGCCGATTCAAAACCCAGGATATGTTATTCAATAGCAGAAGGGCGGCGGGGAGCCCCCGCAGGCATTTTCGGGTCATATTTCAACTATGCGGTTAGTTAACTCACGCGGGCGGGTCGGAGAGTTTATAGTTAAAAGTTAAAAATGTATAATTGATAGTTATTGTGTCGGCTGACGCCGACTTTTACGCGGGGAAGCTTTAGACCAACATTTAGCTTACTGTCACGTTTTGCAGTTTTATAATAAAATAATGGTTGCAAATCTGTAAGGAGAAAAAAGTTGCAAAGGTTCATAATAATGTGCGATGAATATATGTAGCAGAGGTAAGCGTTGCGGCTCAAAATAAAAAAACGGCTCAAAATAAAAAAGTAAGGAGTAAAGGAATGAGCAATGATATTAAAGAAATGCAGACATATTTAGCTTATATATCAAAGTTTATAAGTAGCATACCAAGGGTTGTGCCTGACGGAATTTTTAATGATACTACTAAGAGTGCTGTTAAGGCTTTTCAAAGAGAGTTTAATTTACCTGTGAGCGGTCAGGTTACTCCCGAGACTTGGGATGAAATCGTTGCTGTTTATAAAATATATAAAGGTGAGACTCCTCAATCAGTAGATGTTTTTCATAGCAATGGAATGAACCCGAAGTTTGAATATATACCTGATGTTATGCTTGAAAAAATAAGCGAAAAGTTTTTTAACATACCAAAAGACCGTTCAAAGGCTATTCGTAAAATACAAAAACTCTCAGGAATACCTGAGAGTAACGAAATCAACAGCGAAACATGGAACAGGATATTAAAGCTTTATGAAATTACGCTCAGGTAGCCAATTGACAATTTCTCGTCATAGCTTAACTGCACAATTAGTTCCTGTCGAGTTTTAATATTAATAATAGTTGCAGATAGCAGTCGCAAAACGATGTGACAATGTTGCAAATCATTTATGCTAAAAAAGTCGCAAGGGTTCTTAAAAGTTGTAATTGTTATAAGGTTGCAGAGGTAAGCGTTGTGGCTCAAAGGAAAAAGCGGCTCAAAATAAAAAAACGGCTCAGAGGGAAATAATATTGATATAATTAACACCAATATCTTCGGTTCCTGTGAGGTTACATCCTTTGTCTTTTGCGTATTCGATATAATTTATAATTTCCTTGGTGATTTTCTCACCAGGTGCTAAAATAGGGATACCAGGTGGATAGCACATGACAAATTCAGCACAAATATTTCCGCAACTGTCTTTCAAAGGCAGTTGTTTTTTGTCACAGAAAAAAGCTTTTGCAGGAGAAACTTCAACAATCGGAGTAATGTATTCATTTTCAAGCATACCAAGAGTTGGTTTTAAATATAACCGTTTTATTTCTGATAATGCCGAAACAAGCCGTTCAATTTCCAATTGACGGTCACCTGCGGAGATTATCGCGAGTATATTTCCAATATCGCCAAATTCAATCTGTATATTGTATTCGTCACGCAAAATATCATAAACTTCTATTCCCGCAAGACCAATATCACGAGTGTGGATAGAGAGTTTAGTTGTGTCAAAATCATAGAAAGAAGTACCATTTATGCACTCTTTGCAAAAAGCATAGTAACCGCCGATATTGTTGATTTCTGCACGTGCATATTTTGCGAGCCGTCTTGTTTCTGCGAAAATTTCTTTACCGCCCAGAGCAAGATTTTTTCTGGCTGTGTCAAGAGATGCCATTAATAAATATGAAGCACT
>BNZF01000118.1 GCA_026000865.1 Clostridia bacterium
GTAATAATCTGTGCAACTATGATCACAGTTGTATCTTTGCAGTTTTCTTTCAAAGATTGACGTAATTTCGCATCGGTTTTGTAGTCTAACGCACTAAAACTGTCGTCATAAATTTGAATTTTGGCATTTTTAGCCAATGCTCTTGCGATACAAAGTCTTTGACGCTGACCGCCACTGACGTTACTTCCGCTTTGTGCGATTTCGCTTTCAAACTCGTCTTCTTTTTCAGAAATAAACTCGCTTGCTTGTGCGATTTCAGCAGCTCGGTTCATGTTACTGTCTGAAACGTCACCTGAATATTTTATGTTACTTTCAATTGTACCCGAGAACAAAAATCCTTTTTGTGGAACGAAAGAAATCTGCTCACGCAATTTGTGAAGTTCCATATCTCGAACATCAACACCGCCGACTGTTACACTGCCATTATGAACATCATAAAGCCTTGGTATCAAGTTAATCAGTGACGATTTGCCCGAACCCGTACCACCAATAATTGCGGTAGTTTGGTTTGGCAAAGCGGTAAAAGATATATCCTCTAAAACCTCGTCACCAGTTGAATATTTGAAAGAAACATTTTTAAATTCAACAATACCGTCGTTTTTATTTTGAGCAGTTTGCGGTTTGCTGATAATGGTTGAGCTTGTGTTAACCACTTCGCCTATTCTGTTTGCGGCAACAATCGCACGCGGAGCCATAACACTAATCATTGTTAATATTAAGAAACTGAATATAATTAAGATGGTATAGTTGACAAAAGCAAGCAAATCGCCAACTTGTATATCACCATCTGATATTTTGTGACCGCCAACCCAAATTATCAGCACGACAACCAAATTCATCAGCAACATCATCATCGGCATCATTACGCTCATAGCACGACCGACAAAAACGTTGAGATAGGTAAGGTCTTTGTTAGCTTTATCAAAACGTCCTTCTTCTGTTTTCTCTCTCGTGAAAGCACGAATAACAGGCAAACCTGTGAGAATTTCACGAGAAACGAGTTGTAGAGCGTCAGTTTTAGGTTGGATTTGTCTGAATTTCGGCAAAGCAAAAATCAATAAAGTTCCAACAAGAGCGAGCAAAGCTCCGACTGCGACTGCGATAATCCAAATCATAGAAGTTTCGGTATGCTGAACTTTTAATATGCTTCCAACTGATAAAATTGGAGCAAAAATAACCATACTCAACAACATTATGAGGAATTGCTGTATCTGTTGTATGTCATTGGTACATCTTGTGATTAATGAAGCTGAGGAGAATTTATCAATTTCGGCATTTGAAAATCCGATTACTTTTTTGAAAACACCCTCACGCATAGAATAAGCAACTTTTGACGCTGTGATAGTTGCTAAAAAAGTCGCCAACAACATCAGAACCATTTGTCCAAGTGAGATAAGAAGCATTTGTACGCCTTTTTTGACAAGATAATCTTTTTGCAGTTTATCAACGTCAATTTGACAAGCTTTCATTTGTTGCAATGAAAACTGCGTTAAAGCCTGTTCAAGAATGGTATCAGGAGTTGCGGACAGTTTATCACGTTGGCTTTGAATAAATTGTAACTGTTCCTGTTCGGTTGGTTCTTTACCGAAAATTTCCTGCAATTTACCTGTTTCCTTAGCCATTTGCAACGCTGCCATTTCCATAATAGGCAATTTCAAAGTGTCATATAGAACTTTGTAGTTTTTGTCTAAGTCAACACTCAGTTCAAAAAATCCCGACGAGTTTTTTGTATACAAAGTCGGCAAAACCTTCTTGCCCTCATCGTCAGAAAGTCCGAGTATTGTATTAAACACATTTTCTTGTAAAACCGTTGGAATAGGGCTTTCAACACCCTGTGCCGCTATACCGATATTCACAATATCAGCAGTATACGACGGCAATGTAAGTTCACACCAAGCCCTGCCAATCAACAGCACAATGACTGCCAACACAACGCCCACATGCGGTTTCAGAAATCGCATTATTGTCCCCAAATTTTTTTCTCCTTCTTCCTTTGAGCCGCAGTCGTCACCTTTGCGACTTTTTTCTCATTACCGATTTGCTTTTTTATTCCTCACTTTGGTTTCAAAGTGATTTATTCGGACTGTTCTTCTTTTATTTTAATCTATTTGCAACTTTGCTGGCTTTGGTGTAAATCAATGCAACCAAATGTACTTTTCGGAAATGAGTATTTTTTCTCTTAATTAATTTACGACCAAGAGAAATTTAATAAATACACTCTGTTTTTATTTTCAATTCTGCAAAAATAGAATGAATTTAGTGAACTTACTAAATTTACAGCAGGTCATTATATAATTCAAATGTAAACAGAATTTAAACGGCTAATATTTTTCATATAAAGCCAGTCGGATAGTATAAAGTTAATGGTATAAATTTTTAAGTATGTATTTCATTATTCGTAAAACGC
>BNZF01000119.1 GCA_026000865.1 Clostridia bacterium
ACGTAAAACAGGTGTAGCAAGTGAAGAAGTATTGTAAATAAAATCATAATATTTTTCCAAAATATTGCCGCTTGTATCGGTCAAAGTGAGTTTTAATGAGTAAATTCCTGTTGTCAACTTATCGGTATTAATCGAGAATTTTACGATTTTTTCATTGACAGTCAAATTTTCAGAATATGCGACAAAATTAATTGACCCGTCAGAATTGATAACTTCGGCTTTAAAATCTGCCAATCTGAAATTATCATAGCAATATACACTAACTAGCTTATATGCATTGATAACAGAATTTTCTGTGGTAAACTCTTTGTTAATGCTATAAATTTTCGGAGCGGTAATGTCGTCAGGCAGAGAAATTGTAACAATATTTGACCATTCACTTCTGTTTCCTGCAACATCAATAATTGCAATTTTATATTGATAATTAACACCCAATTCGGCTTTATTGTCAACATAACTTGCGTATTTATAGTTATCAACAACTTTTATAAATTCACCGTTATTTTTAGCACGATAAATCTCAAAATGACTGAATTTTGTGAGGTCTTGCGGTTGACCAAAAACCAATCCAATACTGTCGTCAGTTGTATCAACGGAAATATCTGCGGGTTTAGCAGGCAATGTATTGAGAATAAACAATGCTGTTACAGGCGATTTTTGCACATCGCTTATAATATCAAAGCTATCTTTTGCAATCGCACGAAAGAAAATTACTCCGTCATCAAACTCAGAAACATCTAAATTATATGAAAAATAAGAGGTTTGTTTAATTCCGTCATTGTTCATAAAAACGTGAGCTGTTGCCCAATTTTCTTGGTCACGTGAGTATTCAAGCACAACGGATTTTATAGAATAATTGTCAGTTGCCGTTATACTTATTGGTATAATATTGGATAAATATTTCTGGTTAGGCTCAATAGATTTTATCACAGGTGCAGTGGTATCAGTATTGACAATAACAGTTTTAACTTCGCTTGCTAATGACTTGTTATCTGATGTATCAATCGCTACAACATAGTACGAATATTCACCGAGATAAGTAACATTTGTATCGGTGTAATTTTCTTTGTTTGGAACTACTACTGTGCGATGTTTTTCCTCACCATTATCAAACCAATAAATTACAATTTCATATGATTTTATTGCAACATTATCGGTTGCAGTCCAAGCTAAATATACGGTGCGTTCACTTGTTGAGATTTCATCAATAACAGGTGCCAATGGTGCTTGATTATCATATGCAACGCTGTTGCTTAACGTGGAGACATTCGAGTTATTGTCAAATGCTTTTAATGTATAAACAAAATTGCCCGATTGGTCAAGATTATCCTCGAAATATAATGTATTAACAGTTGCATAGTACTGTCCGTCACGATAGACATAATAACCGTCTACACTAACATTGTCGGTTGATGCGAACCATTCGATTTTAACGTAATTGTCTGTTCTTTCAGTAATTCTGACGTTAGTCGGAGCGGTGGGAGCAAGTGTATCATCAGGAGTTTCAACAGCCAAACTAACACTGTTATCAGAGTAATTAAACATATCGTCAAATGCAACAACGTAATATTTATATGTTCTGTCTGGCAATAAATCTTTGTCAAAATATTCTTCATTTGAAACAGACGCGATTTTAACATCATCACGGTAAACTTCATAACCGCGAACAGATTTGTTGTCAAGAGATTTTTTCCAAGAAATTCTTACGGAAGTTACAAACACGTTACTAAAAGTTAAGTCTATTGGCACAGTTGGCGGAACATTGTCAAATGTGACAGTCGTGCTGAAATCTGAAAAATTATTTTCTGCATCATATGCTCTAACTTTAAACACATTTTCTATTCTTGGTAAATTTGTGGCAGTATAAGCTGCATATGGGGTAGTACCTAGCAAACTTCCATTTAGATAAATTTCGTAGCCCTCTACTGCTGTTTCATTATCAGTTGAGGCTTGCCAACTCAAATAAACAGTATCTGTTGAATGAGCAGATATTTTTAGGTAGAGAGGCGTTGTCGGTGATACACTGTCTTTGGCAGTAGTAACAATTAATTGCTCGCTAAGTGCAGACTCGTTACCAATGGCATCAATCGCTTTAACGGTATAGATATATTCAGTACCAATTATCAAATTTAAATCTGTGTATGAAGTCAAAACACTCAACGCAATCGGTGTTCCGTTGCGGTAAATTTGATAATGCACAGGGTTTAAATCGTCACTAGAAATGTTCCAAGTTAAATAAATTGAACTTTGTGTTTTGTCACTATAAGAAAGGTTTGTTGGCACACTTGGTGCGATATTATCAGTAAGGAAAATGACCTGCCAAGTATGAGTTTCGTCTGTAATTTCAATTTCTGTGTT
>BNZF01000120.1 GCA_026000865.1 Clostridia bacterium
TTTTTAGCTTTACTGGTTTGCAACCAATGTGATTTTTTATTTTGATCCACAACACTTGTCTCTGAGACTTTTAATCATTGCACCTTTTAAAAACCCTTGCGACTTTTTTAGCTTTACTGGTTTGCAACCATTGTCGAACAGTGAATAGGTAATAGATGTGAAGTGACGCTTCGCGTCACGTTTACGCGGGGGTAGTTTAACTACGTGATTATTTTACTATCGCGTTTTGCAGTTTACAAAAAGTACACCGGTCGCAAACCAGTAAAGCTAAAAAATTGCAAAGGTTCATAGAAGTTGCAGTTATTAAAAGTCGCAGAGGCAAGTGTTTCGGCTCAAAATAAAAAAAGTTGCAAACCAATAAAGCTAAAAAATTGCAAGGTTTTTTCAAAGTTGTAATGATGCAAGAGTGCAAAGGCAAGCGTTGCTGCTCAAAATAAAAAAGTTGCAAACCAGTAAAGCTAAAAAAGTCGCAAGGGTTTTTAAAAGTTTTAATAATACAAAAGTGCAAAGGTTACTATTGCTGCTCAAACTAAAAAAGAAGTTATAATAACCTTTTCGCTTGCGGGAGTTGAATATTCCCAACCTTGCATATAGTCACCGTCAAAAAAATAGTTTAGGGGAGAGGGGGACGCTTTTACATCGGAAGTTGCGACTATTATCAGCTTAACTTTCATTTTATCGGGTATGATAGATTTTATAAAAACTGTAACTTCTTGACCAACTTTGACTATTTCGGATGGTTCTGCAAGTCCCACTAAATTTGGTGCTAACTCGATAAAAACTCCATATTCCTCAATAGAGCGAACAATGCCCGTAACAGTTTCGCCGACATTAAATTTATCCGCGTTTTCACTCCAAGTGCCGAGCAGTTCTTTGTGTGTCATTAAGAATTTTTCGTCTGTTTTGCCTTTATAAATCACTTTTATGTCTTGCCCGATTGAAAACCGTTCAGCGGGGTGAGCAATTCTTGAAACAGAAATCGCGTCTATCGGTATCAAAGATGGTAACCCACAACCTATGTCAACAAATGCTCCGAACTGCTCAAAATGTGTAACTTTCGCAGGAATAACAGACCCTGCTTTAAGTCTGTTTAAATGTCTATTAAGGCAATCAATTTGTGCAAGTTTACGGGAAAGTTGCACTCTTGTTTCACCATTTTCTGTGACAATATCAGTTGCCCTGAAACAAATAATTTTATTAACTCTTGTCAGCAAAGCAATATCCTTAGTTGTGCCGTCATCTATGCCAACTGCACCGTCCTCACGCTTTATAAAACCTCTGCAACAATGTAAATCGACTATTAAATTATGTTCAACATCACAAACAACAGCTTTTGCTTCCAATATTTTTTTATTATGTATCGCTTCACGTAAATTCTCGATATTTTCCAAATAATATTTATTTTCGTCAGTCGTATATAGACTTCCCTCTGGCTTAAAATTTATCATTTTTTACCCCTTTTTCCCTTTGATCCACAACATTTGCACCTGCGACTCTTTTAGTTTGAGCCGCAACATTTGCCCCTGCAACTTTTAATCATTGCACCTTTTATGAACCACTGCGACTCTTTTAGTTTTTTTATTCTGAGCACTCTGTAATTTCCCCTGCAACTTTTTTAGTTTTTTTATTCTATTTTTGTCCTTGTTCGCATATATTTAGTTAACTGAATTATCAAAACGCGACAGTAAACTAACCATACAGTAAAACTAACATGCGTAAACGTCGGCGACAGCCGAAATCCACCTACTACCTGCGTAGTATGGTCGCAAACCAGTAAAGCTAAAAAAGTCGCAGTGGCTTTAAAAATGTGCAATGATTAAAAGTCGCAGGGGGCAAACATGAAGTGCCAAAAATAAAAAAGCTCGGACTAAATATATTCGATTTTTAGGTAGTTGACTATTTCATCTTTTAGTCTTGTTTCAATTCTTGAAATGTAGGTGCGTGAGCAGTTTAGGAGTTTGGAAATGTCTTTTTGGGTTAGGACGTTGTGCCCTGCGAGACCATATCTGTGGTGCATGATAAATTTATCTCTTGGGTTTTCTAGGGTGTCAACGAATTTTAAAATTAATTCAAAGATTATTTTAAATTCGCTGCGTTCTTCGACATCATTTATAGATATTAGAGTATCGATAATAAAAATATCATCACTTTCGCCTGCTTTAATTGTTTGAAAAAGAGACAAAACACTGTTATATTTTGTGTTTTTTCGTAAATACATCAACATCTCGTTGGTAATGCATTTTGACGCGTAATATGAAAATTTCGCACATTTGCCTGTTTCATATCCATCAACGGCTTTCATCAAACCTAAATCACCATATGAACAAAGCTCTTCTTTGTCAAAA
>BNZF01000121.1 GCA_026000865.1 Clostridia bacterium
GTTAATTACTTTTTTCTTGGTTGCCTCTGTCATACCCGTAATGTTATAACTAAACAAGAAATTATCTTCTTCGGCAACTTTAACGCCATTCATATAAATTGCACCTTTGCCATTATCTAGACTATAGACCTCACCATATTTGGTGGATTCAATTTGCATTTGGTTATTGAAACACAAAAACAACGCTTTAGCAGCGTTTATATCAGATTTGGTCACGCCTGATATTATAATCTCTGTTCCATGTACATCGGATATCAAAGGGCTAAATTGGGCGTGCAACGTATTTATATCAAACCCATTCTTTTTAGCCATTTTAAGTGTTACGTTTACATATGGTGAAACAATCTGAACCTGTTTTCTATGCCGGTGCAAAACAGCAAGGGCATCCTTTAAGCCAACTCCAAATCGACCAATTAGATTATTCGCTGTCGTCTTTTCATCGTTTTCGTTCTGCGTAAAATGGATATCGCGAATGCCTCGTCCACAATCTTTAATATGCCAACGATTCTGGCCGTCTTCAAAAATCTTGATATTTTCTGTGTTTGTCAATGTTTGTTCGTCCAAAGCATTTGCTATAAACTCTCTGATTGCGTGATAGACTTCCCAACCGTCGAGAACTTCTTCAATATTCAGGTCAAATAAATCCTGCTTTTCCATTATCCCACACCCCATATATTGTCATTTTAGACACCTGACTACTTATTTTTATAGATATCACTGAACACACTATCTTCCGCACGGGGTTGTGATTCAACATTTATTCCTTTTCGCTCTATTAGAGCATTTGGCAGTTACTTATATCCATCGCACCACCATTGCTCCAAGCGGTCACGTGGTCAGCGTCCATCTCAGTCTGTTTCCGAATTTTAGTCGCGTTATTATCGCTTCCGAGAGCACAAAACAGGCAGTTCGATACGTTTTGAGCCGTCGCATCGTCAGTTTTGCTGTTTGTACACTTGTACACGGTATGTTTTGCTTTTAATTATAACACAAAAAACCGCACAAAATCAAGTGATTGCGCGGTTTTTTGATATTTTTTGGGAAAATATTTCAGCTCAAAAAGCTAGACAATTCTCTATTTATGCAGACATTGCCCTTTTACTACCCTATTGCAAAAGATGGAGAAGAAAATAATCTTCATAACGCTTTGAAATTTGTGGACCCTATTTACTCGGCCCTATTTACTCGGAAAGTACAATCATTTGGAATTATATTCAGAGCAAAGTTGCAAAAACAGCAGACACAAACAAACCTGTTAACTATTTTTATTTCCAAATTGCAAGTTGCTAGTATCCGTTTTTCTGCCAGCAGAAGTGTTAAAAAGATTAAGCTCGGTGGTTGCTTCGGTGAGCGACTTAACGGGTTGAAGACTCGGTCTTAAAATGGGTTTAACAAGACCTTTATCACTTTCAAGGTTGTCCAAAACATCGTCAACAGAAAGCAAGTCATCCTCGGAAATCGGGGTTATTTCTACACCGATTTCGTCTGTGTTATCGTTAGTATTTGCTGTTGTATCAGCCCTATCTTTACTAATATTTTTTGCTTTATCAGCACTGTCTGCTCCATCAGACACACTTATTTTATCAACCAAATCTGTTTTATCAGCAACACCTATGCCTTTATCTGCTATAACTGCCCCACCTGCAAACTCTTCCAAAATGTCATCAAGGTGACCCGCAACTAATGGTTGCACAGGTTCGCTCACAGGCTCTTTTATTGGTTCAAAAGGGGAATTGGGTGGCTTTGGAGTTTCTGATAAATCTTCCTCTTTTGTGGTTGTTGTAGCCTTTTCAAAAGCAGGTAATTGCGAAATCATATCAATATGTTCTTTATAAGTAGCAAACAAATTCTTCTTGAAATTGGAAATTTCTTGACGAATATTAGTAAGAGTTTGTTTGGCAATTTCAGCCTCATTTTTGCTCTCTTCGATGATATTATCGTAATTCGCACGAGCAGTTGCAACGATACGTTTTGCGTCCTCTTTTGATTCTGTAAGAATTATGTCAGCTCGCTCGCGAGTGGTACTCAAAATCTCTTCGGCTTTGGCGTTTGCAATATCAACTGCTTCACGCTCAACCGTCAAAGCTTTTGCCATTGCCGCACCGATTGCTTCTTTGTCGCGTCTCAACAATTCTTCGTCTTGTTTGTATTTCTGAACTGTTGCGACAAGCAATTGCATTTTCTCTTTGAGCGTTTCAAATTGTTTATCAAAAACCTCATAATCTTCAAGAATTAACTTCATAAATCTGTCAACTTCGTCAACATTATATCCAATGTTTCCTCTTTGGAAACGTTTTTCGCGTATGTCTTGTGA
>BNZF01000122.1 GCA_026000865.1 Clostridia bacterium
GGGAAAATGGAAGTTATACGTAAACGTTTAGAAAAAATTAACTATGAAATTGATGATTTATGTGCAAAATATGGAGTGAAACGTCCCGAAATACTTGGTGCAAGCAAATATGTTAACATTGATGTTGTCAAAACAGCTTTCGATTGCGGTCTTGCCACTGTCGGCGAGAATTACATTCAGCACTATCTTGAAAAAAAAGATTTCTATCCCGAGCGTATGAATGTTGATATAATCGGTCATCTTCAAAGCAATAAAATTAATTATGTTGTTAATCAGCATGTCAGATATATACAGTCTGTTGATAGCATAAAACTGGCAGAATTAATAAATAAAAGAGCAAACCAGCTTGGTTTTATACAAAATATTTTACTGGAAGTCAATATCGCTGAAGAAATTTCAAAATCTGGTATTTCAGCCAACGATTTAGAACCAACACTTGAACAAATTGCTCTGTTAGAAAATGTTAAAACAAAAGGCTTAATGTTTATGGAGCCGTTCGGCAAAAGCGAATATTATTTACCAAAATCACAAGAACTTTTTGAAAAAGTAAAAGAAAAATATGGATTGCAAATTATTTCTGCGGGGCTTAGCGACAGTTGGCAAGTTGCTCTTAAACATGGTAGCAATATTCTAAGACTTGGCACAGCCATATTTGGTGAAAGAGTTTTTTAATAGCAGGTGGATTGGTAAAAGCACTCGGTATATATTAAAGTATACATAAAGATTATTTTGCAAAATAATGTAGAAAATTACATATATACGTATAAAAATCGCAGTATAAATACATAAAAAAGTTTATGTTAAATGTAAATTATACACGGAAGTGTTAGTACAAAACTAGTGAATGTTAAGGAAAACTGCTCGCTAATTATGTACATAGTTTAGTACATTTTTATGTTTAAGTGTACTCTACAGGAGAATTGGAAATTGGCAGATAAAAGTCGCTACAAGACATTTTATGTCAATAACCCAAAAAGGCACCGAGCCTAAAATCGAAACGGCAATCTCCATTTTATTTTATAAATACTGCACAAAGTATTGTAGAAAACAAGGAGGGCGAACAGCTCATGATAAACGAAAATATCTATGCCGCTCAGACGGCAGCAAACGCAGATTATGAAAATGCTTCACTAACTGCAACAACTGAGGGAAGCTCTGAAAAACCAATTCTTATCTCTATTTTGGATGGCATTAAAAAAACTGGTGGTTATCTTTGGTCGGGTTTAAGACTGATAATTACTGACAAAAAACCAGCCCCAGAAGTGGGAACAGAAACGGGAGAAGTACCTGAAGAAGAACCAGTTTTAGTCAAAAAAGAGGAAATAGTAGAGTCTGTTCAGCCTGATGTTACTACAATAGACAACCAAAAAATAGTTAAAAAAGCAGAAGAAATTTCAAGTTATAAAAGACCTGCACCCCCAATACAACAGGTACAAAAAGTTGAACCAAAAAAGTCCAAAGTTAGTGTTCAACCCGCAAAACCTGCTCCAATAAATTATATTCCTAGCGTTGAATACAAATTCATTCGTCCTAATAATTATGAAAGCACTTGTGACGCTATCGCTGACGCTTACAGAAATGGTCACATTCTGCAACTCAATATGAGTAGCACTCCCGAGACAATCAGAGAGCCAATATGTGAATTTATCGAAGATATCAAAAGCAGTACCGACGGTGGAAAATTTGCCACGGCGGTAGTGTCAAAAAAGAACCACATTGTTCTTTTCTATCCTTGGGAAATTGTTGAAGTTCGCAAGATTTCTGAAAACTCCATTAAAGCTAGTGAAATTACCACTTTTGCACCACTTCAATTGAGATATATTTCCTCTGATGAGTTTAATTCTTCCCATAGAATGATGATGAATGCCTGCATTGAAAAACATATGATGTTTCTCTTTGATTTTGACGAAAGCAACACAAAAGAGCAAAATCAGAAAGTTGAAACCAATATGAAAAATGCGTTCAAGGCGTTTAGTGTGGTTGCTGAAAACGCTGGTAATCCATATAAATATGAAAAAGTTGCTAATGAAAAAGTGTTCTTGACTGTTCCAAAAGACCTTTCTGTAATTAAATTAGGCGATATTTCTTCTTCTCAAAGTGAAAAATATACATCCAAACAACGCAATTATAATTAGTAAATCATTGGTTTAACCGCACAGAAATTTTTCCTGTGCGGTTAAGAATATAAAATTTTTAGGAGGTGAATGGTGGGTGTCCATTTTTTATGGTGAAATTATTTTTAATAATTTTAATTGAATTTTTTTCAAATTATTAGGAATAAGTT
>BNZF01000123.1 GCA_026000865.1 Clostridia bacterium
CACAAATTACAAAGAAATTTTTCCTTAATTTTGCCTCGGTTGTACTTCAAGGCGTGTTAATGCTGATAGTGCTTGGAATATTTAACAGTTTTGTGGGAGCAATACTCGACCCTACGACTTTTACAGGTACAACTTGGCAACAAATGACGGCGATGATGGGGCAAATGCTAATTGCAACAATAACACTTGCGACGGTGCTTATGAAGACGGGAAGTCTTTCAAAAGCAGTCCTCGGACAAGCATAGGAGGATATTATGCAAAAATTTTTAGATATTTTCCTTGAACACAAACTTGATTTGATTTTTCTTGCAGTAGTCGGAATTTTATATTTGATTATAAAAATGCACGGCAAGAATAAGCATAAATAATTTATTTTCAGGAGAAAAAGCAGGAGAAAAATATGAGTAAAAAAGTTTATATTGAGGCGGTAATTTGCATTGGAATGCTCATTATGAGTGTTGCAATAATTTTAGAGCAAACGAGAAATCGGTTTATTCTTGTAAAAAGGAGTGGTGATAATGATAACGGTTAGAATACCGAAAGATATTCGTGAATACAAGGAAAAACTTGTTGCAGGGCTTACGATGAGGGCAACAATTTGTATGTTGGCAGGTGGATTAACGGCGGGAATATTTTTGTATCTCAACCACAAAATGTTCCATTATACAAGCGATACAGTCGGTTTTGTAATTATGGGAATTGCCGTGCCTTTCGGTTTAATCGGTTTTTTTAATCCCGAGGGAATGCCTTTTGAAAAATATTTCAAAATGGTAATCGACTTTACAAGGGCTAACAAAAAACTTGTATTTTGTTCCGCAAATGTGTATAAACCTTATGCAGAGCAAAAACTTAAACCCAAGGACGCACAAAAACGCAGTATCGAACGTGCGATTATTTTTGCGGAGGCGGTCGAAAACGGCGAGGATATTACCCTTGCACAGGCTGATGAAAAACTCGTCACAGTCAAAGACCCAAACAATAAAAAAGCCCCCAAAAACGACAAAAAAGACAAGAAAACTAAACTTCAAATCAGAGAAGAAATTTTGAAAAAAGCATACGATAATATTAAAAATAAGCAATCTAGTATGCCACATTATTACCTTACCGACAAGGATATTTCTGCTATAAAAAATTACAATATTTTTATGGAGAATAAACGCAAAGCGGAACTGAAAAAGAAATCTGCACCTATAAAACAGAAAAATAAAAAAGCTAAGAAAACCCGTGTAAAAACCACACTCCCAAAAACTGTACAGGACTGTATGCCGTATTTTATTGAGCATACGGACGGTATTTTTGAGGTCGAAAATGGCGTATTTTCAATGGTTTACGCTGTTGACGATATGAATTATTACACGGCGGAAGAGAGCAAACAGGTTGATATTTTCGCTATGTATGCGGAATTTCTGAACTCTTTTGACGAGAGTGTAACCGTTACAATTTATATCGACAACCGAGTTGTGTCGCAGAGCGAGGCTGAACGCCGAATATTTTATCCAATGGCAGGCGATAAATTTGACGATTTAAGACACAGTTACAACGGCATTATGAAATCCCAAATGAAACGTGGTCGTAATGATATGGTTCAGGCAAAATATTTGTCAATTACGATTAACGCTCTTTCAATCGGTGAGGCTGAAAAGCGTTTTCAAAAACTCGATATTCAAGTTGAAAACGGCATTAAAAAACTCGGAACAACTGCAAAATCACTTAACAACAAAGAGCGTTTGGAAATACTCCACGACAAATTTCGACAGGGCAGAGAGGGAACTTTTACAATCGACCTTGACGGCATTATGTGGCAGGGAATTTCCTCAAAAGATTATATCGCACCGAACTATATTCAAGTTAAACACAAGCATATCGTGGTTGACGACCGCTTGTATTACAGAACGGTTTGGTTAAATAATTTGCCGACAGCACTCGGTGACGATTTTTTTCGTGAATTTGTTGACAACAATTTCCCGTTTACGACTGCAATAAATATCGTGCCAATTCCGCAGGGTGACACCACAAAAATGGTAATGCGACAAAAAACAGGTATGGAGGGCGACATAATCAAGGCTCAAAAAAGAGCGTCAAAATCGGGATATTCGCCTGAAATCGCCGTTCCGACAAAAACAAAAATGGCGTATAATGACGCAGAAGAACTCTATGACGATGTTACAAATAAAAGTCAAAAAATGTTTTTGGTGTCGCTTTTAATAACTTTTTCTGCTCCCGATGAGGAAACGCTTGACCAATACGAAGAAGAAATTG
>BNZF01000124.1 GCA_026000865.1 Clostridia bacterium
TCCGATGCGTATTGATTGTGAGAAATTTTCACGTGTTTCGACATTTATAAAAAATGCGGCTTTGTCGTCAGTTAAAGTTAATTCTCTTGAAGAACTGCGTGGTTTTGAGGGGGAGTCAGCGTCACAATATTTTTCGGTTTTTGATGATTTAATTTTGCAACAAAAAGATGATTTCTTTTTCAGAAAACGCAACAAAAGACCACCTCTTGACAACGTTAATGCAATGCTTAGTTTTGTTTATACCTTACTCGCACATGAATGTACATCTGCTTTACTGTGTGTTGGATTAGACCCTTATGTTGGATTTTTACATCGAGACCGCCCTGGAAGAACATCGCTTGCTTTGGATTTAATGGAAGA
The DNA here is from genome assembly GCA_026000865.1 of Clostridia bacterium. Taxonomy (GTDB): domain Bacteria; phylum Bacillota; class Clostridia; order Oscillospirales; family Ruminococcaceae; genus BNZF01. Next base: position 361 of record BNZF01000124.1, read on the forward strand.
GTTTCGTTCTATTCTTGCGGACAGATTTGTGCTAACGTTGATAAATAACAGGCAAATCAGTAAACAGGGTTTTACAAAAAAAGAAAACGGTGCGGTTATTATGGACAAAGAGACGAGGTCGGCACTGTTGAATGCTTGGCAAATGAAAAAGCAGGAGGAACTTACTCACCCATTTTTAAAAGAGAAAATCAAGTGGGGACTTGTTCCATATGCACAGGCACTATTGCTTGCAAGATTTTTGCGTGGAGATACCGATGCTTATCCACCGTTTTTTTGGAAGTAGGTGAGAAAATGTTGGTACTGATTACCTATGATGTTAATACAGAAGACGCTGAGGGACGAACACGTTTACGTAAGGTCGCTAAGCAATGTCTTAATTATGGTCAACGTGTTCAAAATTCTGTCTTTGAGTGTGTAATGGACGCTGCCACAAGTGTGAAAGTTCAGAAGTTACTTGTAGATATTATTGATAAAGATAAGGACAGTTTGCGTTTTTATTTTCTGGGAAATAACTATGAAGGTAAAATTGTTCATGTTGGAACCAAAGCGTCTTTCGATGTTAATGGGCCTTTGGTTTTTTGAATTTTTTTATATTTTGGATATTATTTTTTGTTTTTGATATTTAAAATATAAATTTATAGTAAAAAACCATATTCGCGAACCATATTCACACATAAAAACTCAGATAGGTTCGCACTAATTTTGTGTCATAAATTGTATGTTATTTATTTTAAATAATATGTGATTTTGGGCATGTATTAAAGAATTCATATAAATTGCACAATTATGTTTATTTTTTTGAGTGTTTTTTTGTGAATTTTTGCTGTCACCGCCCTCACGGGCGGTGTGGATTGAAATTCTCATGTATTGACGTTGTTTTGTCAAATCCATAGTCACCGCCCTCACGGGCGGTGTGGATTGAAATATACATATAATTTTGTTAAAGGTATATTACGAAGTCACCGCCCTCACGGGCGGTGTGGATTGAAATATCGTGAATATGATGGCATACCCACAGGCGAACACGTCACCGCCCTCACGGGCGGTGTGGATTGAAATAATGAAGAAACACTTACAAGACGAATAATCAAAAGTCACCGCCCTCACGGGCGGTGTGGATTGAAATCTCGATTTTATTTTAGCATTAACACGTTCAAACAGTCACCGCCCTCACGGGCGGTGTGGATTGAAATGATAAAATCATCAACTGCATGATATTTATGGGTAGTCACCGCCCTCACGGGCGGTGTGGATTGAAATTATCCCACATTGTAAGGCGGTCTAAGCTTTTACCGTCACCGCCCTCACGGGCGGTGTGGATTGAAATATGAATATCTCTCAATCTTAACAACTTATCAGTTGTCACCGCCCTCACGGGCGGTGTGGATTGAAATATCATAATAGGCCGAAAAAATGGTAAGTCACTTCGTCACCGCCCTCACGGGCGGTGTGGATTGAAATAATAGGAAATATCATTTTTCAATAATTCGTTGAGTCACCGCCCTCACGGGCGGTGTGGATTGAAATATCAGGGTCTTTGGAATAAAGGAAAGCAACGCCGTCACCGCCCTCACGGGCGGTGTGGATTGAAATGTTTTACGTGATGGTAAAATGTCGCTAATTTCAAGTCACCGCCCTCACGGGCGGTGTGGATTGAAATGATAAGTGCAACGTTATTTGTTTCTGCTAAACCGTCACCGCCCTCACGGGCGGTGTGGATTGAAATATTAAAAATATTGATAATGCAGTCAGCACAGGGCGTCACCGCCCTCACGGGCGGTGTGGATTGAAATATATTAGGAAATTGGTACTCAACCCGTGAGGG
>BNZF01000125.1 GCA_026000865.1 Clostridia bacterium
TGAATTTATCTACTTCGTGGCGATTTATAACATTTTCAACGAGTTCTTGGAGGACATTTCCGAGGACGTACTGCCGAACGAAGCGACAGGCTTTAAGGAAACAAAAATATGGAACAAGCTGTACGACTTCCAAAAAGACGCTACGCTTGCGATTATCAACAAACTCGAAAAGTTCAACGGTTGCATCCTCGCCGATAGCGTAGGGCTTGGTAAGACTTTCACCGCATTGTCGGTGATTAAGTATTACGAACTTCGCAACCGTATGGTACTGGTGCTTTGCCCGAAAAAGCTGGGCGACAACTGGCACACTTTCAAGGAGAACTATCTGAACAACCCGATAGCTTCCGACCGCCTGCGATACGATGTGCTTTATCATACCGATTTGTCGAGAGACCACGGCTTGTCTGGGAGCATCGACCTTGCCAAGCTGAACTGGGGTAACTACGACCTTGTGGTCATAGACGAGAGCCACAACTTCCGTAATGGCGGCGATTATTCGGGGCGCGGAGACGACAAGCGCGAGAACCGCTACCTCCAGCTACTGAACAGAGTCATCCGCAAAGGTGTGAAGACAAAAGTCCTCATGCTTTCGGCGACACCTGTAAACAACGGCTTTTCCGACCTGCGACATCAGCTTGAACTTGCCTACGAGGGCAACCCTACGCTGATAAACGACAAACTCGACACCACAAAGCCGATTGACGTGATTTTCCGCAACGCTCAGACCGCTTTCAATCGCTGGAGCAAACTCGAACCCGAAGAACGCACGACGGAGAACCTCCTGCGTTCCCTTGACTTCGACTTCTTTACGATGCTTGACAGCGTGACGATTGCCCGCTCTCGCAAGCATATTGAAAAGTATTACAACACCGCCGAGATTGGGAAGTTCCCCGAACGGATGAAGCCGATAACGCAGCGTCCGAGGATGACCGACCTCGAATCGGCGATTGACTACGACGACATTTACGACCAGTTGATGAAGCTGAACCTCGCCGTCTATATCCCCACCGACTTCCTTTTAGAAAGCCGCAGGGCAAAGTATGTAGACCCAAGCAAGAACATTGACCGCGCCGGGCGTGAAATCGGTATCCGGCGGCTGATGTGCATCAACCTCTTAAAACGACTGGAAAGCTCCGTGTATTCCTTCCGCATTACCCTTGACCGCGTGAGGGCTTTGATAAATGGCACGATTGCCGATATCGACGCTTATGTGAGCGGGACGCAGCGGATGATCAACACGCAGGAGTTTTCCGAGGACGACTTCGACGGCGACGACACGAACACTGACTTTTTTGAAAGCACGAGCAAGAAGATGGACATCGACCTTGCCGATATGGACTATATCTCGTGGCGGGCAAAACTTGCCGAGGACTCAGAAATCCTCGAACTTCTCTCAGTTTTGATTGAGGACATCACGCCCGAACACGACACCAAGCTGCAAACGCTTCTGGGGATGATTGCCGATAAGGTTCAGCAGCCGTTTAACGCCGGCAATAAGAAGATACTCCTCTTCTCAGCATTCTCGGACACGGTTGACTATCTATACAAAGAAGTAGCGCCATTTATGAAAGCACGGTTCGGACTCGACACGGCGATGATAACTGGCACGACCGACGGCAGGACGACCGTCAAGTTAAAACGAACAGATATGAACACCATCCTGACGCTGTTCTCGCCGCTGTCCAAGGACAAGGAACTGCTGATGCCGGACAACCCGGCCGAAATCGACATTCTGATTGCGACGGACTGTATTTCGGAGGGGCAGAACTTGCAGGACTGCGACTACTGCGTCAACTACGATATCCATTGGAACCCCGTCCGCATTATTCAGCGGTTCGGGCGTATCGACCGTATCGGCAGCCGCAACGACAGGATTCAGCTTGTGAATTTCTGGCCGAACATCGACCTCGACAAATACCTCGAACTTAAAGGGCGCGTCGAGATCAGAATGAAGGCTTCCGTTATGACCGCCACAGGCGACGACAACCCCATCGACCCCGAAGAACAGGGCGACCTCGAATACCGCAAAGCGCAGCTTGAAAAACTTCAAGACGAGGTCGTTGACATAGAGGAAATGCAGTCCGGCGTTTCCATTATGGACTTGGGGCTGAACGAGTTCCGGCTCGACCTGCTTGAATATGTTAAGAACCACGGCGACCTCGACGCTACCCCGTTCG
>BNZF01000126.1 GCA_026000865.1 Clostridia bacterium
ATTTACCTTTGCACTCTTGTATCATTACGCCTTTTTAGAGCCACTGCGACTTTTTTAGCCTTTTTTTTATTCTGAGCCGCAACGCTTGCCTTTGCAACTTTTAATCATCGCACTTTACTATTAGCCACTGCGACTTTTTTAGCTTAAATAATTTGCAACCATTGTACTTTGTTATAAACTGCAAAACGCGGAGTTAAACTAATCATACAATTAAACTATCCCGTGAAACATCAGCGGGGGTTCCCCGCACTATCAACTTGTGAATGCGAAGCGTTCACACTCTCCTGTCAATTCATTTTTTCTTCACTGTGTTATTTTTTGGTCTAACATTATTAGATTTAACAGTTTTTGCTTTATTGCTATTTATTTTATTAACATTTAAATTTGGTTGTTTGGCGAGCAATCGCATTAATTTTTCTTCGATAAATTTTGGATTATCACCATCTTGAATTGCCATAACTCCCTCAGCGATTATAGTTTTGCAAAGCATTTCCTCATCGTGACGAGTTTGGAGTTTTACTGCCATAGGTTTGAAGAATAAATTAGCAATTATAACGCCGTAAAATGTCGTTACCAAAGCGACCGCCATATTTTGCACAAGAGCGTCTTGATTGGTAAGATTTTTCAGAAGATTAATCAGACCGATTAAAGTTCCTAACATACCAAAAGCAGGAGCATATTCCGAACCCTTAATATACATTTCAATGTCTTGCGAGTGTCGGGCATCTAAATAATCGAGTTCTGTTTCCATTGAAATTTTAACTTTTTGAGCCTCAACACTGTCGATTACCATTAGCAGAGAATTTCTCAAGAATACATCATCAAGATTGCTTACTTTTTCTTCAATAGAGAGTAACCCGTTCATTCTTGCACTTTTTGCCAAAGCAACGATGGCTCTGATATATAGTGCAGGAGAATATTGCGGAGGAAAAATCACAACTTTAAGATGAGTTTTTACACGTTTGAAAAACTCAATCGGATATGACGCGAACAAAACACAGAATGTCCCGCCAAAAACTATAAAAACAGAAGGTATATCAAAAAAGTTAGAGGCAAGCTTTAAATTAAAATTAACACTGCCCGTATACCTGTCAACATTAAAACTTATTGCGAGCAGAATTAATAGTATTCCCACTCCCCAACCAATTATCGTTGTATAATCAATCTTTTTTATTTTTTTAGTCCTCACATTGCTTTCACGTTTTACACTTCTGACGGCTCTGTTTTTTATTTCAAATCATTGCAACTTTACTGGCTTTGGCGTGAGCGATTTGCCCCCAACGTATTCTTAATAAACCTATCAAAACGCGACCGAGAACTAGTTATATAGCTAAACTATCTCGCGAAACACCAGCGGCGGACCGCCCGCGTGAGTTAACTAACACACAGTTAAACTATGTCGCGAAAAACAGGCAGGTGTTACCTGTTAAATATTTGTTTTTTGAAATAAATAATTTTTTTAATAACCTCATCAACAGTTTCTTTTGCAATATAAGTATTCCCATTTGTTAGTCTGATAGTCGTATCAGGTCTTTCTTCCATGATTTCAATTAAATCTTCATTTAAGATAAATTCAGTATCATTTAATTTTGTTAATGCTATCATAATAAAAACCTCATTTTATAATTATATTAGACTTGTTCTAAAACTTAATAATCCATCTTTTTTTGTATTGCTTTAACATTAAAAAATAAAGACGGGTGTGGGGCGCGATAGTCTGCTTAGTCCAGTGGACTGTTACAGTACCGACTACCCACTTTTTAGAGAGAATGTACTCAATATTTCCGAGTTAAACGATTTGATGGAATGATTTTTAGAACATGTCTATTGTGAATCACCTTTTAAAAATCTATTAATTTTATTCTAAAATTTGGCATATTTTTAATAGTTTTGTTAAAATAGCGTTTAAAAGGCAACTGTCTCTATAATGCGGGGCGAATACCCGCACCCCATTATTTTTTGAAATCATTACCAATTTTACAATTCATCGCTAATACCTTCATAGGCATTTCACAGCAACACCTTAATTTTGGAAAAATTGTCCAATATCATAGCTTTCAAGTATACGATAGTTCAAACGTGAAGGAGCAATATTTTTATTAAATTTATTACGTTTTGTATAAATTACATTATCTTTACCGTAAGGGTCAAATTGCCATTTTTCAAC
>BNZF01000127.1 GCA_026000865.1 Clostridia bacterium
TTTATAAAAAAGTTTTTGACATATTTAAAATGAAACATTATAATAATAGGTAATAGTTGCGGTGTCGGAGAGTTTATAGTTAAGAGTTAATAGTTGTGGTGGATGCCGACAGTCCGCGAGAGGCTTAATTGTGTGATTAGTTTACTGTCGCGTTTTGATAGTTTTATAAAGGTCAATGGTTGCAAATGATTTAAACTAAAAAAGTCGCAAAGGTTTTTTTAAAGGTGCGTTGATTAAAAGTTGCAGAGGCAAAGCCCTGCGGCTCAAAATAAAATAAGGAGAAAAAAGTCGCAAAGGTTTTTTAAAGGTGCAATGATTAAAAGTTGCAAGGGAAAGCGTTGTGGCTCAGACTAAAATTATGTATAACGAAATAATGGATACTATTGGGTTTGTTGAGAAGTATGACAGTGAAGTTGGGGTGGCAATGGCGAAAGAGCTCTACCGTCAACAGAACGGATTGGAGCTTATCGCGAGTGAAAATGATGTCAGCCCTGCTGTAATGGCGGCGATGGGAAGCGTTTTGACTAATAAATACGCTGAGGGTTATCCTGCTCACAGATATTATGGTGGGTGTGAATGTGTGGATATAGTCGAAAATTTGGCGATTGAACGTGCTAAAAAACTGTTTAATGCAGGATTTGCAAATGTTCAGGCACATAGCGGTGCACAGGCGAACGAGGCTGTTTATCTTGCACTTGTTAAACCGGGTGAAACAGTTCTTGGCATGAATTTAGCGGAGGGTGGTCATCTTACTCACGGTTCTGCCGCAAATATTTCTGGTAAATATTATAATTTTGTGCCTTATGGACTAAATGAAGAGGGTAAGATTGATTACGTTGCTCTCGAAAAACTTGCAAATAAAGAGAGACCAAAACTAATTGTTGCGGGGGCTTCTGCATATCCGAGAGCGATTGATTTTAAGGAAATTTCTGATATTGCACGTTCTGTTGGAGCACAATTTATGGTTGATATGGCACATATCGCAGGTCTTGTTGCAGCAGGTTTACATCTTTCTCCGATGGAATATGCAGATGTTGTTACATCAACAACGCATAAAACATTAAGAGGTCCAAGAGGTGGTTTGATTTTAACAAATAATGCTAAAATCGCAAAGAAAATTAACTCCGCAATTTTCCCTGGTTTGCAAGGTGGTCCCTTAATGCATGTCATTGCTGCGAAAGCTGTGTGTTTTGGCGAAGCACTTAAACCTGATTTTAAGACATATCAAGAACAAATTATTAAAAACGCGAATGTTCTTGCTAATGCTCTTGTCCAAAAAGGGTTTAACCTTGTTTCTGGCGGTACAGATAATCATTTAATGCTTGTTGATTTGCAATCTTTCACTCTTACAGGTAAAGAACTTGAAAAACGTCTTGATGAAGTTTTGATTACGGTTAATAAAAACGCTGTGCCAAAAGACCCGCAAAGCCCGTTTGTAACAAGCGGTATTCGCGTTGGTACTCCCGCTGTAACAACCCGCGGGCTTAAAGAAAAAGAAATGGAACAAATTGCTGAATATATCTTCCTTGCAACCACTGATTTTGAAAACTCCGCAGATAAAATCCGCGAGGGAGTAAAATCTATTTGTCAGGAATTTCCTATTTATAAGTAGCTAATAGGGCAGGTAACTTTGGCCTGTCGGAGAGTTAATAGTTGCAGGTAACACCTGCCTGTGTTTCGCGATATAATTTAACTTAATTAATGTTTAACTCCGCGTACAATGGTTGCAAATTAATTAAACGAAAAAAGTTACAAAGGTTTTTTTGAAGGTGCAATGATTAAAAGTCGCAAAGGGCAAGATTATGGCTCAAAATAAAATAGGCGGGCGTTGCTTGCAAAAAAACTGCTCTAATAATTAAGAGCAGTTTTTTTTTGATAAACTAATAGATTTTAATTTTAATAAAGCCTTTGCCCGCGTGAGTTAAACTAACCGTACAGTTAAATTATGACGCGAAAGACAGGCGGGCGTTGCCCGTCGCGAAATACAGGCGGGCGTTGCCCGTCGCGAAAGATAGGCAGGGGTTACCTGCAAAAAAACTGCTCTAATAATTAAGAGCAGTTTTTTTTTGATAAACTAATAGATTTTAATTTTAATAAAGCCTTTGCCCGCGTGAGTTAAACTAACCGTACAGTTAAATTATGACGCGAAAGACA
>BNZF01000128.1 GCA_026000865.1 Clostridia bacterium
AAAATTAAAAATTACTCTGATGTTAAAAGTAGATTAGAAGAACTGTCTGAACAAACAGGCAAACCTCCACAAAATATTGATAGTAAATATGAAAATGAAATCAAAAGTGCACAAAAAATTTTATATGACAGCTGGAAAGATAGATTTGATGCAGATGAAAATTTTAAAAACTTTCCTCCTCGTATTGAAATAAAAAACACACGAATTATTTTTATAGATGATAACGATATTTCAATACTAGAAAATGTTGATTATATCGTTGAGTTTGTTATTTATAGCAATTATTTTTATTCATATAATTCCACCGACTTTGTTGATGAAGTGGCTGGTTTTAATAACACCGTTGTTGTAAAAAAAGACGGAACTTTTGAAGTGCGTGAAGTGTTTAGTCTGTTAAGAAGTCGAATGCAAAAGTTTGACTGTATTAATGAAATATTTGATGCTGGTAGTCAATATAATACAGAATGGACTTTTTGAAAATGATTTGATAATGGCAAAGAAAAAATCCCACCAAATTGGTGGGATTTTTATAATTATTTGAAATAAAACTGCTAATCAACCATTACCACCATTTCTCATCTTACCACGATATGCAACACCGACCAAACTTGGACCAGCATGAGTTGCAATAGTTGCACCGACTTTAAAAGTGTGCTCAGGAGGATAGCCGAAAGTTTTTGTTGCAGCAGACAGCAACTCTTTTGCGTGTTCGTCATCTCGCGTTATAAGCAAATAATACGGCGTTTTTGGGATAATATTTTCACTAACAACTTTGAGAAGATGTGGCACAACATTTTTGTCACCTCTTGCTTTGTCAACAACTTTGCTTATCGCTTCAATAAATCCGATAATCGGACGCAAACCCAAAAGCTCGCCCGCAAAAGCGGCGGCGGCAGAAATTCGCCCAGACTTACGCACATATTTAAGGGTGAAAGGTGCAAAATAAACCTCTGCACAGTCAGCCCATTCTTTCAAGTATTCAACTATTTCGGAGGCAGTTTCGCCTTTTTTGATTTTATGTGACGCATTAATTACAGCACTGCCATAAGTACCAGAATATGTTTTACTATCAATCAAATAAATATTAATCTTGGCATCTGGATTTTCCTCAAAGAATTTATCCTTCGCCTTAATAGAATTAAAGTACGTCCCCGAGCCAATCGACGCAAGAGAATAGTAAATTATATCCGTATAGCCTTCATCAAAGGCGTTTTTATAGGCATCTTCAAAATCTTGCGGCAAAATCTGTCCTGTTTTTGGCAACTCATTAGCCTTTTCAAACAAATCATAAAACTCGTCAGCCGTATAATCAACGCCGTCTTTATAATCTTTACCATCAAGCAAAACATTAAAACTTAATATCTCAATATCCAATTGTTCAGCGAATGTTTTTTCAATATCGCTACCACTATCAGTTATCAATTTGATTTTTTGCATTTTAAGTCCTCACATAATTTTTTTAGTCCTCACACCGTTTTTTTAGTCCTCACACCGTTCTCAGGTTTTACACTTCGGACTGCTCTATCTTTATTTTAAAAACATTGCAACTTTACTGGCTTTGGTGTAAATGATTGCAACCAATGTCTTTTTTGTAATAGACAAAACGCGACAATAAAATATTGTTAAATAAAGTCACAAAACACCGTTGGGCTTTAACGTAAATGATTGCAACCAATGTCTTTTTTGTAATAGACAAAACGCGACAATAAAATATTGTTAAATCAAGTCACAAAACATCGTTGGGCTTTAACGTAAATGATTGCAACCAATGTCTTTTTTTGTAGACCAAGCCATTGCACCAATAAATTAAACTATGCGACAGAATCGTACCACGAAGCGACACTCCATAACTATCAACACTATTATCTATCTCCAAGCTGCGATAATGGTTAAAGCAAGAGTTATAGCAAAAAGAAGCACAAGAAGAACAGCCATTGCTTTTGACATTATTGCTTCTTTTGTTCTGCCCTCATTTTTAGAAAAATGGCTTTCATTTGAACCACCTGTGATTGCCATTGCGGACATACTATTTGTATTACTTTTACCTTGTGCAAGTCCTAAAATTACTATCACAAGAGAAAATACAAGCATTGCTATACCTAAAATTATATCGATTTTTTCCATAACATACTCCTTATTTTTTTAT
>BNZF01000129.1 GCA_026000865.1 Clostridia bacterium
TTTCAAAATATTTAAACGAACATCATAAAAATCTGAATTTTTGCTATAACCCAAGCATAAAGATTTATACCATAATTGTTGAATTTTTTCTTTTGAACAATAAAGTTTATTCTCCCCTTGTTCCATTAAATATGCAGTATGAGAAATGAGAGTTGTATTTATATATTTATCGTAATCTGTATGTGTTAAATCTTGATAATATGTTCCATACATTTTTTCAGAATTTAATGTTGAAAGAGGGCTTTTAATATTACGTATGCAGTCATAAGATTTCGATAAGTCATTACCAAATTTCCATTCTTTGTCATCACTATCAACATAACATCCAAAAATATCGCAATAAGCCTCATTAATAGTTGCAGGTGCACCACTTGTTTTTGAAAGTTCTGTTTCAGAGGCAACAACACCATGAGTAAATTCATGAGCAAGTACATCAAGCGAAGCCCAAAGTTCATATTTGGATTTTTTTACTTCAATACGATTAAACGAATTATTCCAAGAAGCATTCTCCACATCAGCATTTAATATAACTTTTATTTCAGAGCCTTTGTTGTTATAAGATTTTCTATTTAATGTTAAATAGAAATCGTAAACTTTAACCATATTTGATAATGCTAATAAATCTTTTTCTTCAAAATTATTTATATCAGTACTGCTTATTGGATTATCAGGAATAATGCTTTTACCATTACCGTCATAAATTAAAATTTTACGAGTTAAATCATGAAGTTGATAATTTGTTTTTGCTTTAGTAGTAGTTTTTGAAATAGAAATAGTTGTATCTCCGCCATCAACATTAGCAACTATTGTTTCAGATTTAGCTTTCGCATTATCAGTTACACCATTCACAAACAACAACTCACCATTATTTGCATCAATAAGCCCCAAATACTCACCCGCGTCAATTAAATCAGTGCTTTGAGTGAGTGCAAAATAAACTTGCCAAGCAAGGTGTGAACCATTTTCATCACCATAAATGCATAATTTGTTTTCTGAGGTGTAATCGGAATATGCAACGATATTTTCCGCAACATTTTCCATTGCAATATTTGCTTGTTCATATGATAATCTCGGCAAAGTTGACATATTCGCAGAAATATGTGTATAATCAGACAACAAGAAATCTGTTACACCGTTCGTATCAACAGAAACTGTAAAAATTGAACTATACATCGGAATATTGTTGTAATGTTGCTCAAATTTGTAAATTGTGCCATATTCATCATTAATAACGCTAACAGGTGTTAATTCAGCAAGTGGATTAACGATACCAGTTAAGGCTTTGACATTGTAAAAAGTATTTAACGCATCTTCAACTGTTTTAACTTCAATAGGACTAAATTTTCCATAAAAAGATTGAATATTTCCATATCCATTGGTTTGATGTTCAGGTGTTTCTCCGTCATTGAAAACAGCTAAATCATCAATGGAATAATTTTGTAATTGATTAACAGAATATTGAGGGTAACCAAAAACAGTTAATTCAAACTGTTTCTCCAAAATATCACCGTTAGAATTTTCAATTATTGCTGTTAAAATTACTTGTTCACTCCCCGTTGCAGGTTGTGTAACTACTCCATTTTCGGATATTACCTCAGAATTACTGCTAATCCAGATAATAGAAAAATCACTATATTCATCAGTATCAAGAACAATATTATTGATTACAGAACTTGCATAATCACCTGTTGTGTAACCTATATCGAGCAATTCATAAACTTCATCAATGTCATAATCATAGTCGACATTTTCAATAGTTTCTTCTTCAAAATTATCTGCATTAAGCGGGTCAGTTCCAAGAGTTAAAACCTCATATCCGTCAGGCAAACCGTCACCGTCAGTATCTTCTGAGTATTTATTTGTTCCGATGAGCAACTCGTAATAGTCAGGCAAACCGTCATAATCGCTGTCACGATAAATATATTCTTCGACATCAATTGTAACCTCGGACAGGGTAATATCGGAAATTTGAGGCGTTTCAAAAGTCCAATTTCCCGCACTATCAAGAATTTTAGAACCTTTAATAACAACAGAAATTTCTTCGTTTGGAGCAAAAATCACC
>BNZF01000130.1 GCA_026000865.1 Clostridia bacterium
CGAAAAAAGTCGTAAAGGCTCCTAAAAGGTGTAAAGATTAAAAGTCGCAAGGGCAAGCGTTGCGGCTCAGAATAAAAAGGCGAAAAAAGTCGCAAGGATTTCTGAAAGGTGTAAAGATTAAAAGTCGCAATGGCAAGTGTTGTGGCTCGGAATAAAAAGACTAAAAAAGTCGCAAAGGCTCCTAAAAGGTGTAAAGATTAAAAGTCGCAAGGGCAAGCGTTGCGGCTCAGAATAAAAAAGCATTGCTACTCAAACTAAATTAGTTGTTTCGCTTTAAAAAGAACGCAACAATTCCTGTCCCTGCGAAAGCAAAGAGAATTGAATAGATTGGGTGACCGACAAGCGGGAGATGCTCAACGTTCATTCCGTAAAAACTAAAAATAATAGTTGGAATTGCAAGCAAAATCGTGATTACTGTGAGTTTACGAATAACTGTGTTCATATTATTATTAATAATAGCACCAATGCCTTCTGTCATGCCGTTGACGATTTGAGAGTAAATTTGTGACATCTCAATTGCTTGTTTTACTTCAATAAGCACGTCTTCAAGTAAATCTCTGTCTTCTTCATAAAGTCTGATATTATGACTTTTAAAAAGCCTGTTGAGAGTTGACTGGTCAGCTTTAAGAGAAGTCGAAAAATAGACTAACGCCTTGCCCAAATCAAGAAGTTGAATTAACTCTTGATTTTTCATTGTAGCGTGCAATTGTTTTTCCGTAAAAGTAGTCAGTTTATCAATTTGTTTAAGATAAGTCAAAAATCGAGTGGCAATGCGAAATAGTAATTGTAAAACAAAACGTGTTTTAAAATTTGTGTTGATATTTTTAATCATTCCGCTGGAAAGTTCGTCGATTATATTATTATCTTTAATGCTGATAGTTATAACGTTCTTTTTTGTAATAATAATTCCCATAGGCAATGTGTAAAACAAAACTGCTTTACCCATAGTATCCACTTCCGCAACAGCATAGTCAACGATTATAAGTGTTTGGTCGTCTTCGTTTTCAATTCGGGAGCTTTCTTCTTCATCAAGTGAGGAACGCACAAACCCCGCGTCAAGTTCAAAAGTATTAATTATATAATTAATTTCACGTTCAGTTGGTGCAATAACTGAAATCCAAGAACCATCCTCAGGAGCATTTTCTTCAACGACAATATTATTCACAGTATTATAATATTTTATCATTGCATTTTCCTCCCATTCTATATTTATAAGATATATATGCGAATCACGCTTTAAAATTTGCAAGAGAACTGAACTCCTAAAACTTATTTTTTATAGTTTTTGTAAGTAATGAGGTGCGGGGTATCCCCCCGATAAGCGGGCAGAGCCCGCAACCCCGTTGTGATATTTGTGTTATACTATTAAAAAAACAGGTTTTAAAAGGTGATTCGTATTATATGTATAAAATAACAATTTGGATATTTATAAGATATGTGTATAAAACAATAATTCGGTTTTAAGCCTATTGTAAATATAAAGAAATAGTATTAGCAATATAAAACCAAATATTAATAAAACGTTCACATATTAGACTTGAAACTAATAATTATTTGTAATATTTGCCATTTGGAGTATAAATATAACAACGAGGTTGCAGGTAGTCACCACGCTTATCGGGGCTAAGCTGACCGAACTCCTTTAATTACAAAAATATTAAAAATAAGTTTTAGAACAGCCTATTAAATTTCAAGTTAAAACAGTATATCAAATAAATTTATCTTTTTCAACTTTTTTAATAAAAATTGTAGACAAACTATTTTTCAAATGATATAATACGACATAATGCGGAACGAAAGCATTTATATACATAGACTATACTTATCCGCACAGGATAAGTATTTTGTTTTGGGCACTACGGATTTACCTATGCACTCTCTGTTTATTTACATTTTTTTAAAAGCCTCTGCAACTCTTTTATTTTGAGCCACCCCATTTGCCCTTTACAACTCTTTTATTTTGAGCAGCAATAATTACCTTTGCAATTTTAATAATCATTGCACCTTTCATGAGCCTTTGCAACGTTTTTCT
>BNZF01000131.1 GCA_026000865.1 Clostridia bacterium
TGGAAATGCCGATAAGGATAAAGTTGCCGATATAATGCAAAATATCGATAAAATTTATGACAATAAATCTTTCACAATTGAGGAAAATATGACGGGGAGCGAAAACGAAAAAGGCGAAAAAGTTGAGGTTTATGAATACCGAATACAAAACCTGCAAAAAGGCAAAGAAGTGTCATATAGCCTTGAAAATTTACTTGAAAAAGGTGATGATGAAATAAAATTTGATTTCATAAAACACCTTGATATGAGTGATATTGAAGCAAATTTAATTATTTCTAAACTGGAAAATTTTCTTCCTCCGACCGCAAAAGAACCGTTCAAAAATCAAGGAAAAAACCTTGAAGATAAAGTAAATTATATGAACCGAGTGAACCTCAAAGACAACGAATTGACTAAGAATTTTGAACTTTACTGCTTGAATTTGAAGTCTGATAAAACGGATAATTTTGTGCTTGTAAATGCTGACGGTAAGGCTGTAAAACTCGAACAGCCGAAGAATAAAGTCGCAAATCGAAAACTTTTGGAGGACTTTGGAATTAACGATAAAGCAATTCAAAACGCCATTTTGGACAAATATAATATTGCCGTAAAAATCCAAAATGACAAGGCACAGCAATATGCGAAAGTCAAAGTCAGCGATAAACTCGACGTTGATATTGAGCGAAATAATAAGGAAAAATTCACTTGTAAATTTGGAAATAAAGAAATCGAATTTTCATTTTCAGACAGGCACCGAGCCATTGAACGCCTCGCACTCGTAATTCAAGCGGAGCATTATCAAAAGACAGGTGAAAAACTCAATTTTGCTGATTGTGCAAAAGTTGCGGAGCAATGTGTCGGTAATGCCGAAAAATTAAGTATGTATAAACTTGCCGAAACAGAGCCTGAAAAAGAAACTTTGCACTTTGAAATCGACCGCAAAATCGGCAATGTTTTTACGGTTACACTCGGCGAAATACAGCGTGAATATGAGTTTGAACCCAAAGAAAATGTTCTTAATTTGCTCAAAAACGATTTTAATATTGATGACGAAAAAGCACTTGAAATCTTTGAAAAAGCGGAGGAGCAAAATCCTATTGAGGAGCAAATTTTGACTGAAAACGAGAGAAATTCTGACATTGATACCCCAGAAATTCCTACTCCCGAAACGCCCGATTTGGACGATTTTGGCGATGATTTTGAGTTAGAATAGAGGTGATTTTAATGGCGAATTTGAAAGGTATTCCAAAGGAAACTAAGCCTTTGGTTTATGTGTTTTACGTTATTTTAATTGCTGTAATGGGCATATTCGGGCTGTTTTTCGGCGTTGCAGTTGATGACGCAAGCAGTTTTGAAGCTGAAACTCAGCGTAAAGTTGTTGATTTTTCAAAACTAAAAATGCCTGAAATATCGTATAAAATAATAAAAGAACACATTGACGCAGACCCCGAAAACACCTATGTAAAATCTATGGGAATGATTTTTGCGGTCGGAACAGGCATTGCGGTTTTGTATTTTACGACAGGCAAAAGACGACTACATCGCCGAGGTGAGGAACACGGCTCGGCACGGTGGGCGAAGTCAACTGAAAAAAGAGGGCTTGAAGATAAAGTTTTTCGCAAGACCAAAGACGGACTGACAGCCGACAAACTTTTAGAGCAAGCAAAGGCTGAAAAAGACCCTGCTAAATCCGAAAAATTGCGAGAGAAATCCGAAAAAATCAAGTCAACTAAAAGATGTTTTTATTATTCGGGAGCAGTACCTGTAAAATATGTAATTCTAAAAAATTTGGAGGAAAAATAGATGAATAAAAATGACAACCATCCCGATAAAATCACAATGACCGACGAACACGGGAACACCGCAGACGTTGAGGTGCTTGCGGTATATGAGGCAGAAAGAGAAAATCAATATTACTATGTTTGTATCGAAGAAAAGCAGTTAAATGCTTCAAATGCAGAGGTTTTTGTGCTGAAAGCGTATCACGAAATTGCCGAT
>BNZF01000132.1 GCA_026000865.1 Clostridia bacterium
GACGGAACTTATTATACCATAAATTATGCAAGTGAAATTTCTGAATATATTTTAGCAGAAGAAAAATCACTTGAATTTGCAAAAATTGCGACTGTTAATGGTGAAACAAATTACACTTTTGACATCACAGAGCCGTTTAATGAGAAGCTTTTCAAAGTTCGTCAAACTTATGGCAAGAACAAATTTATTGAGAGTTCCACATTTAAAGTAGTCAACAGAAACGGCGTTTATTTGGTTGAAGACCCTGATTCTGACAGCGATGGTTTGCCCGATTATTTAGAGCAGTTGCTCGGTCTTGACATAAATTCTGATGACACAGACGGCGACGGTTTGACTGATTACATCGAAATTTATGTGACACATACCGACCCCGCGGTTTATGACAGTATTACCGAAGGTGTTGCGGACGGCGATGCGGATTTTGACAAAGACAATCTTTCCACTCTTGAAGAACTTGCGTTAGGAACAGACCCAATTAAAATGGACACTGATGGGGACGGGCTGACTGACGGCGAAGAAGTAAAAATTTATGGCACTAATCCGCTTGAATCTGACAGCGATTTTGACGGCATTTCTGACTATGACGAGATACTTTTAGGGCTCGACCCAAATTCTGATACAACAGATGGAATTAAAGATATTGAACACCAATTTACCCGCGTTTTTTCTTCTGACGACAGCGTTTTGGAGCAGATAAACAACATTGACAATCCTTATGAAATGTCGATTGAAATAACTGCGGCAGGCAACATTAACGCAAATTTGGAAGTCCGTCAATCAAACTATTCAGATGTGATTTTCAACACAGCAATGCTCGGAAATATTCCAGAATTTATCTATCCTGAGAAGTTTTTAGCGACCGAATTCTTGCTCAAATTTACAATTGATGAGCAGTATATTCAAACCGATAATGACGGTTTGAATAGGTATGTAATCTTCACTTTTGACGAGGAAATTGGCTCTCTTTTACCTGTTGAAACGACCTATGATACGCTGACAAATACAGTCTCTGCCAAGACAAATTTTCTTGGGACATATGCTGTTATTGACATAAATGAACTGCAAAATATTTGGGAAACTGCGTTCACAGAAGCAGAGTTAACGGGATCTGAATATGGTGATTTTGAAGATGAAAACACGATAAATTCTGATGGTGAATTTGAGGGATTTGTTGATTTTCAAAGTGCATATTTAAGTGATACTGCGTTGACAAAAATATCAAAATCTTCTGTAAAAGACGGCGTGAATATTGTATTCATGTTTGACAGTCGCAATGGTTTTTCCGAAGATGATATTGGCACAATAAATGCCGAATTGAAAACTGTTTTTGAAAAAGCTTCATATTCTCGCAACTCAAAAAATGCAAATTTTTATGGAATTGACCTTAATATTTTGGGAGAAGATTATTCTCTCCGCGGTGGCGGCGAACCGCTCACATTCTTAAACTTCAACCCTTATCACAGTTCGGCAGACAATAAACTTGTCTATTCTGACGCTTTGGAATATGTTGCAGAACTGGCGGGAAACAGCCAATATCAGACTTTTGTATTTTCAGTTTTGAGAGAAAATGACCTTGTTTTTAAATATCCGTCAGGTGTTGAATATGCCAATGAGTGTCAAAAACAGGGTATAAAAATTAGTGATATTTTTTGATTGCCACGAAACGCTTCACTAATATCGTCTAAGGCAGTAACTGGTATAAATTTAGCAAAATCATCAGGAAAATTTCTTGAAAGTTCAAGGACAAGTGTAGCGATTTCGTCTGTTTTATCGGCGTTTTTCGTTATAAATTTTGCAACTTTTGAAGCGGCTTTTGTACTATCTCCAATTATTGGAACAACACCAACCACACTCACTGCTGCCATTAGAAAATGACTGTTCCAAATATTTACAAATATATCGCGTACATCACCAAAAGTACCGACAACAGGAATAACACTCCCCGTTA
Organism: Clostridia bacterium; assembly: GCA_026000865.1. GTDB lineage: Bacteria > Bacillota > Clostridia > Oscillospirales > Ruminococcaceae > BNZF01. The sequence continues at coordinate 1,949 of BNZF01000132.1, forward strand.
TTTGTCCAATCAAAGCAGGAATTGAC
>BNZF01000133.1 GCA_026000865.1 Clostridia bacterium
GCACAGGAAAACGGAGAGTTTAATTTTGATGACGTTTGCATGGAAATTGTAACTAAATTAGTTGTTCGTCACCCGCATGTTTTTGGTAATGTTAGAGCTGAAAACGCAGACGATGTTCTTAAAAATTATAAAAATAAGTTCATATCTAATAATGAAAGATAGAAACAGCGGTGCAATGTTCAAATTAAGCCAACACATAATGTTCAATAGTATACATAGTATACAAAAATAAAACCATTTTAACATATATTTTGCTTTTGTCAACTAATTAATTTGAATTTAGGTATTCATATAAAATAAAACCCCTCAAAATATGTTTTAAGGGGTTATTTTAATTCTAGTAAGTTCAGGTCTATTATAATCGGTTAATTTCGGTAAATAGTAGAATTATAACTATTCCAAAAGAGAATGGTAAGAATACGAAACATTTATTTTAACTCAAAAATTCTGATATTCTCTGTCGGAACAGCAATCGCACCAAGGATAATATCTTTTATTGCGGCAGCGGCAGCTGTATCCAATCCGTCAGTTTTCACAACAATTTTTGCACTGTCAGAACTTAGGTATACAACACAATCTGAAAAACCTTGTGCTTTAATCAGACTTTCAATTTCGCTTTCTTTTTCAACTAGTTTTGAAACCTCAACTGCATTAATCGCGTTTACGACCATTTCGTCCTGCGTTAAATCTCCGCCTCCGATTATCGACTGCAAAGTTTGAACTGCCAAATCTCTGTTTGTGACTTTTTCAAGTCTTGCGTTTGCAAAAAAATCTTCTGTCGAAAGGTTGCTTACAAATTCTGTATCACCGTAATTAGGGGTTTCATTTGTTGAAACAGTTTTGTTTGAAGTATTAGATTTTTCTTTGGTTGGTTCTTTACTCAACGCGTAGTTTGTGTAAACTGCTACACCGAGTATTAATGTTAAGCAAGATAAAATTATTTGTTTCTTGCCAATGGTTACAGCTGGTTTTCTCATAAGTTTTTCTCCTTTTTGTTTTGAGTTTGTTTACTTTTTGTGATTTTTAGAGTAATTCTTTTTTAATTTACTTATTTGTTTTACACATTTCAACATATATACCCAGTTTGACGGAACATTTAAAAAGTTTTTACATTAGACTTGTTCTAAAACTTAATAATCTATCTTTTTTTGTATTGCTCAAATGTTAAAAAATCAAGAGGGTGTGGAGCGAAGCCCCCGCTTTTTAGAGCGAACGTCCCCAATACTTCCAAGTAAACCATTTGTAGAATGTGGGTTTTAGAACATGTTTATTGCATATGCTATAATAATTAGTAAATTATTATGAATATAGATTTTTTATACACCTTTTGATACATACACCCTGTTTGACGGAATATTTAAAAGGCTCGATACGGCATATACTATTTGCTCTTTTACAATTGGTGAACTGCCACCATCACAAATTATATACGCTCCGTTAATCGGGGGCATTATTATTTTGCTTGATTTATTGCTTATGTTTTCCTCGGTTGCCGCAATTGTCAGCAGAACTTTGCAGTTGCCAACGCCTTCGGTTTTTTCTAACATTTCTGCTAGGTTTTCTTCGAGTTGTATGCGGTAGTTTTCTGCATAGGCTTTTAAGTCCACTGTTGGCTCGGCACGGCTCTTCGGAATAATCGTTGACATAAATATTAAACACATACCTATGAATGCTGCAATTATTATGATTTTTATGCCTTTTGCAGATTTTAAGAATTCCTTCATTTTGATATTTTCTCCTATACCATTTAAATAGTAGGATAGTATTTTACAGTAAGGCAGTAATACGGTTGCTAATCGCATTTAACGCGTAACGCTTAATTTTTATCATGTGTTCGTCACATAAATCTGGGTTGGAAGCATGAATATTTGACTTGCTAATAAATATGCTCTAATTGTCCGCTTTATGTCTTTTAGTAGTTTATTTGAAATATAATGCCAATATTTATTAGACTTGTTCTAAAAC
>BNZF01000134.1 GCA_026000865.1 Clostridia bacterium
AATAGGTATAATATAGCAAAATAAAATTAAAATTCATATAAAATCAAATATGAATTTTAATTTTTCTTGATTTTCAGCGTTATAAGTGGTAGAATGCTAAAAATATTAATTTTTGGAGGCATGCAAAATGAAAGAAGTATACGATTTTCTGAAAAAAACAGGAACTTATTACCTTGCAACAGTTGAAGGCGACCAACCGCGTGTTCGTCCGTTTGGGACAATCAATCTTTTTGAGGACAAGCTATATATTCAAACCGCAAAAAAGAAAGATATTTATTCACAACTCGCAAAAAATCCAAAAGCAGAACTCAGTGCGTTTGACGGGCAAACTTGGATTAGAATTGCCGCAACACTTGTCGAAAACAACACAATCGAGGCTCAAACAAGCATGCTTGACAGTTATCCTAACTTGAAAGACAGATATCAAGTGGGCGACGAGAACAACGTTGTTTATTATCTCAAAGACGCTACCGCGACACTAACAAATTTTGTTGGCGAGTCGAAAACCATAAAATTCTAGGCAGGTAACACCCGTTGGTATTTCGCGACGGGTAGCACCCGTCTGCATTTTCGCGAGCGGGTAGCACCCGCCTGCATTTTCGCGAGCGGGTAGCACCCGCCTGCATTTTCGCGAGCGGGTAGCACCCGCCTGCATTTTCGCGAGCGGGTGGCACCCGCCTGCATTTTCGTGAGCAGGTAACACCCGTCTGCATTTTCGCGAGCAGGTAGCACCCGCCTGCATTTTTGCGATATATTTTAAAACGACATTAGCGTATAGTCGCGATTTGTAGTTAATGTCCACTTGCATTTTCCATAGTACACAACAGTTGTTAGTGAATAGTTGCGATTTACACATTCAATATAGTGATTTTATTCTCAATTTATTTGTAAAAATCAAACGAATTGTCAGAGGGTTATGGCTAATTTATTTCTATGTCGCTGAAAATTGTAGGAAGTCTTTCCTGAAATTCTTTCAGCATCGGAATTGCAATTTCACGCATTTGCGGGTGAGCCTTTGGGCTTGTCCTTAATTTGAAAAAATGACGCCATTCACGCAGGTTCATAGTAACGATTATTTCAGTTTTAAGACTGTTTGGGAGTATCGTTCTCGCTTGTTCGGGGGTTACTCCCAAAGAGGTCATTTCGTTGTATGTGTTCTCGATTATTTGCATGGTTTGTACCCATTTTTTATATTCCGCGGTGTTTTCTTCCCAAAAAGATGGCATAATAAAAGTAAGCTCATTTCCGAATTTATCTTTTGAGTAATTGCAATATCGAGTACTTTCTTGACTGTAACTCGCAATTCTGTGACGTACTAGTTCATGTGTAACACCTCTGTCGCAGATGATTTTAACGGTTAGTTTTTCGTGTTCAATTACACTTTCATGACCGCTTGCAATTATTCGGCGGATAAACCTATCAGCAGAAGTATCGGTAATACTCCCTTCACTTTTGTAGCAAATTCTGCCATAAATCTCGATATTTTTGAGCATATCGTTAGGTGCGATTTCATTTAAAATAGTGAAACTCGGTTTTATAATCTTCATAATTACCTCCAAAAGGATTTTTTATTAAAATGCTAAAAAAATTATTTGCAAAATATAGAGAATTAATTCTTTATATAATAGTTGGTGGGTGCACAACACTCATTTATTTCTTGGCTTATTTTACTTCAAGATATGTTTTTAACGAACTTATTTCAACTGTTATCGGTCAGTTTGTTGCGGTAACTTTCGCGTTTATAGCGAACAAAAGAATTGTTTTTCAAAGCAAAACAGTTACAAGTAGAGAATTTTTTAAACAAGCTGGGCTTTTTTATTCCGCAAGATTAGTGTCTTTTTTTATTGACTTTTTTGTGACATTTTTCTGCATAGATTTGTTCGGAGCGAATTTAGCAAAAGCGTTGGGATTTACAAATTTCACTTATCCAATGATTTCTGTCAGCGGACACGAATTTATTA
>BNZF01000135.1 GCA_026000865.1 Clostridia bacterium
AGCAATAACCTCACGCTTAATATCTTCCTGCGTAAGTTTTTTACGTAACATAGTTGTATTTTTCTTATGATAAGGGCAATAAACGCAACCATTTATGCAGTAATTTGACAAATACAGCGGCGCGAAAATTACTATCCTGTTGCCATAAAATTTTTGTTTGATATATTTCGCAAGATTAAACATTTTCTCAATCAAATCGGCTTCTTCACATTCAAGCAAAACAGCAGCCTCTCTGTGTGAAAGACCTTTGCAATCCTTTGCTCTTTCAATCAAACTTTCAATTAACTCACGGTTGTTTTTATTTTTCTCCGCATAATCAAGAGTTTCAAGTATCTCTTCATCGTTTATAAAATTTTCCGGATATTCAGAATTTTTGTTATACATAATTTCACCTTTGAGTTAATAGTAATAGTTCGGCAGCACCGCTGGCATTTTCGTAGCGGGTAGTTTTGTCTGACAATTCGCAACCTAGCCTAATTTAACATTTAATTTAATTTCGCGACGAGAGCACTTCGTGCCCGTCTACGTGTAAACGCTACGACAAGGCTCTGATTCTGCCACAAAGCAAGGACCCGTAACCGCTGGCAATTCGCAACTTAGTTTAATTCAGCCATTAATTTAATTCCGCGGGCGATTAGTAACTAATTTACGCTTTACTAATTGTTAAATTTTATATTTCACTTTTAAATTTTAATAATAAGACGGGACAAAAATAGCCCCGTCATTATAAAGGTTGCAATCAACCAAATTAATATTTTACATAGATTACCGAGTAACCGCTTAATACTTAAATATAACCGAATAAAACGCGGAGTTAAAATAACTGCTTAATGAAACTATCTCGCGTAACTTTGGTGCAAAGCGGACGCTACAACTGTCCATTGTAAGTTGCCAATTAACACGGCGTGAGTCAACTACCCGCACAGTTAAACTATTAAACTATGACGCGAAAATGCATACAAAAACTACCTGCTTAATTGTTTTCTCCGAAAATCTCATTATAAAGGCTGTTGATTTCACTATTGGAACTGTGCGGTATCGGAGTTGAAGCAGTGTCGGTTTGTTTTGTGATATATTCGCGTTGTTTTTCGGGTTCGAGTCTCTTCACAGCCTCTGGTGGTTTTGGTGCGTTGTACCCTGTTTTTCTCGCACCATATGAAGAAGTTTCGCCGTTAAGAGCAGGGTTATCAATTGTGATAACATTATCGGACGGGGGTTCATCATCTTCATAACCTGTGGTAATAACAGTAGCTTCGATTTCCTCGTCCATAACACCATCTTCGTCAATAATTCCACCCCATTTGATAACCGCTTCGGGGTTACAATATGCCGTAACTTGGTCGATAAACTCGGAAACGTCTTCAAAAGCTGTATTATCGGACATGCGAACATTAACAAGTAAACGTTTAGCACCTTCAATACTTGTTGTGAGCAAAGGGTTTGTCAAAACTCCGTTAAGAGCGTCTTTAACTTTTTCCTTACCCTTGCCGTGACCGATTGTTAAATGACAAATACCCGCGTTTTTGAGAACCATTTCAATATCAGCAAAATCAGTATTAACATAACCCTTACCGCTGACTAAATCCGAAATGCTCCGAACAGCACTTGCAAGTATTTTATCCGCGTTCTTAAAACCATCTTTGAAAGCGACTTTGGTTTCTTTATTAAGAGCACGTAATTTATCGTTAGGTATAACAATAATGCTGTCAACGTGTTGACGCAATTTTTGTATACCCTCTATTGCCTGACGCATTTTTGCAGCACCCTCAAAAGTAAACGGCAAAGTTACAACTGCAACGGTAAGAATATCCAATTCTTTTGCAATTTCTGCAATTATCGGAGATGCTCCCGTACCTGTACCCCCGCCCTCACCTGCCGCAATAAACAGCAGATTTGTGTTTTTCAAAAGTGCGGATATTTCTTCTCTTGACTCTTCCGCAGCAGCTTCTGCCC
>BNZF01000136.1 GCA_026000865.1 Clostridia bacterium
ATGTTTAACTCCGCGAACAATGGTTGCAAATCATTTAAGCTAAAAAAGTCGCAGAGGCGTCGGATAGTTGAAAGTTGATAGTGTAAAGCCTACAGGTTCGTATTTTTTGTAGAACCATTAAAACGCGACAATAAACTAACTATACAGTTAAACTATGACGCGAAACACAGACCAAAGTTATCTGCTGTTAACGACCGAATATTGCAAAGGCAAAGGCATAGAAGATTAAAATTGCGAATAAAACTATTGTTGCGGGTGAGGAAAGATAGGCTAGAATTTTTTGTCCGTTACTCAAAACAGGGCAGGTGTTTCCGCAGATAAACTCATCTCTGTAAAAACGTAATTTTCGGATTAATTTGCTTAGTCCCATGAAAAATATAACAACTATAAATAAAAAAACCGCAAACAAAATAAACATTACAAATGAATTATCACCTACAAATTTCATGAGGTCATTTGCTTGTTCTGTGGTATATGAACCGTCTGAACTAGTTTCGGATAGTTTTGTAAGTTTATCCACATCTATTTTTGACAAACAAATCGTCAAAATTGCGTTGGGAATATTGACAAACATATGCGTGCCTATTGCAGGTATAATCGATTTAGCTTTAAACGCAATAAATCCGTTAAACATTCCAATTACAGTTGCATAAAACATTTGTTGAAAATTTCCGTGTAGCAAGCCAAAACTCACTCCGATTACGATAAACGAAAACCATTGACCATATGGTAAAGTATGTGTTAAACAACTTCCACGCAATAATAATTCTTCAAAAATAGGAGCACAAATTCCAATCGCTAAAAAAAAGCAAATTAAATAAAAAACGCTGTTTTCAGACGGAGCAATAATCATGTAATTAAGCTCATCACTGCCATTATTTTGGTTAACTATGTCTATTACACGGAAAACAAATAAACCGACTATATTAATCAAAATACCGCAAGTGAACGCAATACAAGACCAATTAAACCACCATTTTCCATCCACTTTTGGTTTTTGAAAATAAGTTTTAACTGTGTTTTTTTGACCTCTGTTACCAAGGAACAAAACCAATGGAAATGCCAAAACATATATAAAAAGATAATATAATAATTCCGTACTTTCACCAGAAATTTTTGTTTTTCCAAGCAAATAACTGCTCAAAATCATCAAAACAAAAAATGTAAGCAACAACAAAGAATTTCTTGTCGAGCATTTTTTGATTTGACTTTTTGCCTCCTGAGCACTTAATTCATTTACCGAAGTTATAACATATGGATTATAGCTCTGTTTTTGTTCCATTCTTTAAATTCTCTCTTTTTTCTTTTTTAGTTTGAGCCGCTTTTTTCCTTTGAGCCGCAGTAGTCACCTTTGCTACTTCTAATAATTACAACTTTTAGAAATCCCCTGCGACTTTTTTCTTTTTTATTTTGAGCACTCTGTAATTGCCCCTGCTGTTTTTAATCATTACAACTTTTAGAAATCCCTGCAACTTATTTAGAATAATTAATTTGCAACCATTGTTCGCGGAGTTAAACATTAATTAAGTTAAACTATGACGCGAAACACAGGCCAAAGTTACCTGCACTATTAACTTTACACTTTACACTTTCAACTCTCCGACGCCTCTGCGACTTTTTTAGCTTAAATGATTTGCAACCATTGTTCGCGGAGTTAAACATTAATTAAGTTAAACTATGACGCGAAACACAGGCCAAAGTTACCTGCACTATTAACTTTACACTTTACACTTTCAACTCTCCGACGCCCCTGCGACTTTTTTAGCATAAATGATTTGCAACCATTGTTCGCGGAGTTAAACATTAATTAAGTTAAACTATGACGCGAAACACAGGCCAAAGTTACCTGCACTATCAACTATACACTTTCAACTCTCCGACGCCTCTGCGACTTTTTTAGTACAATTAATTTGCAACCAGTGTCGG
>BNZF01000137.1 GCA_026000865.1 Clostridia bacterium
ATACAATAGTTGCAAATTAGTCAAAATAAAAAAGTTGCAAATTAATTAAATTAAAAAAATTACAAAGGCAAATTAAGTGTGTAAATGCCAAAAAAGTCGCAGAGGTTGTTCTTGTGGCTCAAAGGAAAAAGTCGCAGAGGCAAAGTTTTGCTGCTCAAAATAAAAAAGCTCGAACTAAAAAAATGAGAAAAACTAAGATTATATGTACACTTGGTCCTGCAACTGATGATGATAATGTTTTAAGACAGATGATGATTTCGGGGATGAATGTCGCACGTTTGAATTTTTCACATTCAAATCATGAGGAACATAAACGTCGTGTTGACCAAGTTAAACGTCTGAGAGATGAGTTGGGGTTACCTATTGCTTTGATTGCAGATACAAAAGGTCCAGAGGTTCGTTTGGGTAACTTTGTAAAAGGTCAGGTTGAACTTAAACAAGGCGAACATTTTACACTCACAACAGAAGAAGTTGATGGTACAGACCGTATCGCAAGTGTTACTTACAAAAAACTACCTGAGGACATAACCCCACGTACAGTTTTATTGATTGACGACGGGCTTATTGCACTTGAAGCGGAAACGATTACAGGTAATGAAATTGTTTGTAAAGTGCTTAATGGCGGAACAATTTCTTCTCATAAAAGCATTAATGTTCCTGGTGCAATGCTGAATATGCCTTTCCTTAGCTCTGCGGACCGTTCGGATATACGTTTTGCGGTCGAGAATGATTTTGATTTTGTTGCTTGTTCGTTTACTCGCACAGCACAGGATATAGTTATGTTGCGTGATGAATTGCGTAGACTTAGCTGTGATGATATGAAAATTATTGCCAAAATCGAAAATGGTACTGGTGTTGCAAATATTAATGGCATACTTCCGATTGTTGACGGAATTATGGTGGCAAGAGGTGACCTCGGCGTTGAAATACCTCTTGAAGAAATTCCGCCTATACAGAAAAAGTTAATCAAAAAAGCATATTCATCGGGTAAAATGGTAATCACCGCGACCCAAATGCTTGAAAGCATGATTCATAATCCGCGTCCGACACGTGCGGAGACAAATGACGTTGCAAACGCGATTTATGACGGCACAAGTGCGATTATGCTTTCGGGGGAAACCGCCGCAGGAGGTTATCCCGTTGAAACTGTCAAAACTATGGCACGTATTGCACTCAGAACCGAAAAAGATATTGATTATAAAAAACGTTTTCATGACCGTGATGTTGAGGACCTTTGTAATATCACCAACGCAATTTCTCACGCAACTTGTTCTGCTTCACACGACCTTGAAGCAAGAGCGATTATAACCGTAACAAAATCAGGTTCGACTGCTCGAATGATTTCAAAATATCGTCCGTCTTGTTTAATTATTGCTTGTTCAACTAACGAAAAAACTGTTCGTCAAATGAACCTCTCTTGGGGAGTTGAGCCACTTTTAATGTGGGAAGAAGAAAACGCTGAAACCCTTTTCTCTTCCGCTGTAGAAGTCGCAAAAACTTCAAGATTAATCACAGACGGCGACCTAACTGTTATAACTGCGGGTGTGCCGATTGGCATGCCAGGAACAACTAATATGATGCGTATTCACGTTGTCGGCGACCCAATCGGTTGGTAGCGGGGAGGCGGGGTGCCCCCGCTGGCGTTTTCACTATATAGTTTAACTGGATTGTTAGTTTAATTTCGCGGACGATTAGTTTAATTATATCGTTATTTTAACTCCGCGTTTTAACCTAGGTGAAAAACGAGGTAATAGGCTCAGGCAACGCCTGTCTGTATTTTCACGATATAGTTTAACTGGATTGTTAGTTTAATTTCGCGGACGATTAGTTTAATTTAATCGTTATTTTAACTCTGCGTT
>BNZF01000138.1 GCA_026000865.1 Clostridia bacterium
TTTTTAAAGGTGAAGTTGATATAGAATATTCACTGAAAAAATCAAAAACAAAATCTGATATTTTGGTTATCTCGTTTCCAGGTGGAGGTATGCCAAATTTACGTGCTGATAATTACGGATATATGTTAACATTAAATGCTTTTCCTGTCAACGTATTATACTTAAAAATTCAAAAAGACACTTATAATAAGTCATTTTGGACCGCAATAAACAAAGATTTTGTGATTGAGCGTTCGGTCATCGCACTTGTGAACAGTGTACTGAACCAAACACAGAGCACGCGGATAATATCCTGTGGCTCTTCCATGGGCGGGACGACTGCATTATATTACGGTCTCAAATATGACTGGGAAATTATATCTGGTGCCGCTGGATATTATTTATGCCAAACTGCTGACTATATCGCGGGGAGTAATTCTGACGAAGATAAAGCTTGGGCTGATGGAATTTTTCCCGAGGTCGTTCGTAAAGCGGGCGAAAAAGGCAGAACAAAACTTATTTCGCTGATGTGGGGCAAGGGCGAGCCACTCTGGGTAAATAAGGCAATTGCCCCGCAACTTCTCGCTGATTTAGATAAATATGGAATAAAATACAAGTATGATTTGTATGAATATAGCAATCATTTGTCTCTTTATCCCTTCTTTTTGAAAAATTTGCAACGTGAATTTTCTGCAATTTTAAGCATTCCATATGAGGAAACTACGTCTTATATTAACCTAGATAATGAGCTTACTGTCAAGATAATTAAAACTTGTGAGAAAATAAAAGAGACTGAAATTATTCCAGTGAATACAATCTAAATATCATAAATAACTTCCAATATGGCAATAAAGTTTTGGCAAATCAATTAAAATCTATTTCCTATGGTCTGTTCGGTTACCATTGGTTCAATAATTCAAAAGATGCGGAATATTGTGGTATTGGAGAGGTTTATTGGGAAAATGCGAGCAAAAAATCCAGCAATTACACATATGGTTTTCAGTATCAGCAAACTTTGCTAAACTACATAAAAAAGACGCCAGATTTACAAGTTATTTCGCATTTAAACAACTCTGTTGAAACTTATTTTGCTTTCATTACGCGAAATAAAAGCAAACGTGTCAATATGAAATCGCCAATTTCACAATTTTATTTTTTTCTAGATTATTTCTTGTGGTATAAAAAATCAAAAACAAGCAACTTACCCGAATATTTAATTATCGACGAAATAAAAACAACATTTATCACAGTTTTGACATCAGAAGTCAAGGTTATAAACTATACAGCACAGTTAAAGCGTTTTCTTGCTATTTTACACTACATAGTGGTTTTCAAAAACCAAAATAACTGTTATAATGAAATCATAGATATTATCTTTGAATATGTAAGTTATAACTTCGATGAAAACGGTGTTTGCATGAGCGAACAGGCACGTTTGCAGCACCTTTTGCTGAATGAAATTAACCTGATAATGCATTTTATTTATGACAACAATTTGCCTAAAATGTCAAGATATGAAGTGCTAAAACTCCGTGCAGAATCAATAAATATCGCTGCATCACATATGGTCAGACCAGACGGTTTTATGCCAAATATCGGCAACAGTGACCTCGCGAAAGTCGCATTAAAACCAGCTGATGGAAATTTTATCAAACCAAGTTCAAATATTGCAATTTTGTCAGATAAGTTGTCATATATAACTATAAATAGTGGCAAAAATATTCATTCAATGTTTCGTCATTGTGATTTGCTCTCTTTCACTTGGCTTTATAATGGTAAAAATCTTATTTTTGACGCTGGTGGTGGTAACGATTTTCTTGCTGATTATGCCCGTTCGGCAGTCGCACATTCCGCTTTATTCGC
>BNZF01000139.1 GCA_026000865.1 Clostridia bacterium
AAAGTACGCTCCGTAATGCTAACCGTATGCATATTTATGTTGGTTGGGAAAAATTTGAAGATATTTCCGCAACGATTGATTCTAGCACTGAGTGGGCTTCGGATAAGATTTTGGAAGGCGGTGCTATCGATGCATCCACAACTTGGGGTATGCCTGTTTGGGAAGTGCCGAGTGGTAATGATGCTCCCGCAAAATTCTTTTTGCAAAATTTTCTAATTGGTGGAAATAAAAAACTGAAATATACTTGGGTTAATCCAACTGCAACTTGGGTTGACGGGACTGTTGAATACAAAATGGAGTTTGCTCACACGGTGACAGTAAATCGTGAGGGAGTTGATACTTCGTTAGAACCTTCAAAATTCAGTTTCGATATTTTGGAAATTAAACACAGAGATACAAATGGCGACGGATTTGCGAACGAACTTGATGAGGGCATAATTGACGAAATAAATCTTATCACCGTTGGACTAAAAGCAGACGGCACACCAGATTATGCTAACAGAAAAACGGAACCCGCGGTTAACCCTGTGTATTTTAAGAATTATGATTATAAGCTTGTTTGGGGCGAAGTTTTGGTAAACGAAAACGGTAACCCGATACCCATGGACCCTGTTTCTGCTGATGGTGGAGCAACTTTTGAACAGCCCGATGATTTTCAATATTATAATTTAACTTCTCAGAGCAGTGGCTTTTTTGATATGACCCGTATGGCTGTTACTTTGGTTGGTAAACCAAAAGAAACAAAAAAAGACCCTAATCCAACTTTTATTGACTCAAAATTGACAATGATTTCAAGCTTTGGCTTGCTTAATACCGTTAAAGACGGGAAGATTTTAGGTGAAGAAGTTTGTTTTGATGTTAGTGCATCTACATTGACTATTGAAAAACTAATTGACATAACTGACAATTCAGAGGTAACTGATACAACTAAAATCAATGCGGCTATCGCAGCTAAACAGGCAGAAGACAAAATGCCATCAGGTGGAACTACTCCTTTTCCTGAGTGGCCGACAGGTTGGACGCCAACAGGTGCAGATGGCTGGTTGAAATATCCTGTTATAAGAGAACACCTTGGAGGTTCTAATAGCCCAATTGCTCCTAAAATTCCGTTTACTTTTGATGACTGTTGGGATACATCGGTAAACCCTCCTAAGTCAACTTTTATCTCGCCAATGGTTAAAAGATTTGGTATTTGGTTCAAAGATTATGACGGCACTACTAACCCTCATCCAGAAAAAAGTTTAGATAACGGCGAAAAAGCAAATGTATATATCATTTTCACTTTGCCAAAAGCATTAGGATAATGCGTTGAGAGTTAATAATGTGTGTCTTATAGTATGGCTAGGTATGTTGATTACGTCAAGTGTTCTTATGAATAGTATGACCAGTTGTACAAATTAGTGGTCATTTTCGCACAATTTATACAACATAAGCTATAAAATATTGTTTTATACAACACATGCTTTACAAAATGTTGTGAATATAGCGAAAAATGTCCATTTATTGGGAGGCGATTTTATGAATAGCAGTCTTGTTAAAAAGAAATTCAAAGCAATGACTTTGATTGAGATAATAATAGTTGTCGCGATTATCGGAATACTTTCGGCAGTCGGTGTTATCAATGTTGTACGTTTTGTTAACGAAACGCGTATTGGTGCTGCTAACGCCAACGCGAAAGTTTTGTTTAATAGTGCTCAAACTGCTGTTACCGCATATCATAACGGGCGAAAAGATTTAGTCAAAGCAGGTACTGGTGCGAGTGCGGTTGAATATAAAATTTTTGAAGAGGCTTATCTTTATTATAATGGTAAAGATTTGACAATCACTCATTATTATAATGT
>BNZF01000140.1 GCA_026000865.1 Clostridia bacterium
TCATCCGTAAGATACGGTTCTGTATACGCTTATATTTACTCGAGAGCTTCTGGGTCGAGCCCATATGTACTAATTAATTCACAAGGCTATAGCGGTGCTATGTCAGCTGGTGGAAGTATTTCAACTGACCCCGAGATTTATGCAAGCAACACAAAAAAGACAGCTTTTTCAGGTTCTATTTACGCACTTTCCAGTATGAGCAGCACTTCTATGCTTGATTCACTAAAGGGAACATTCGATAAGGTGGCTTAATTCCACTATTCTGTGTTAATGACAATTTAGGGCATCTCTAAATATATTTTTATACACATATAGAGCGTATTAAAACTAAAATAAACACTATATAAAGTATAAAAAAAATCTTTTATTGGATTTTTTTAGAGATGCCCTTTATATTGTTATAACCGTTTCGATTGAAATTTGCAAGCAAATTTCAACACTCGACGTATACGCCGAGTGCGTGTGTAACACGTCGAAACTTGTTTCATACGTAATTTCGAGCTTGCCGCCTTCACGCTACCTCGCCTGCGGCGAGGGTCCCACATTATAAATGTCAAATGAAATTACTATATTAACATAAATATAAAATGAGGTATTAAAATGGTTATAAAAAACATTATTAATTTCTTCCGAAATGACAAACTTATGTTTTTAATAATGTGTGTTTGTGTAATTGTTTCTTCAACAATTATTAGTTTTTCCTATGGTTTATATCAAAATTACAATGTTTTGAAAAAAAATGAGGAAATTGCAAACAGTGAATTATTAAGTTGGTTGAATATTGGCATAAATTATTACGGCGAAGAGCATTATCTAACCAAAGAGAAACTTGAAAATGTCTTGCATAATGAAATATTTGAGGGAATGGGCATTGGCGTTTGGTTCAACATTGAAGATTTTTATGAAAAAACATTAGCCATGGAAAAACTTGGCCAAGACCTTGACAAAAAAGCCAAGGAAGAAAAATTGGCAAAAATGACGCCTGAAGAAAGAAAAAATTATCAAGAAATGCTCGAAAAAAGGAACGCTGAACTAGAACGATGGATACAAGAGCAAAAACAACGCGAAAAAGAAAAGGGTGTTTCAACAATTCCGAGTAATCAAACAAACCCAAATGTTGACAGACCAATCGCGATTGAATCTTTTTTTGTTATAAAAAATGGCTTATTTATTCCTCCGCCCGAAGTGGTTGACCAGTGGATGACTAGCACCGATGAAAATTTGCATATCGAGGGTGGACGCCCGTTTACGGACTTGGAATATTCAACGGGTGCAAAAGTCATTATATTGCCTAATGACCGTATTAATGGTGAATTTAGCTTGCTAAAAAATTATTCAACCGACGGGCATATCACTATTCAAGGTGAAGACTATGAAATTATAGGATATTCGCCTTCGTTTTATGGTAATATGATTCCGTTTACAAGCGTTAAACCTGAAACAGAAATTTCAAGACGTATTTCTTTAGATACTGGGGGAAATGGGATTTTTACTAATAAACAATATCAAAAAATAAAATCCGTTTTGACTGCCGAACTCGGCGATTTAATCACAATGCCAGAGCCAGAATTTCCTGACACTGAGAATTATTATTTTTACAACACAATCATAATTATTTCAATTTTGATTTCAGTTGTTTCAGCGTTAATAATCGCTTTATTATACAATTACATCTTGATTAGAAGATGGAAATCGCTTACAATTTTTAGGCTTTGTGGCTGCACGAGAATGAAAATAATTGGTATGTATTTGGCAGAATGTTTGGTAATATCCGTTCCCATTTTTTTGTTAAGTACGGTTGCTTATGATAGATTTTTGTTGC
>BNZF01000141.1 GCA_026000865.1 Clostridia bacterium
TGAACAATCTGAGCAACCTAAAAACTCTGAAAATAAAGCAGAAGAGAATAAGTATACAAGTGAAATTTTAGAAACAGAAATTACAACAACTAAAACCTATGAAACAACTAAGAGCGGAGAAAACACAAAAGCGGGATTAACTACAAACGCCTCTAAAAACACGACTACTACAAAATCAGTAGCAACTACAAAAGCAACCACTACTACCAAAGCTACTACTACAAAATCTACTACCACATCTAAAAGCACAACTACCAAAATTACTACAACAACTCAAAAACCTGTAATTACAACAGGTTCAGCAGATAATGAAACGGACGAGAGAGACGATACCGTTTTTGGTGCAATCACGGAAGACGGTACATACAGGCTCTCGGGCAGATATGATGCACAAATTTTGATAACCGCAGAAAATGTTACGATAATACTTGATAACGTGACAATGACTTGTGATAACGGCGTTTGCATTTTGGCGAAAGACGGCAATGGTGCCGAAATTATGCAAGAACTTACCATAAAACTTATAGGAAGCAACTCAATTTTCAACAACTTCAAAGCATGGCATTCAAGCAAAAGATAACCTTACAATAATAGGTGACGGTTCGCTTAATATTAAAGCTGCAAAAGACGGTATTCACTCAGGTGATAACCTCACAATTAATAGCGGTTCGTTCAACATTACCGCATATAATGATGACGGAATACAAGGTCGTGATATCTATATCAGCGGTGGTGATTTTTATATAAAATCTGCAAAATCAGGCATAAAAGCGGTAATTGAAGAGAGCATTATTGGCACACCAAGTCTTATAATCACAGGTGGTTCTTTTGAAATAGAATCAGGTGGTGTCGGCTTAGACACAACAGGTACGCTTTCTGTTTCGAGTGATAATATTAAAATCAACGGCAACAGGTATAGTTAGCGGGGAACACTAAACATTGTTGAAACAAATGTAGCAATTGTCAAAAAAGATATAAATATTCGCTTAATCATAATTACCTCCTAAAAATTACTATTATTATTGTAAAACTTAAATTGTTGTGCGGTAAACCTTGGACCGCCTGTTACATATTTGTTTGTGCCAGTATTAATCCCAATCACAAAGCGGTCTGTATTAGTAGCTGGGTTGCCGTCCACATCAAAGATTATGGGTGACCCACTACCTCCGTGTCCAGCGGCTCTACTATAAAGATACCAATCTTCATTTTCGGGTAAAGTAGTTCCTGGATTAAATAAATTTCCCCAACCGACAACCATGTTATATAGTTCCCAGTTATTCAAGGGTTCGCCATAATACTCGCTATTATCACGGTTATCTTCGCCAGCAAAACCAGCAATTACAATATGTGTAACAGGATTACTGTCCACACCTGATAAATTAAAATATGAAGCCATAGTATTGATTGTATCATCAGTAATCATTCCGAATGGTAAAGATGTAGCTGTGTTAGGTAAATCAACTCTTATCAATCCATAATCATAAGTTGAATCGGGAAAATAAGTTAAAAATGATTGAGGGAAATGTGCCTCAGAAACAATATATATGTTTCCGTTAGCATCTTTAACTGCAAGGTTTTCAACCCAATCATTAACACCAATATTCTTATTATAAACACAATGAGCAGCAGTGGCAAGTTTATCCTCGTCTATTATGAAAGCCGTTCCAAAAGGTGTAAGTTGAATTTCATCATTTTCATCATAAAAATAATGTCCTACTTGAAGAATAGCATTGCTCAAATTGTTCAAAGTCCAATTTGTATTTGATATATCGGCAAAAGTACTACCAACAATAGAACCACCAGC
>BNZF01000142.1 GCA_026000865.1 Clostridia bacterium
AAACAAACTATTAAGTTGAACTTTCCCGCGAAAAAATGTCCGCTGTACGCGGACACCACAACTTTCAACTTTACACTATTAACTATAAACCGCAAGTAAAGTTGTAAATAAATTACAATCAAAGATAGAACAAACAAAATAAAAACCTTAGTGAGGTCGAAGATGAAGGTCGCAGTTATTATGGGTAGCGATAGTGACTTACCTGTATTAAAAGATTGTTTTTTAACATTAAAAGAATTTGGTATTGAGTTTAAGGCACATGTTATGTCCGCCCACAGAACACCTGATATTGCAGCGGATTTTTCTAAAAAAGCAAAAACTTGCGGATTTGGCGTGATTATCGCGGTGGCAGGTAAAGCCGCTCATCTCGCAGGCATTCTCGCTGCACACACTACTCTCCCTGTTATCGGGGTCCCAGTTAAATCGTCTCTTGATGGCATTGATGCTCTTTTATCAACAGTTCAAATGCCACCTGGAATACCTGTTGCAACAGTTGCTGTTGACGGTGCAAAAAACGCCGCGTTGCTTGCAATTCAAATACTCGCTCTCTCTGATGAGAGTTTATCAGAAAAGTTAAACGTTTTTAAGCAAAAGATGGTTGAGGGTGTTTTAGAGAAAGACAAAGCTTTGCAGGAAAAAATTGAATATTAGACTTGTATATTAACCTAATAAATTGTTTGTTTCTCCGCTAAAAAAACAAAAATGATGTATGAGGCAGTTGAAAGCGTATAGTTTAAAGCCTACGGTACTGAACTGTTAGTTTATGGACGCGTTTTGCTGGTTTAAATAGAAATACATACTGTAGGCTTTACACTATTAACTGTAGGTTCACCATACACAAAAAAATCTGTCAAATAACAGGTTAGTGGACAGGTCTATTAGATAAAACACCCCTACTATTTTATTTATAATTATCAACCCGCTCAGAACTAATTTATTTGTTTTTTGAGGTGAAAATATGAATAACGCTGTACAAAGAAAATATGATAGTAGGCACTATATTATTGAAAAAATTGACGGAAAAATCGTTGCTTTTGCAAGACCAGGACGTTGGCACACAACTTTAACTTTAAGAATTGCTTCAGTGTTTGAAAGATTTCTTAAAGGGAAAATTTGCAAAACATATTTTGAAACTGACGTTCAACTTGATGAAAACACCACAGTTGTCCCCGACGTGATTGTTGTTTGCGACCCGAATAAAAAATCAAATGACGGTAAAAAAATAATCGGTGCACCTGATTTAATTGTAGAAATTTTGTCGCCCACAACTTTAAGACATGATAAAACAATAAAAAAAGATTTGTATGAAAAATATGGCGTTAAAGAATTGTGGCTTGTGTCACCTCTTGATGAGTTTATCGATGTCTTTCTGCTCGACAATAACGGCAAATATTATCTCAACGACAGCTACGGATATTACGAACTTGACGACACATTAGATGCTGACGAAATTGCAAACCACACCCCATATTTCACCACATCGCTTTATGGTGATGACCTAAAAATTGAACTCAAAGAATTATTTGAAGGTTTAAAAGATTACTAGCGGGGAACCCCCGCTGGGTTTATAGGCATCACCTACGTGCACTGTGACCGTGACATTTCGCGTCACAATTTAACTTGCTCATTAGTTCACTTCACACGGATGGGAGTGTGAATACAAGTATTAACAAGTTAGAACTTGACCACATAAAGATAATATGATAAAATAATAAAATGAGATATACAAGTGATTTAAGTGACAGTCAATGGGAAATAGTAAAGGAATACTTTCCAGTTGGGAATAAAAGTAAATATGAAAAA
>BNZF01000143.1 GCA_026000865.1 Clostridia bacterium
GGTTCACACACAAGAAACGATGATTTTGTACCTGTTGTTGCGTTTTTCAAAGTCAATTCGGATTTTTCTTGGCTCAAAGAATTTTATGATGTAAGTTTAACCATTTCAAACAACGCCACTTCCGAATTTGAAATCGCAAATTCACTCGCTGAAATTGATATTCCCAATGGGTTGTCGCTTGTAAAAACAAATGCAAACGACAGTTATTCCCAGTCTATGGGCTCAATTTTGGGTGGCGAGGCAAAAACGGCTTCTTGGACTTTACGCGGTGACAAAAAAGGCGAATATTTTCCGACTGCAACATTTAACGGAAATTTGCAACCATTCAATGAGGAAATTTACGGTGAATTTAAACCGTATAATGCACTCAAAGTGATTGGTGGAAACGCGTTTGAACTCACTAATATTAACACGGTTGTGATAAACGAACGTGAATATATTTGGGAATTTAGGCTGACAAATGTGTCAGATAAATCACAATATAATGTCAGCGTTACAGATGTTTTCAAAAAATCAGATGAAATAAGTAAATTTAAATCTGATACAGCAGAATACAAGACTTTGTTATTACCAAACGGAATTACGCTGTATATTGATAAAAACGGTAAAGTCGAAACTGTTCTTCCTGCACTTGGCGAAGAGTTTAATTTGAATAATTTTGACAACAACACGGCGAACGGATTTACACTGGAACTGGGTGAAAGTTTAATCGGACGATTTGTTTATTACTTTGGAAAAGAACCTGTTGCTAATGTTAAAAACGAAGAACAAATACAAAATTAAGGAGAAATAAAATGTTAAAAAAATTTGCGTTTAAAAGAATTATAGCACTATTTCTAGTTGTTTTATTTCTCGGAAGTTTTACAACTGCCTATGCGGATGAATTTATTGTAAATGACCCGCCAGTGAATTTCACAAGCGAGATTTCAGAGGGTTTGGCGGTAACTTATGCAACGACTGCATCTTGGGGATTTAACACCAGAAATGCTACCGTTACCCTTATAAATAACACCAATGGGATTATTCAAAATTGGTCGCTAACTTACAAATCAAGCGGTGAAATTAAGAATATTTGGAACGGCGAAATATATAAACAAAATGGTGATATTTACCTTATTCGTCATATAGATTACAACCGTAATATTCCAGTCGGTGGCAGTGTAACTTTTGGGTATGAACTGAGAAACGGGGACATTACTGTTCCGAATTTTTCATACTCATCAAACCGTGTTCAGCTGTTCGAGGGATTCGATGTTTCGCTTGATTATACCGTTAATTACGGCGACTCGATAAATGGTAAAATCACGCTAACAAACACGACCGACAGTGTTCTTAACGCTTGGGAATTTTCGACAACGAAAAATTTTATTGTGTATTCAATTTGGAACGTTGATATTATCGAAAATACCGAGGGATTTGTCAAGGTTAAGGGAAATTATCCGAACACCAACATTGAAATCGGCGGTTTCAGAACAATTGATTTTTCGGGGCAAAAATCCGATATTCCTGCGATTGAAAACGGAATTATGTCGGTGATTAGTTATGATGACACGCTTTTTAACGCACTTATTGCAAAAGAAGTCCGTATTGCAAACTCATTTATTATCGCTAGTGCAAACTATATTCCTGACAATAAATTGGAGTTTATTTGGCATTCTTCTTTGGAAGAAAATGCACCTTTTGATATTTTTTCTACCCAAGATTTATCATCTGCACAGCAAGAATTTTTGGAATCTGACGGAACTTATTATAC
>BNZF01000144.1 GCA_026000865.1 Clostridia bacterium
AGAAGAAGCAGGCAGAGGTTGTTGTAAAAAAAACTGCAAGGCGACGTAAACCAGCCACAAAAAAACAGGTAAAAACGCTTAGTAACCCTTCCACATTAAAAATTATTTTTCTTGGCGGATTAAATGAAATCGGAAAAAATCTGACTGTTTTTCAGTCAGACAATGATGTTTTATTGGTCGATTGCGGTATTGCGTTCCCCGACTATGAAACTCCTGGTGTTGATGTGATTATTCCTGATATGACCTATTTAGAGCGTAACGCAAAGCAAATCAAAGGAATAGTAATCACACATGGTCACGAGGACCATATCGGCGGAATACCCTATCTTTTGAAGAAAATAAACATTCCCGTATATGGCAGTGCACTTACTTTGGGCTTGTTATCACACAAACTCAAAGAACATGGTCTTTTAGACACAACCAAACTCGTAAAAATTAAAGCGGGAGATATAAAACCTTTTGGTAGTATGTCTGTTGAATTTATCAACGTAAATCATTCAATTCCCGATAGTCTCGGGCTTGCAATTCATACTCCTACTGGCGTTGTTGTCCACACAGGCGATTTCAAAGTTGATTATACTCCCATTAACAGTGATATTATTGACTTGAAACGCTTTGGTGAATTGGGAAGCAAAGGCGTTTTGGCGTTGTTATCAGACAGCACTAACGCCGAGAGAAGCGGTTTTACTGCTTCTGAACGTACAGTCGGTGAGAGCTTTGATAAATTATTCAGCCGTGCGGACGGCAAACGTGTAATAGTTGCTACTTTCGCGTCAAATGTCCACAGGGTACAACAAATTATCAACTCCGCTGAGAAAACAAATCGAAAAGTTGCAATATTCGGCAGAAGTATGCTTAATACAGTTGAAACAGCTACTAAACTTAAATGTCTTACCTTTCCGAAAGGTATTATGATTGAGGCAAGGGATATGGATAAATATCCTCCCGAAAGAATAGTATTAATCACAACTATAACTATATACTTTACACTATCAATTTTCCTGCGCATAGACGTGCCCCACTTAGTTGTCTATTATAACTGGTAATATCATAGGTGAACGCTTTGTTGTTTGATAAATAAAATCGTTCAGAGATTCTGTTACCCGCTTTTTAACAATGCTCCATTCGTGTTCATTTCTAATTAAATTCAATGAGCATATTATTGCTTCTTTTGCGTTGCCCATTAACTCTTCGTTGTCACGGACATAGACGAAACCTCTTGAAATCAGCTCGACATTTCTTAAAGTTTTGTCTTTATAAACGACTATTACAACTACAACGCCGTCTTCAGAAAGTTGTTTTCTGTCTCTTAAAACAGCAGAACCAACACCACCAACATCATTACCATCAACATAAACACTTCCCGAAACAACTTGCGAAACAATTTTGATATTATCGCCGTTTGTTTCGATAACATTACCCAAAGCAGGGATTATGATATTTTCATCTTCAATCCCCATTATTTTAGCAAGTTTTGCGTGTTTAGTCAAATGTTTGTATTCGCCGTGTACAGGAATAAAAAACTTCGGACGAGTAAGCGAGAGCATTAGTTTTAATTCTTCCTGACAAGCGTGACCAGAAACATGTGTTTCGTACATGCTCTCATAAATAACTTCTGCACCTGATTTCATCAAGTCGTTGATAACACGTGTGACGTGTTTTTCGTTACCTGGAATTGGATTTGCGGAAAGTATGACAAAATCGTGAGGGTTAATGCTGACTTGCCTGTGGT
>BNZF01000145.1 GCA_026000865.1 Clostridia bacterium
ATTATTTTATTGGATGGATACTTTTGTGTTAAGTGAAATTTTGCGAATATGTTTTTTGCAAATTTAAAATACTTAAAGATGAAGTATAAAAAAATATTTGGAGGCATTTATATGAAAAAACTTTTCATATCTTTGATGTTGGTCTTTAACATTGTGCTGATGTCTATACCTGCGATTACTGCGGCGGAAACGGCGGGGACAACCCCTGCTTTGGCTCTTAACTCAGCAGTGTCAATAGGATATGCTGAGAGAGGCACACAGATTTTGTCTTTTAATCAGTTTACATTTCCTTCTGATGATGTCAGAATAACTTCTGTTACTTTGACTTTTGATAGCGGTGTGTTTATTCAAACTCCGTCATTTTTTGTTAACGGAACAGAAGTTACGTTAACAGGTGACCAACAGTCACCTTTGACTATTCCTGTTTCGGGAGCGACTGCAAATTCTACTCTCGGTTTGCGGTTTTATTATGCCTATCAAGGTGCAAGCCACACAGGTATTAATACAGTAACATTTACATCGGCGGTTGCAAATTACATTATCCCTGATACAACCGCTCCAATTGTTACCCCGCAGACTACAACAATCGATATAGGTCAAGTTTCGCCAGTTTTCACAGCGGACGAGGACGTGACTTGGAGAGTTGCAAGTGTGGCAATTGCAAAAATTGAAACTTCTAATGCAAGAACAGCAACTGTCAAAGGCGTTAAAGGCGGTACAACAACTTTAATCGCAACTGATGAATCGGGAAACGAAACCCCTGTCACAGTTATTGTTAACCCCGATAATATATTCCCAGTAATATCTTTGAACGGCACGCCGATAACAAATTTGACCGTGCAAAAAGATGGTGCTTCTGCACAGCTCACAGCAAGTGAAGATGTAACTTGGAGTTGGAAAGGTTTTGCTAATGTTTATGCCGAAACAGCAAGCGAACAACCACAATCAGTAAGAATTTTTGGCTATCAAGTCGGAACAGCAACCTTAGTTGCAACAGATATTGGCGGTAATAAAACAGAAGTTCTTGTTACTGTTATTGACGGTGCTCCTGTTGACCCTCCTGCTCCGCCGACAACGCTTGAACTCGAAGTTGGCTTTGGAGATGTTGAGGTTACTCCAAGCGGTACGAGTGAAACATCACTTGTAAAATTACCAGTAATACTTGAAAGTACAACTTCCAGTTTGGATGCTTTGTTAATCACACTTGGTGACTTGCCAGCAGGTGTTAAAATTGAAACAAGAAACCCTGTTAGTGCAGGCGATATACCTGCACAGGTTCTCGAACTTGGCGAAAGAGACGGAAATTACAGATTTTTCTTCACGCCTATTAACTCTGATATTCCCGCAGGTATAACAATTGCCTATATTAATTTAAGAGTGTCAACAGCAGTTTCTGCGGAATATGTAATTGCACCATATGGCGATAAAGCTTTGGAAGACGTTAACGAAGCAACTCTTCTTGGTGAGCAATTTACTATGACACTCACAAGCGGGAAGATTACAGTTGTTTCGACAAATCCTTATTTAAAATCCGTTGAAGTTCTTCTTGGTGGTGATGGTTTTACCCCAATAGAATTTAAACCGACAGCCGAAGAAATTGCAAATGGCAAAATAAATGTCAGCGTTCCTGTGTTAATGAAAAATGATAATTATGGTATAGGTGTTGATGGCCTTTTGGTAACACTTGGGCAATTACCTGATGGTGTAAAAATCACTGGTATATCCG
>BNZF01000146.1 GCA_026000865.1 Clostridia bacterium
GTCATATGTCTGCAAATAAGAAATTTTAACTCTCTTAAATAGATAGATTTTTAGATTTCTAAATGGTTGAGTGTTAAATCTCCAAATGGTTTGGTGTTAATACAAGATTGTCTACTTGTAATAAGCAAAAAAGTCATTTTATTCCACAATTGATTATGTGATTAGAGTAATAGTCTGCTTTGCGGGCTATTTATTTTTTGTTATTTGCCTGGGCTATCATAATACCTGTCCTAAATTATAGTTTTTTTGTAAGTGAGAGGGCTCGGTCACCCAGTATTCGCTTTGTCCCGCGGACTGTCACAGTACCTATGCCCCAATGTGCAGGGGCGGAACCCCGCAACCCAGACCTTTCTATTTATATTCCAAAGTATGGAACCTAAAAAATTATGAGTTCAGGTCTATAATATAGCTTTTCGTTTTTATAGAATATTTTTTAAATCATAGATAAATCTCATAATATGGGCATGGGGCGTGCTATCCACCCTCACAGACAGAGAGGCATCATTTGAATATCCAAGCCAATATAATCTATAAAAAGTCAAATTGCTATATAATTAGTTATTTAATATTTGCAACTGCTATTGCAAGTAGATTATAGTTAATTAACCTAAAATTAATCGGATATAACCACAAATATTAGCCGGCAATTAAAAATTTTTATAATAAATCGCAAGAAAAGAAAACGGCGACATTTCCTAGTTTAATAGACTATTGAAAGTTACAATGCCGTTAGGAGAGTTTATGACATTTTCCGAGTTAGGATTATCAGAAGAATTACTAAAAGCAATAGAGGAGTCAGGTTACACGGAACCGACCGACATACAAAAAAAATCTATTCCGTTATTATTGGATAACAAAGATATTATCGGACGTTCAAACACAGGTTCGGGGAAAACAGCAGCGTTTGCATTACCGATTATTGAAAACTTGCTGAGAGGGCAAGCTAGCAGAAACGTTGAAGCGTTAATTCTTTGTCCAACGAGAGAACTCGCTATGCAAGCAGCAGACGAATTTCGCAAGTTTGCGAAGTTTACGCAAAACTTAAAAATCCTTGCGGTTTTTGGCGGAGCAAGCATAGAAAATCAAATACGCGATTTAAGACGTGGAGTAAACATCGTTATTGGTACTCCTGGGCGTGTGATTGACCATATCAACCGAAAGACATTACGTCTTGAAAACGTTAAACAAGTTGTTCTTGACGAAGCTGACGAAATGCTGTCAATGGGTTTCAAAGAAGACATTGAAGAAATTTTAAAAACTATTCCATCTGAACATCAAACAGCGTTGTTTTCAGCAACTATGCCCCCTGAAATTATGGCAATTATCAATGACTTTTTAAATGAACCTGTGATTATTCAAATCAAACAAGCAACTCGAACAGTTGATACAATTGAGCAATTTTATTTTGAGGTTTCTCCAAATAGAAAACTTGAAACTTTGCTTTTGCTTTTGCTTATGTATGAACCAAAATCTGCTATTGTTTTTTGTAACACAAAGAAAATGGTAGATGAAATTCAAGAATTTCTCAATAGCAAAAATTTCCGTGCAACAGGTATTCATGGTGATATGAAGCAAATTCAGCGTACTATGGTAATGAATTCTTTTAAAAGTGGAATTGTTTCTGTTTTAATTGCGACTGACGTTGCCGCAAGAGGTATTGATGTTAACGGAATTGACGCTGTTTTTAACTACGATTTACCAGATGATAAAGAATATTATATCCATC
>BNZF01000147.1 GCA_026000865.1 Clostridia bacterium
GGAGCAATAACGCCTAATATCGAAAACATTGTTGTAAAAATAGCGTTAACTTCCATTATTTTATCTTTTTCAACAATTTGCGGTATCATCGCGTTGACAGTAGGAGTTTGAATACCAGAACCGATTGAACGTATTATTGAACAGATATAAATTGCAAGCAAACTGTCTGACTTGAATATTAAAAACAACGCTAAAAGCAAAGTTGCAAAAGCTATTGAGCAATCTGCGATTTGGATTAACATTTTACGATTATGACGGTCTGCCAAAACTCCGCCGAAAGGTGTAATAATTGCTTGCGGTAAAACGCTACAAATAGTTATCATTGCAAGAGAACTGCCCTCTCCTGTCAGCAAAGTAACATACCAAATTATAGCGTATTGAACAAGCAACGAACCGAAAAGTGAGATGAATTGTGCCGAGAAAAATAGTTTTACTTTTTTGGATTTCAAAATTCTAAATGTCCCTTAGTTATAGTTAATGAAATAAATATTGCTAGTTTCCTTCTAAACATTTCGCTATGCAATTTCTAGTTAAGTTAGTGAAATAAATATTGTTAATTTTCTTCTAACCGTTTCCTATGCAATTTCTAGTTAAGTTAGTGAAATAAATATTGCTAATTTCCTTCTAAACATTTCGCTATGCAAGTTCTATTTATAGTTAATGAAATAAATATTGTTAATTTTATTCTAACCGTTTCCTATGCAAGTTCTAGTTATAGTTAATGAAATAAATACTGTTAATTTTCTTCTAACCGTTTCCTATGCAAGTTCTAGTGTTAAAAATTTCTATATAATCAATTTTTCCGTTCAAAAACTCTTCAACTTTTTTTTCATTAACCTCAATAATTTTTTTGTACGTGCCATTTGGAATTGCTCCCAGCAGGTCACGCAACGGTGTAAAAGTTTCTAAATCTGGTTTATAAAACGTCAATTTTGAGATTTCTGTTAAGCTTAAAGGTTTAACAAGACTTTCAAAGCGATTAGGGTAGGTGAGGGCATATTGTATAGGTAAACGCATATCAGGGCAACCTAACTGTGCAATCACAGACCCGTCAACAAATTCTACCGCAGAATGCACAATGCTTTCAGGGTGAATAACAATTTCAATTTGGTCAAGTGTTAAGTCAAACAAAGCCATTGCTTCCAAAACTTCATAGCCTTTGTTCATAAGCGTTGAACTATCAACGGTAACTTTTCTGCCCATATTCCAAGTTGGGTGTTTAAAAACATCTTCACGGGTAACAGTCTCTAATTTATGTCTTGTATAACCGAAAAAAGGTCCTCCCGAAGCAGTGAGAATTATTTTGCGAACATGTTTTCCGCATTGCAAACATTGAAAAATCGCGGAATGTTCACTGTCAACAGGAATAATCTTCACTCCGTTTTCTTTTGCAAGTTGCATAATATATTTGCCGTCAAAAATCAAACTCTCTTTATTTGCAAGTGCAACATTATTACCAGCTAAAATGGCAGATTTTGTGACATCTGCCTGCATACCGCTCAATGCGTTCAAAACAATATCAACTTTTTTTGTTGCTAAATCTTCATTCGATAATATATCTATATTCGGGAAAAGCTCTTTTAATTCAGACTGATATTTTGGATTTATATATACATATTCAGGTTGAAATTTTTCTATTTGTTGCTTAACAACGTTAATATTTTGTTCGTTGACAGCACCAGTAATCAGCAAAATATCAGCG
>BNZF01000148.1 GCA_026000865.1 Clostridia bacterium
CTATAAAGGTGTTGCGGCAAACGTTGACTTTTACAGCGGATTTGTGTATTCTATGCTCGACCTGCCTCAAGAACTCTATACACCAATTTTCGCTGTTGCAAGAATTGCAGGCTGGTCTGCACACAGAATTGAAGAACTCATCAACGCTTCAAAAATCATTCGCCCCGCTTATAAATCTGTTGCAGAAAGAAAATCGTATATTCCGCTTGGACACCGGTAGGCGGGGAACCACCGCTGGCACATAACATGTGTCCGTGACATTTCTTGTCATAGTTTAACTATATAGTTAGTTAACTCACGCGAGCAATGGTTAGTTAGTAGCGGATAGCACCCGCCTGCATTTCGCGTCATAATTTAAATGAACTGTTAGTTTACTTCACGCGGACAACGGTTAGTTAGTAGCGGATAGCATCCGCATGCATTTCGTGGCGGGGGAACCCCCGCTGGCACATAACATGTGTCCGTGACATTTCTTGTCATAGTTTAACTATATAGTTAGTTAACTCACGCGAGCAATGGTTAGTTAATAGGTAATAGTTAACAGTTAATAGTTATGGTGTCGCCTTCGGCGACAGTCCGCGACATAGTTTAACTATATAGTTAGTCTACTTCACGCGGAAAACGGTTAGTTAGTAGCGGATAGCATCCGCCTGCATTTCGCGACATAGTTTAACTGTACGATTAGTTAACTCACGCGGACGACGGTTAGTTAATAGCGGATAGCATCCGCCTGCATTTCGCGTCATAATTTAAATGAACTGTTAGTTTACTTCACGCGGACAACGGTTAGTTAGTAGAGGATAGCATCCGCCTGCATTTCGTGGCGGGGAACCCCCGCTGGCACATAACATGTGTCCGTGACATTTCTTGTCATAGTTTAACTATATAGTTAGTCTACTTCACGCGAGCAATGGTTAGTTAGTAGCGTCCCCGCCACGAAGTATATACTGACATTGCCCACTTAACTCTATTTACCGTTCTGATATAAAAAGATTATGAAAGATATAATATCAATTGAAAATTTTAATCATTTTAACTGTGACTATGGCTGTTTTTTTGCTTTTTGCTTGCTCTGGCAAAAAGATTGTCACTGAACAGCCAATACTAACACAGGTAACAACTAAACCCCTCACCACCGCAAGTAATGAAGAGGTAATAAATGAAACTGACAGCGAAACTACAACTGCTGTCACTACATTACGTCCATTAATACCGCCTGACCATCCATCCAAGAGCAACTTTGATGCGACACTCACCGCTTTGCGTGTTGCATTACCAGAAGGAAAATTTTATAATCATTACGAAAAAGAAGACACTCCTCTAAGCGTTACTGACACTCCTTGCACCATTTACCTGCACAGACGTGTTTGGGATGGTGAAACACAAGGTTATTGTAATAATTACTATTCGCCTGTCGAAAATACTCGTCAATGTCACGCTTATGCTTGTGAGTTAGCATATATTATCTATGGCGGTGACCCAATCGCTTGGCCAAAGTACTATGACATTAGCTATTTGGAACAAATTCGCCGAGGCTCGATAGTTCGTGTGCTTTTTCCAGGTGGAAATCATACAATTTTTATAACTGATGTTGACGGTGAAAATATAACATTTACTGACGCAAATAACGACTACTATACTTGCATAATCCGTTGGGACGTAACAAAAACTATTGATGAACTGCGTAACTATTTT
>BNZF01000149.1 GCA_026000865.1 Clostridia bacterium
GCTTGCTCGGTTGCACCTTGTGAAAGGGCTTGCGAAGCGTTGGAAATTTGTCCTGCACCTGCACTAACTTCACTTGTTGCAACGTTAATATCGCCGAACATTGCATTGAGATTGTCAACCATTGCGAGTACAGCGTTACCGATTGTATCTTCTGAGCCAAGAGAATTTACGTTAATTGTTAAATCTCCTTGTGAAACACTGTCAATTTTATCGCCGACTTCTTCGAGACGCTCAGCCATTGTTCCAAGCGACTGCGAACATAACGCAAGTTCGTCTGTACCACTTGCAAATTTTTTCTGTTTTGCCCATTCTTCTTGTGAGAAGTTAACACGACCTTTTTGTCCAATTTCACTAAGAATTTGTGAGATATATTGAACAGGAGGTGTGATGGATTTGTTGATTGTAAGACCCATTGCAACACCAACTATTACCGCAACAGCAGAGATTGCAAGAGCAACGGTAAGAGCTAAAAATGCAACATTACGAGAATCTTTAAGTGCATTGGCGAGGTCCTTATCAATGTCATCAAATGCAGCTGCAACCTCATCAACAGCCACACCGCCAATATCAACAATGTCTTTCGCAGCAAGAATATTTTTTTCTTGTGCTGCAATATATTCTTTTAGGTTTTGTTCGTATTTTTTAAGTTCTGCCATGTTTTCATCAACGATGTCAATATCAGCTTGTACAGAAATTGTACTTCTGAATGCGGTAAGCAAAGTCTCTACTTCTTTAATATTATTCAAAGCAGCGTCCACTTTACTTGAATCATAAAAAGTGAGCAAAACTCGAACGCTTACACGCGTTAAGTTAAACTTTGCACTAAGGTCATAGAGGTCTTGAAGTTTTATTAAACGTGCTCTAACTTCGGCAGTATTTTCTGCATTGTTGTCATTTTTTGTATAAGTCATTTGTGAAGCGTAAAGTTCATTAAAGTTATCTAAAAGCTCTACCCCAGCCTTATTTACCGCTGCATTTCCATCAGCAGCAGTTGCATAGGTGCTGTGAAGAACTTCAATAGCTGCTGCGTAATCAGCAGTCGCTTTATTTACTTTGTCAAAAACAGAAGCATATTTTTCTGTTACTTTACTTTTGCCTGAGAGGGTAATTGCTTGTTCGGTATATTCTTTTACTTTTTGGTAGTGGTCGATAAATGACGTATAAGCTTCTTTGTCATCATGAATGGTATATGCTTTTGCTTGAATACGTGCGTCATAAAAGCTGTCTTTTGCATTAACAGAGGCTGATTGCAAATCCGAAAACGATGTGATTTGCCCGATGCTGTTAATTAGCATTAGGTTGGTGATTAACACCGTGATTGCAATAACAAGCATTAGTGCAATCGTTGAGCCAAAACCAAATATGATTTTCGCCTTGATTTTCATGTTTTTCATAGTTGTACCCCATTTCTAAAAATTCACTTGTTTTTAACAAGTTTTAAAATTTTTTAAGTAGCCAAATTCGATAAACTAGTCCATTAACCCAACCAATGAATTATTTGCTAAGCTAAAATTATGTTAAAAATAGGTTAGTGGACAAATCCAGTATCAATATGTTATTAAACACTGACTTTTGATTTTAACAATTGTAACAAATTTCATAAACGAAAGTCAATATTTTTTGACAAAAAAATAATTTTTAGCGTATTATACTAAAATAAATT
>BNZF01000150.1 GCA_026000865.1 Clostridia bacterium
CGAGAGGCTTAATTGTATGATTAGTTTACTGTCTCGTTTTGACAGTCTTATAAAAGTTCAATGATTGCAATAAGTAAAGCTAAAAAAGTCGCAAGGGTTTTTCAAAGGCGCAATGATTAAAAGTTGCAGAGGTAATTACAGAGTGCTCAAACTAAAAAATAAAAAAATGAAAAGATTAACAATTTTACTACTCCTTACAATTACACTCCTCTCTTCCTGCTCGATAGCAGGCATTGATACTCTGCTGACACCGCCGAGGCTTAATGAACAAGAAGAGGCGATTGAACTTGCTTTAAAGTCGGCGGTCACTGGAACTTATCGCCTTAAATACCCGAAAGAGGGCGAAAATTTATCCGCTTTCACTGTCGCGGATATTGATGGTGACGGCACAAACGAAGCAATTGTTTTTTATGAGAGAACGCAAATATCCTCAGAAGATATGTCATTGCGGTTGAATATTCTCGACGAAAAAAAAGGTAAATGGACGTCTGTTTATGACTACGCCGCACCGGGAATTGAAGTCGAACAAGTCAAAATTGCACCAATTGGAGATAGCAAAAGCAAACTGATTGTCGGATATTCAACAATAAATCAAAATGACAAAATACTTGAAATATATGACTATGTAGATGGCAAAATAAAGCCTAATATCTCTGAAAATTACTCATATTTTAGACTGTTCAGCACGGATGATTTGGAATATAATAGCAATAATACTGCTAATGATGTTATTATCGTGACAGCCAAAAACTCAAATTCACCTGCTAAGTTAAGGCGATTAAAATATACAAACAGTCTTTATTATGAGACTAATATTGACCTCTCGGAAAACGCACTCGCACCTGTGCAAGTGCTATATGAAACGGCTAATAAAAGATTTTATATTGACATGAATATCGGTAATAATTTTCTGCAAACAGAAATTATTGAGCTAAAAAATGATAATTTTTATGATTTACTGTATGCCCCGCCTGTACCCGAATTATCTAACGAAAATATCCAAATTCTCAAACAAAAAACTATCCGTCCGACAGGGTATCTTAGCGGTGATATCAACAACGACAACATAATAGAAATACCGATTATCAACACAATCACCAATTCTTTACCACTTGTTGAATGGCTAATTTATAGCGATAAATCGCTTGAAACAACCCTAACAGGTTATTATTCTCTTGCAAATAAATTCGCGTTTGTTTTTCCGCCCGCGTTATATGACAGGATTTTAGTTGTTGAGGACAGCATTACAAACGATTTTCTCTTCAATGAAATTGGCACTAACAAAACAATTTTACGATTGTCAATTGTCAAAAATACCGCCGACAAAATCCGTGACGGTTTTCAAACTGTAAAAACTATCGAAAATGTTAATTATATGATTAAAGTTAACTCAGAATACCTTTCCTTTGAGGAAGCGAGTGCGTTCTTCGCATTTAACAATTGACAATATAAATTGTTAATTTACAATTGACAATTGCGGTATCGCCTTCGGCGTAAGGAAGCGAGAGTTTTAATTGTATGATTAGTTTACTGTCGCGGTGGGCAATGCCCACATATATTTTCGCATCATAGTTTAATTTATTCGTTAGTTTACTGTCGCGTTTTGCAGTTTTATAAAGGTCCAATGGTTGCAAATAAGTAAAACGAAAAAAG
>BNZF01000151.1 GCA_026000865.1 Clostridia bacterium
GGGAATATACCGCGTGACCCATGCCATAAATCAGACCGCTTTTGTCAAAAGTTTCTTTATTTAATAATTTTAACAGATAGCTTTTGATTTCTTCATCGTCACTATAATCAGATATTTGAGTTTTCATATGTTCAAACATTTGCACAACTTTGATATTTGCACCGCCGTGTTTTGGTCCTTTTAGCGAGCCGAGAGCTGCCGCGATTGCTGAATAAGTATCTGTTCCCGAGGACGTTACAACGTGAGTTGTGACAGTTGAGTTGTTACCTCCGCCGTGTTCAGCGTGTAAAATCAAAGCGGTGTCGAGTACTCTTGCCTCTAAGGCTGTGTATTTGTTGTCTGTTCGCAATATATGCAGTAAATTTTCTGCGTGAGAGATATCGGGACGTGGTTGATGAATAATCAAATTGCTGTCACGTTTATCATAGTTATAAACTTGATATGAATACACACATAACAGCGGAAAAAGTGATATTAATTCAAGGCTTTGTCTTAAAACATTTTCAAGGCTTGTGTCATCAGGGTGTTTATCCTCGGAATATAACGCCAAAACACTTTTTGCAAGGCTATTCATCATGTCACTACTGGTGAAATTCATTATAACATCACGTACAAAATGTTTAGGTAATTTTCTGTAATCGGTAAGTAAGTTATTAAAATCTCCAAGGTCTTGTTTATTCGGCAACTCTCCAAAGATTAAAAGGTAAATTATTTCCTCAAAACCATGACGGTCCTCATCAATAAAACCTTTAATTAACTGTTTAACATCAACGCCTCTGTAATATAATTCACCCTTACAAGGCACTTCAATACCGTTTTCAGTTGCATAAGAAACAATTTCGCTTATATCTGTCAGACCTGCAATAACGCCCTTACCATTTTCGTCACGCAATCCTCTCTTAACATTATGTTGTTTATAAAGTTCAGGTTCAATATTATAATTCTTTCTGCAAACTTCCGCCAATTCATACAACTTAATATCAGTTCTTTTATAATTATACTTCATTTTTTTAGTCCTCACTTTGCTTTCAGGGTGATTTATTCCTACTGCTCTATCTTAATTTTAATCTTTTTTATTTTTTATTTTGGGCACTTCATCTTTGCCTTTGCGACTTTTAACAATTACAACTTTTAGAAACCTCTGCGACTTTTTTCTCCTAATTAATTTGCGACAATGGATATTTTTTTGTAATACTATAAAAACGCGACAGTAAACTAACCACACAGTTAAAATATGACGCGAAACACCAGCGGGGGTTCCCCGCCGCGAAAAACAGGCAGGTGTTACCTGCTAACTATTAACTATTAACTGTCGCCGTAGGCGACAATTGCTCCATCTTTATTCTTTATTGCCGAAAGTTCGGCAATAACTTTTTTCGCACCCTCACGAATTTCGTCAAGAAAAGGCTGTGAATTTCCATTATCAAGTTCATCTTTGTGGTTAAGATATGATTCATAACGCATTTTTTGGATATCTTCGACTGTTAGATTATTATAAATTTTCATCTCTTGGTACATCCTTTACTAAGGTAATTATCCAAGTAGGAATTACTATTTGCAAGTTTTTAAAGTTCTCTTCAAATGTGAGCAATCGAACACCATTATTGGCTCTTGCACAGGCAAGATGTGTCATATTCCAAGTCAACAAA
>BNZF01000152.1 GCA_026000865.1 Clostridia bacterium
TTAGACAAAATCCAAAAACTGCTAGAAGAAATAAAGTCGAAAAGTGACTATATCAAAAACACTCTCTTGCCACTTGAAGAAGTCGAAAACATAAGCGGTATCGGTTTAATGCTCGGCATTTCACTCAAAACAAAAACAGCAAAAGACGTTGCAAAAGAATGTCTTGATAATGGCTTGCTTGTTCTGACAGCAAAAGATAAAATAAGATTTTTGCCACCTTTGAACATCTCACAGGAAGATTTATCCGCAGGATTAAAAATATTTTCTGATATTTTGATACACAAATAATCGTAAAAAAATACAAATTAAGTATTCAAATATTGCAGAATTAAACCAAAATTTATAAAGAGGTCAATATAAAAAATGAGGCATTTACTAAAACTTTTAGATTTATCAAAAGATGAAATAATCGAAATACTAAATCTCGCTGACCAGCTCAAATATGAGCAAAAAAATAACATTCCGCACTTGCGTCTGCAAGGCAAAACGCTTGGGCTGATTTTCCAAAAAGCGTCAACACGAACAAGAGTAAGCTTTGAAGCTGGCATGTATCAACTTGGCGGTTATCCCATGTTTTTGTCAAGTAATGACCTGCAAATTGGTAGAGGTGAACCAGTTCAAGACACTGCAAGAGTTCTTGGACGTTATATCGATGGGATTATGATACGTACTTTTGAGCAGCAAGAAGCCGAGGACCTCGCGAAATACAGCGGTATACCCGTTATCAATGGCTTGACTGATTTTTCCCATCCGTGTCAGATTTTGGCAGATTTAATGACTATCCGTGAGTTCAAAGGCTCTTTTGACGGTTTGAAAGTATGCTATATCGGCGATGGTAATAATGTGGCAAATTCACTGATTGTTGGCTGTTTGAAAGTTGGTATGGAGTTTACTTGTGCAACACCGAACGGCTATGAACCTGACCAAAAAGTTCTAGATTTTGCGAAAGATTTCCCTGATTTTACTCTTACAACGGATATAGTACTAGCCGCAAAAGACGCTGACGTGCTGATTACAGATGTTTGGGCATCGATGGGTATGGAAAAAGATGTTGTTGCACGCAGAACCGCTTTCAAGGGTTATCAAATTAACCGCGACATAATGAAAATCGCAAAATCTGACGCAATGGTATTGCACTGCCTCCCCGCTCACAGAGAGGAAGAAATCACAACTGAAATTTTTGAGGAACACGCAAAAGAAATTTTTGAAGAGGCGGAAAACCGTCTGCACGCTCAAAAGGCAGTAATTGTTTTGCTTTTATCTTAATAGTCAAATAAACGCAATCATTATAATGAGTATTTGCAGATAAAAGTCAAAAATGCGCGTTTTTATAGCCCGTTCAAGTATATACAAAGTAGTTGTTATGTTCTATAATTGTAGCAACTACTTTTTTATAAACATAGTAATTTACTTTTAAAAATTTTGTGGTGTATTAGACTTATCAAAAACTTATTTTTTGTATTTTTTTGTAAGTAATGGGCTCATGTACCCCGTCGTTGATAATCGGGGGACCACCGCAATTCTGTTGTGCTCAAAACGATAAATCCTAAAAAAATCTCATAAATAGCTATGAGTTTTAGGATAAGCACGCTATATTAC
>BNZF01000153.1 GCA_026000865.1 Clostridia bacterium
TTGCGGGCTCTGCCCGCTTATCGGGGGTATGCACCGCACCCCATTACTTACAAAAAACTATAAAAAATAAGTTTTAGGAGTTCAGTTATATTGCAAATTTTAAAGGGTGAATCGCATTAATAACCTATCTTTTTTTGTACTACTCTACGTTAAAAAAATAAAGACGGGTGTGGGGCTAATACCCACTTTTTAGAGTGAACGGCCTCAATATTTACAAGTTAAACTATTTATGGAATGAGGTTTTATAACAGGTCTATTATACTTCGCCAGAAACTCGTAT
Source organism: Clostridia bacterium (assembly GCA_026000865.1). Lineage (GTDB taxonomy): Bacteria > Bacillota > Clostridia > Oscillospirales > Ruminococcaceae > BNZF01. The sequence goes on from BNZF01000153.1 coordinate 281, forward strand.
AAATACAAAACATTACCACTAATAAATGGCGAAATTAAGAGGCAATTTCCACAATTATATTAGATTGCCGTATCTACTTTGCAATCATTATAACAGATATATTATCGCTTCCGCCATTTATTACTGCCTGTTCAACAAGAGTAGTTGCACTGACATTCAAAAAAGTCGAGTTGGCTATTTCTAATATTTGTTCATCGCTGACTGCATTAGTTAGTCCATCTGAGCAGAGCATCAACAAACCGTCATCATATTTCTTTTTGATATACTGGGCTTTTACTGTTGGCTCAACGCCGAGAACTCTAAGTAAAATATTTCTTCGAGGGTGAGTTTTCAATTCCTCTTTGGTAATTTCACCAAGGTCATACATTAATTGTACGGCGGAATGGTCGGTTGTAATTTGTTTAATTTCGTCTTTGTCTATTAAGTATGCCCTGCTATCGCCGACATTAACGATATGTGCCAAATCTTTTGTGACAAAAGCGGCAACACAAGTTGTGCCAGATGTTGCACCAATCCGACGAGCAATTTCGCCAACTTCATAAGCAACAGAGTTTGCCTCTTGCATAGCTAAAATTAGCAAATCATAAAAATCGGTCATATCAGGGTTATAACCTTTTTCAAACACTCGGATAAATCTGTTTGCGGCACGTTCAGAAACTTCTTTGCCATAAAGCCCTCCGCCCATACCGTCACAAACAACAGCGAGTACGCCTGTTTCAAAACTTTTATTATCAATTGTATCTTGATTTTCTTTACGTTTGCCAATGTCAGTGCGTTTGAATAACTTCATTTGTTCTTCTCAATTCTCCGCAAGCCGCGTTAATATCCGCACCAAGTCTGCGGCGTATAGTTACATTAAATTTGCTTTTTTCTAATTGCTTTTTATATTTGAGATGTTCTAAAACTTATATAATTAAGATATAGGGCAAAGCACCACATATCAGGGGGTGGGAATCCCTAGAAATCCATTCAATTAAAATTTTTTAAAAAAGCAGGTTTTAGAACAGTTATATTAGATTTTTAATTTAACTAAACAATTTATCTTTTGGATTATTTTAACATTAAAAAGTTAAGATGGTGTAGGGCAAAGTCCCACTTTTTAAAGAGGAATACTCTTACTATTTCCAAGCTAAACTATTTCTTCATTTGTTCTTCTCAATTCACCGCAAGCAGCGTTAATATCCGCACCAAGTCTGCGGCGTATAGTTACATTAAATTTGCTTTTTTCTAATTGGTTTTTAAATTTTTCGATGTTTTTTACATCAACAAAATATTTCGTTTCTTTGATGTTATTAACAGGTATTAGGTTTATATG
>BNZF01000154.1 GCA_026000865.1 Clostridia bacterium
TTTTGGGTACTCTAAATTTACCTCTGCAACTTTTAATCATTGCAACTTTTTGGAGACACTGCGACTTTTTTCTCCTTACTTATTTGTAACCATTTAACTTTTATAAAACTGCAAAACGCGGAATTAAAATAATCATACAGTTAAACTATGTCGCGAAAAACAGGCAGGTATTACCTGCTAACTATAAACTATTAACTGTGAATGCGAAGCATTCCCTATTTCCTGCTAACTAATAAAACATTCCCATTATATTCAACTTTATCTCCATCAGATAATTTTTTGCCTCTTTGGGTACAAACTTCACCGTTGACTTTAACTTCGCCGTCTTTAATAGCAATTTTCGCTGCTCCACCAGTTGCACAAGCACCAGAAAATTTTAAAAACTGGTCAAGCGTTATAACTTCTGTATTAATACTTATATTCATTTTTTTTCCTTTTATTTTGGGTACTCTGGATTTACCTTTGCAACTTTTAATCATTGCAACTTTTAGAAACCATTGCAACTTTTTTAGCATAAATGATTTGCGAACATTGTATTTTTATAAAACTGCAAAACGCGACCGATAACAAACGATTAAATTAAGCTACCCCGCGTAAACGTGACGCGAAGCGTCACACCACAACCTGTTACCTGTTACTTATTACCTGTCGCCAAAGGCGACACTTATTCACTATTACCTATAAACGCGTAGCATTTATTTGATATTCATCGGCATTATGAGGTAGGTAAACGAGTCACCTTGAATTGGGTAAATGATAATCGGTTTAACTGCGGAAGAAAGTTTTATTAAAACTTTGTCGCTATCTGAAGCTTTAAGGGCATCAAGCATAAATTTTGGGCTGATACCAATTAGAATAGAATCACCTGTGATGTCGGCGGATACTGTATCGTTAAAAGTACCGTTGACGGACTTAAAATCCAAATCGATTTGAGAATTTTCAAAGTTACATTTAACATAATTTTTGATTTTTTCTGAAATTAAAAAAGTTGTTCTTGCAAGTACTTTTGAAAAATCTTCGGTCGAAACGATTACTTCGGTAGTTGGGTCAATGCTGATAAAATTATTATATGCAATAAACTCACCTTCAAGCAAACGGGTAAAAATCGAATATCCGTTCAGATTAAAAACAGCGTGTTTGCCGTTACTCGAAAATTCTACTTCTTTTTCGTTATCGTCCTGTAATATGTGTGCAACTGCGGACAAAGACTTCGCAGGAACAACAAATTTATATTCCACATCGGTATTGATATTTTCTTTTCTGATTGCAAGCCTAAAACTGTCACTTGCAACCATGTTAAAAACGCCGTCTTTAATTTCAAAAAGTTCACCTTTAAGGATAGGTTTTTGGTCAGATGTTGCAGCAGCAAAAATCGTTTGTTCAATCATTGATTTTAAAATATTTTGAGTTAGAGTGATTTTTTTATCTGGTTCAAAAAACGGTATACGTGAAAACTCCTCACTATCAAGACCTTTTATCGCATATTTAGTTGAACCGCTTGTAATTTTAATATTCAGTGTCTCATCAATATCAAAAATAACAGTTTCATCAGGCAAATTTCTAACCATATCAATAATCT
>BNZF01000155.1 GCA_026000865.1 Clostridia bacterium
TATTTATACTATACTATTAAAAAAAATAGGTTTTAAAAAGTGATTCGCATATATATTATCTTTTTAATAGTTTTGATACAATAGCGTTAGTGACAATTCCCCACTATAAAGCGGGTATAAGGTGACGCACCCCACTTTTTTAAAATTATTACAATTTCTCGGCTAATACCTTATATAGTCACTTCATTAGAACGCATTTATTATGGCAAAATTTCCAATACTGCAAATTTAAAAGTGTGTTTCGCATTCCAAATAGTAAAGCAAATTAATGTGCTCAACTCATAATTATTTGTAATGTTTTCAGGTAAAACCCATAGAATATAAATAAAAAGGACGGAGCCCTGCACATCGGTGGCTCCGCCCCCGAACACCCTCACTTACAAAAAAACTATAAAAAGTAAGTTCAAGTCTATTTAACGATTATATTAAATTTTAACTATTAATTATAAAAAGTAAGTTTTGGGACAAATATTACAACAAAGCAAAGTCTATCTTTTGACTTTGCTTTGTTTATGAATTTTTTATTAAATTTTTTTGACAATAAATTATATATATGATAGAATACATAAATACGCACAAAGGCAGAGTAGAGAGGTGTAGGAAAGAGTAGGGCAGGGCAGATTATAGAAGTGTAGTGACTTTACAATTGTTCTATTTATATTTATACTTAATACGCCTTATACGCCAAAGAATTTCCAATAAAAAATATCACAAATGAGGCTTTATGAAAAAACTAATCAGTATTGGTTCTTCTTGTTATAACGAAGAGGGTAATCTTTGGGAATTATATGACAGAATTACTGCGGTTATGGCAAAATTTCCGCAATATGATTTTGAATATATTCTTGCTGACAACGGCAGTACCGACCATACCGCTGATATTCTTAAAGCAATTGCAGAAAAAGATAAACGCTTCAAAATTATTATAAACATGAGCAATTTTGGTCCTGAACGTTCAGGTTATAACGTTGCGAGGCATATATCAGGAGACTGCTGTGTTATGATATGCTCAGACCTTGAAGAGCCTCCCGAGCTGATTGAAGAATTTATAAAAAAATGGGAACAAGGCTATAAGGCCGTTTTAAGCAACAGAAAAAAATCACAAAAAAATCCGCTTATGAACGCGGTGAGACGTACTTATTATAAAACATTAAAAAATCTGTCCGACTTTGAATTTATCGAAAATTTCAACGGTTTCGGACTTTATGATAAAGCAATTTACAAACATTTGTTTGCACGTGAGTGGCCTGTGATTGACAGCCGAAGTTTAATCGCTGAATATGTCGGCAAAAATTATTGCACCGTTGAATATGTTCAAGATGCCCGTAAATATGGCAAATCTTCATATTCTTTCTTAAAATATTTTGATACAGCAATGCGTGGACTTACTTTAACTTCAACTCTTCCTCTAAGGCTGGCAACCATTATCGGCGGTGTTTTATCAGGTATTAGCTTAGTTATCGCTGTTGTTTATTTTATAATGAAATTATTATTTTGGCAAAATATCCCTTTCGGTTTTGCTCCTCTTTTAATTGGTATATTCTTCTTCTCTGCTGTTCAAATAACTCTTGTCGG
>BNZF01000156.1 GCA_026000865.1 Clostridia bacterium
TCCCATTCTGCATTATGGGGAAGCGTACGCGGACGGCGACATCTCGCATTGCTTTTAGTGAAAAAGGCGAGAGCGGTGCGGTCAGCGGAAAACCATAGGTTTCGCTCGCACACAAATTAAAAAGTACAAATGCACCGAGCAGAGATATTCCAAAAAGTCCCCAAATACCGCCAGCAAGCACAAAAGCAAGCCTTAAAACTGTTGTGGATTGGTTTAGGTCGGGGATAATCAAACCGCTGATTACAGAAAGTGCTGCAATAGTTAGCATGGGAAGGCTCACAAATCCGCTTGAAACTGCTGCTTCACCGATGATTAAACCGCCGACAAGACTGACTGTTCCGCCGATACTTTCGGGCAAACGCAGTCCTGCTTCGCGGATTATTTCGTACATTAAAAGTGTGCCAAGTGCCTCAACTATCAGCGGAAAAGGCGAATTTTGCTCCGCCTCAGCCAAAATTGTCAAGAGTTTTCGGTTGAGAAGTTCTGGGTGGTGGATTGCCACAGCGACATATACAGCGGGCAAAAGTAACGATAAAATCATGCCGATATATTTTAGCCAACGTATAAAAGTTGCGTAATATGGTTTAAAATTATAATCATCCAAAGTCTGAAAAAGCTCATTAAAAAGTCGCGGTATTACCAAAACAAACGGTGTACCGTCAATAATTACGCCAACTCTGCCTTCTAATAATTTTCCGCAAAGCACGTCGGGTCGCTCGGTTGTTCCGACTGTATCAAAAAGAGAATTGTGGTCGCCCTCAACAAACGGACGAAGATAACCGCTGGACATGACTGTTTCAAGCTCAACTCTTTCAAGTGATTTTTTGATTTTCCCGATTAATTCTTTTGGAACTTTGTTACGCATATAGCACAGAAAAACGTCTGTTTTGCTCTCTGAGCCGAATTTTAAAAACTCAAATTTTAAGTTTTCAGACTTCATGCGACGGCGTATCAGTGACATATTAACTCTGACATTTTCAACAAAACCGTCACGTCCCCCAAGGATATTTCCCTCACCAGAAGCGGCTTCAACACCTCTTGAAGGGTAGCCTTGTATCCCAAAACCGAGGGCGATGTTTTTGCCGTCAAGGAGCAAAACCGCAAAACCCGAATATAAAAGCGAAAATAATTTCGAGAAATCTTCAATTTCGGGCTTGTCCATTGATAGAAGCAAGTTATTATTAATCTGTTTAAAAAGTTCTTCTGTTAAGGGGTCGGCTTGTTGGTCTTGTTGTACATCTTGTGATGTTTGAGGGTCTGACTGTTGGTCTTCTTGTTGTACAGGTTGTTCTGTTTGCTGTACATCTTGTATATTTGAATGGTCAATATAAATCTTTGACAGAGGAATAGTTACCATTTCGGCTAAATCCAAACTGCTTACCATGCCGTCACAAGCCAGTAATGCACAATGCACACCGCTGATATACACTTCGTTGATTATCATATCTTCGGACCCATCACACATCAGTTTAATTTGTGAAAGATTTTTTTCCAGACTGTTATATAGTTTGATAAGGTTACCTCATTTTTATAGAGTTATGTTAGACAGGTAATAGGT
>BNZF01000157.1 GCA_026000865.1 Clostridia bacterium
ATGACCCATTATACAATAAGCAGCGATTTTACCCAACAGATTGTTATTTTTGTCTTCAAAGTATAATTCAGCATCATTACCCTTGAAACTGGTAGAAAGACCATCGATAAATTTAGTCCAAGTTTCAAGCGTTTGCAAAGCTAAACCACCCGTAAAAACAACATTTGCACCGAAATCGGTTTCAATTTCTAAGTCGAGAACCTCTTTATAAAATCTTTTAGAACGTTCCATGTCTAACACAACTATTAACGATGAAATTAACTTCATAGCTCAATTTCCTCCCTTGGCTCAATAATTAATTTGTTTGTGGCATCCCATTTTTCAGCTTTAACACGGTCAAATAATTTTCCAGGGTTTAGATGCACAACAATATTGTGTTTTGCGTTGATAAGTTTGGCACACTCGGCGGATTCTTTTAATCCCATAGCAGGACCACCACCGCAGATAATCGCGTAATCTAACTCTTTATCAGCAAAACTGACCATTTGTATGGTTTTGGAGGTATCGCCTGTACAGTAAATTTTTATGTCAGTTCGGGAAAAAAGGCACTTTTGAAACTTGGGTTGATTGTTGACGAATTAGAAATATCCACTGCAACAAATAACGAAATTTCAAGTAAATTACAAAAAAACGATTATATATACATCACAGGAGGAAACACATTTTTCCTACTTCAAGAGTTAAAGCGAACAGGTGCTGACAAAATAATTGCAGAGCAGATTAACAGTGGCAAATTATTCATTGGAGAATCAGCAGGTGGGGTGATTGTCTCACCGAATATAGAATATGCAAAAGGTTTGGACAATTGCAAAAAAGCACCAAATTTAAGTGATTTCTCCGCTTTGAATGTGGTTGAATTTTATCCGTTGCCACACTACACAAATTTCCCATTTAAGAAAGCGGTTGAAAAAATTATAACCGAATATGGAACTGATTTGAAATTATATCCCATTAGCAATTCACAAGTGATAACAGTTAATGGCAATGATGTGAAAATTGAAAGCAAATAACATCTTGCCATTGAATGGAGGTAATTATGAAAAAATCTGTTAAATTATCTAATATGTCATTTTGGGATTTTTCTGCATCATTTTAAGTGCCCGCCGTAATACGGACACTTATGTGAGTTATTTTATCTTAAAATTAGTGCAATGTATAAAATTCCCAAAAATACTTGACGCACCAAATTTTATGAGTATAATAATATTCAATATACTCTAAATTTTATATTAATGTTAGGATTAAAAGTGGAATGAATAACACACACAAATCATACATAACTAAAACATTTAACCGCGTTGTTTTTTGTTGTGTTGTTTTATTTTTTTGTTGAATTATAGTCATTTAAATTAATAAAAGGTTCTATATTTATATCAAGCTGATAAGTTTTAAAGTTATGCAGACGTGAGCGATAGCAGTACTCGAACAGCTCAATTGCTGTCGCTGTGAAGCATATTGTTTTAAATCATATAATTATAGATGCTAAACCCCAACCCGTTATTAAATTTAATGACTATAATG
>BNZF01000158.1 GCA_026000865.1 Clostridia bacterium
TTAATTATAAAACGTACCGCCCGCGTTAGTTAACTAACCATAAATTAAAACTATGCCACGAAAATGCATGCGGGTGGGTGCTACCCGCTTTTAATTATAAACCGCCCGCGTTAGTTAACTAACCATAAATTAAAACTATGCCGCGAAAATACAGGCAGGTGTTACCTGCTGACGTGAAAATGCAGGCAGGTGTTACCTGCCGACGCGAAAATGCAGGCAGGTGTTACCTGCTACTACCCGCTGAAAGGTGTTGAAAAAAAAATAAAAATTGAACAAAACAAAAAGTATCATTCAATTGCTTTTTATACTGTTATAACGTTTACAATTGTTGCCATAATTGCTGTAATTATTTTTAATTACAAGGAAGTTTTTCGCTATATTAATGATATTTTAGTTGCCATTTCGCCTGTGATTTGGGGACTTTGTATTGCTTTTATCCTAAATCCGCTCGTTATGACTCTTGAAAAACGGTTCAAATTTTTAGAAAAGAAAAAACAACGCCCAAAACTTAAACGCGGAATTGCGATTGCTCTGTCTTTTATTATTGTTCTCTCTCTATTAACGGTGCTTTTAATCAACGCAATTCCCGAATTAATCAGCAGTATTCAGCAAATTTTTACCAATTTGTCTTCCTACTTAAACACTTTGCAGGACCTTGTAAATAAATATTTTTACAGCAATAAAACACTTAAAGACGACTGGAACATTGATTTCAAAAAAGTAAACGACTTTATTTTTTCAAAACTTCAATCATATAAACCAATGTTTGACGATTTGATTTTAAAAATGCGTGACGGCACAATTGCTTTTGCTGTCGGCATAAAAGACTTTTTGATTGGCTGTATCGTTGCGGTTTATCTGTTGTTCAGCAAAGAGCTTTTCCTTGCACAATGCAAAAAAGCTATAATCGCGATTTTCCCGACAAATGCTCATTATACTATTTTATATATTTGCTCGAAAGCTAACAAGACTTTTAATCGGTTTCTCGCAAGCAATATTTTAGATTCGCTCATCGTTGCAATGGTAAATTTTATCGCGATGAAAATTTTTGATATGCCATACGCCGTTTTAATTAGTTTTATAATCGGCATTACGAATATGATACCTTTTTTCGGACCGTTTATTGGTGCAATTCCGAGCATTTGTTTGCTTTTAGTTGAAACGCCCAAACTTGCTATAATTTATGCTATTATTATACTCGTTTTGCAACAGCTTGACGGAAATATCCTTGCCCCAAAACTTTTTGGCGACAGCCTCGGCTTGCCGACATTTTGGGTGCTTTTTGCAATTTTCCTTGGTGGCGGGCTGTTTGGATTTATGGGTATGGTCTTTTTCATACCTCTTTTCGCCGTTCTTTACACCCTCATCAAAGAATTTGTACTCATCAAACTGCAAAAAAAAGGCCTACCAACAAGCACTGAGGATTATTTAAAGAAATTCCCTACTCAATTGGAAAATCTTGAAGAAATAATTGAAGAAGATGTACCTATTTGACTTTTTATTTTTACAAAATAAT
>BNZF01000159.1 GCA_026000865.1 Clostridia bacterium
GATATTAAAGGTCGAAAAGCCAAATCGTCTTGACAAATATATAGCAGATAACACCGATATTTCAAGAACAAACGCGGTCAATTTGATTGAAAAAGGCAATGTCACTGTGAATGGCAAAATCAGACAAAAAAAATATATTCTTGCAATTGAAGATACAATTGAAATTATCTTACCAGAACCCATAAATCTTGTTCTGAAAGCAGAAGACATAACTATCGAAATTGTTTTTGAAGATAATGATTTGCTTGTTGTAAACAAACCAAAAGGTATGGTAGTTCATCCCGCACCAGGACATTATGAAGGGACGCTTGTTAATGCTCTGCTTTATCATTGCGGTGACAGGTTATCCTCGATTAACGGGGTTATTCGCCCTGGAATTGTTCACAGGATTGACAAGGACACAAGCGGTTTGCTCGTTGTCGCAAAGAATGATGGCTCTCATATTTTTCTGTCTGAACAACTTTCCCAGCACAGAATAATGCGTCAATATCGAACTGTTGTGTGCGGAAAAATTTCACAAAACGACACTATAAACGCACCGATTGGGCGTAACCCAAAAGACAGACAGAAAATGGCGGTTATTGCAAACGGAAAACCCGCAATTACCCACTATGAAATCATTAAAAATTTTAATTCTCAACTGCTTGTACATTAGCAATTAACTTTATTTTATAACCGAGTTCTCTAGCCTGTGCAATATCTTCAAGAGTAATTTCACGAATACCTTTTGTCTAAACATATTGCGGGTAGACATGTTTTCCGAAAACGAGAGAGGAGAGGATGCAAATCTTTCTGCAAGCATCATCACCGAGTATGTCAGCGGAAGGGTCACGTTCGGCATATCCGAGTTGTTGAGCCTGTGAGAGGGCTTTGCTAAATACTATACTCTCATTTTCCATTTTTGTCAAAATATAATTTGTTGTGCCGTTTAAAATGCCTGTAATTTGGGTGATTTTATTTGCGGCAAGGCATTTATGAAGCGGTCGTATAATTGGAATTGCACCGCCAACAGATGCCTCAAACAAAAAGTTGCAATTATGTTCTTTTGCAGTTTTAAGCAGAATGTCACCTTTCATAGCAACAAGTTCTTTGTTAGAAGTTACTACACTTTTGCCGTTTTCAAGACAACTTTTGACAAAATCAAAAGCAGGTTTTGTTCCGCCCATACACTCGGCAACAGCAATAATTTCGATGTCATTTACAATATCGTCAATATTTTTAGTAAATTTTTCTGAATAAGGACTATCGGTAAAATCTCTAATATCAAGAATATATTTTATATCAAGCGAATAACCCGCTTTTTGTTCAATTTGCTTTCGGTTTTTATAAAATAGTTCAACAACGCCTGACCCGACTACACCGTAGCCTAAAACCGCTATTTTTTTGGCACATTCCATATTTATTGTTTCTCCAAGGTGGTTTTTGTGTTAAAGTCTTAATGGTAATTTTGAGATTGTTTTTCTAATTATTTAACTATAACCGTTTCGATTGAAATTTGCTTGCAAATT
>BNZF01000160.1 GCA_026000865.1 Clostridia bacterium
TATCTTCTAAAACTTCTAAAACACTTGAATTATCAACAACCGCATTTTTTTCAATAAGCACTTCAACGTCTTCTAACGCACGGTTAATTGCTCTTGTACGTGCTCCGACGATTTTTTCAATTGTATTGTCAACAGTTTGTAATTGCTTATGAGCTTGTGTTAGGAGAGTTTCAAAATCGCCAAATTGTTTTTTAACAGAACGAAGCGTGTCCCAAACTTCCTGTGAACGCTGTTCAATTGCGAGTGTTTTAAATCCCATTTGAAGCGAACTCAAAAACGCAGACAGCGTTGTTGCACCAACAGCTGTAACCTTATATTTATCACGCAACTCCTCAAACAACGCGGCATTTTGCACAACCTCGGCATATAGCCCCTCTGTTGGCAAGAACATTAACGCAAAATCAGTTGTTTTCGGAGGAACGATATATTTATCGTGTATATCTTGTGCAGACTTACGAATTGTAGCCACAAGCGACTTTCTCGCATTATCTATTGCCGATTTATCTTCCGCGTCAAGCAAACGATTATAATCCTCAATTGGAAATTTACTATCAATCGGCAAAAGTAAAGGAGTGTCGCCGTTGCCTGGTAATTTAATTACAAACTCAACACGTTTTCCGTTTGAAATTTCTGCGTTAACGTCATACTGGCTCGGTGCAAGAATATCCGAAAGTAATTTTTCAAGACGCACCTCACCATAAGTACCGCGTTCTTTGACATTAATCAACGCATTTTTAAGACTTTTTGCGTCTGCTGCAAGACTTTTCATTTCACCCAAACCTTGTTGAACATTGTCAAGTTGTTTACTAACAAGTTCAAACGACTGCGACAGGCGAGTTTCAAGCGTTTTCTGTAATTTTTCGTCAACAATTCCTTGCATTTGTTCAAGACGTTTTTCGTTACTCTCTTGAAGTGATTTCATTTTATTTTCAAGAGTTATGTTGACCTTTTCGATATTCTCAGTATTACTGCGTTGAATAGACAAAAGACGACTATCAACCTGTTCACCAAAAAATTGTAATTGTTTAGTTATTTCCTCACGACTCATTCTAAGAGTATCTGATGTTTCTTTTTGAATAGCAGAAAGACGTGTATCAAGCCCCTGTGAAAATTTGCTGAGTTGCTCATTTGTTTCCTGTCGATTGTCCTGTAAAGTTTTGTTCACGCTAACATTAATTTTCTCATTACTTTCTATACTGCTCTGCTGAATTGCACTCAACCGAGTATCAATTCGCACTTGAAACTCATGTGTCTGTCTTGCCCCTTCCTCACGGCTTGACTGCAATGTTGTTTGAATACTCTCACTAATCACACCAAAACGCTGAAATTGTTCTGTTGCTCCTGCACTAATTTGTTTTGCAACGCTGTCGCGTTGTTCGTCTGCGGTTCGTTTTAATAATTCTGTAATTTCACTAAAATCAGATTTTTTACGGCTAATCAGCAGAAGAGCAATAGTTACTAGCAGTAAAATAATTATTACAACACACAAAATAATT
>BNZF01000161.1 GCA_026000865.1 Clostridia bacterium
GTGTCAATCTGTTTCAACATATATTTAATAAGGGCTTGTAAATCTGCAACATTAACCGCAAGGTCTCTTGTGTCACAGTTCGCATTGACTAGGCCTTGACCTGTGAGTGTAATTTTGCTTGCAACGTGCTTACCAAGAAGTACAACGTCCGCTATTTTTCCAACTTGACCATCAACGTCAACATCGCCTATTTTCGAGTTAGGATTTTGTGAAGAAGAGGTATTAGAAGCAGTAGAACTGCTATTACTGACTGTTGTGGTAGTAGTTGTATTTGAGGTAGTTGTTGTAGGTGCAGGGGTAGTTATTACAGGAGGCTTTGTTGTGGTTGTTTCGGAAGGTGTTACTGTTGTACCATCTGGTTCAATACCGAAAACAAGTTGGTTATTTACATAAACAGGAACATTTTGGTTTATTACATCAACGCCTTTGACAAGACCTTTACGGGAATAGTCGTTTGAACTATCCCAACCGCTTGCATAATTCGGCATTACAAAAGCAAGTATTACTTCGCAGTCAAAAAAGTCGTCCGCAATCGGCAAACAAGCCCTGCCGTCAGGTAATGACACCTCAACATAATATATATTACCTGTTGTTCCATATTTTATAGGCTTAGTCCAAGTTGCGTTTTGTGTTACAAAACTGTGCATTTTTGACTCATCACGGTCACATCTTATTACCATATCCTCGGGGTTAAGACCAGCGGTTACGAGCTCACTAAGGTCCATATAATAACGGAATGAGAGATTATCAACAACACGTGCAGGCCAAGCGGTATGATTATTTAAGTTAAAAATGATTGTTGTTCCGTTTGCGGAGTCCTCGCTCATTTGTGTTTTTACAAAAAGTTCAAGAGAATCTGGTTTACTTGGGTCATTATAGACTTCTTGTGGCGGGAAATTCGGGTCAGTTTTTCCGCCGTATTTTTGTATCAATGCACAAAGCATTGCTGTATATCCCGCGTTATAGTCGGTAGTTATTTCTGTATACATATAATCATTACGGTCGTCAACATAATCTCCGTTTGCACCAGGTCCACCAACAAGTGCACCATATATAGTATGACGGTTATTTGCAGGTTCACGTTGAAGTGCTCCCATCCAAGTTGCGTGTGCGGTACGTGAGTGCGGATTTTTAGGATAATCTTCACCATATCCGACAACATAAGAGAAATTTTCGGGGTTAACTCCAAGAGAATAGTCTACTTGTGTTTTGGCGAAATCTTCATATGTTGCGAGTTTTGGACTGCTTTTAAGAATGGTGTCACAAGCAACTTGTGCGGTAAACGCCGCCGCAGTTGCATGACGCAAGCAACCCCAGTCTGTTAACCAGCGAAGTCCGCCCTCCATTATTTTGATTACGCCTTCGCCGTTTACCCAATATTGTACATGACGTTCGGCACGTGAAATATAATAATCGTCGTTAGTGTTGATGGCATAGAGAAGGATACCTCCTTGGGTAACATCGTCCCAGCACTGTCCCCAAC
>BNZF01000162.1 GCA_026000865.1 Clostridia bacterium
GGCAAGGTCTTAAAGTTGACCCTTGCATTCCGAAAGAATGGGACGGTTTTACCGTTACACGTCAATATCGCGGATTTTTCTTTTTCAGCGATGTTTTTTACAGTAAGATAATGAGTATTATTTTCAATGCCCGAACGGAAATCTTTTTCGGAAAGATTAGCAGCATAAATTACAGGTTTTAGTGAAAGCAAAGAAACTGTCGAGATAATAGCCGTCTCATCTTCGGTATAATCATAGCTTCGAGCAGAGTTGCCGTCCTCTAAAAAAGCTTTTAAGTTTTCAAGAAGTTCGACTTCGCTTGCATATTTTTTGTCAGATTTCATAGCTTTTTTTGCTTTATCAATGCGTCGTTCCAATATTTCAATATCAGAAAAAATCAATTCAAGATTAATGGTTTCAATGTCACGTGCTGGCTCAATATTTCCGTCAACATGGATAATATTGTCGTCCTCAAAACAACGCACAACATGGACAATAGCATCAACTTCGCGAATATCCGCCAAGAATTTGTTACCCAAACCCTCGCCTTTTGAAGCACCCCGAACAAGCCCTGCAATGTCGGCAAATTCAAGAGTTGCAGGTGTAAATTTATCAGGGTCATATTGTTCCGAAAGCCAGTCCAGCCGTGTATCTGGCACACTCACTATGCCAATGTTTTTTTCGATTGTGCAAAAAGGGTAGTTAGCACTCTCCGCTCCCGCATTTGTCAAAGCGTTGAAGAGTGTGCTTTTTCCAACATTGGGCAACCCTACCATTCCAAGTTTCATTTCTTTTCCTTTGAGCCGCAACGCTTTCCTCTGCAACTTTTAACAATTACAACTTTTAGAAGCCACTGCAACTTTTTCCTCATAAATAATTTGTAATCATGGCGTTTTTTTATAACCGCAAACCGCGACCATAAACTAACAATACAGTACCTTTCAACTTTACACTATACACTTTCAACTATCCGACGCCTTTGCAACTCTTTTATTTTTTTATTTTGAGCCACAACGCTTTCCTCTGCAACTTTTAATAACTGCAACTTTTAGAAGCCACTGCAACTTTTTCCTCATAAATAATTTGCAACCATGGCTTTCTAATAAACTAACAATACAGTATCTTTCAACTTTACACTATACACTTTCAACTCTCCGACGTCAGCTTTTATAAAAAAATTGTTCTATTTCTTTTGGGTCTAAGTCCATGGGGTCAACGCCTTTTTTCAATGCGTGATTTGACATTTCGTGATAATCCGCGTCAACTTCGTTTCTGCGATAGCTGTATACATAATGTCCGTTAGCGTATAATTCAACGGCGTCATCGAGGGTTAATTCATCGAGGTTTAAATCGTTCATTTTTTTTGTTACCTCCGTGGTGTTTAAATATCCATGTTATTTTACTATAATAAAATCAACTTGTCAAACAAAACAAAAAGCCCCAAAGGGGACTTTTGTAATATTAAATACTCTTTAAATAATCGCTCGTGTGCAGTAA
>BNZF01000163.1 GCA_026000865.1 Clostridia bacterium
CCAACGGTTATGCGGGTAAGTTTAACTTAAACGTGAGTTTACTGTCGAGTTTTGATAGTTCTAATAAGAAACAGTGGTTGCAAATCGGTAAGGAGAAAAAAGTCGTACTAAATCTTGATAAAACATTCAACACCGCCAAAACCGTAACCGTTATGGCGAATATTAATATTAAACTTTTTTTTCTCTTGTGTTCGCGTTTTATAGATATTTGCAAATTTTTATCCTTTTTTGTTTTAATCCACTTTTTTGTTTTGAGCCACAACGCTTTCCCTTGCAACTTTTAACAATTACAATTTTTAGAAACCACTGCGACTTTTTTCTCCTTACCGATTTGCAACCACTGTTTCTTATTAGAACTATCAAAACTCGACAGTAAACTCACGTTTAAGTTAAACTTACCCGCATAACCGTTGGCATGCCACCATCCTATTAACTGTTTGTCGCCGAAGCACCACAATTCACAATTGTCAATTGCTCACTGAGTAATAAACACCTGTGTCCAATAATATACACCGTCAATTTTCACAACGCCAACGCCTATATGAGTATAGTTGGGTGTGAGGATAATCGCTTTGTGACCGTCAGATTTCATCCAAGTTGACATTGCCTCGTCAGGAGTAGTTTGCCCATAAGCGATGTTTTCACCAACGGCTTTGTATGGTATGCCTTCAAGAAGTTTAAGGATATTTGAACCGTCAGGACGTGTATGTGAAAAACTCTTCGCCAATTCATTAGAACGAATAGTCGCAATATCAGTCAAACTTGTCAAAGTTTTCAAAGGCTGTAAGCCAGCATTTGCACGTTCTTTATTTACAAGAGCAATCACATCGGAAGCAAAACCAGTTACATTTAATGCACCTTTGTCAGTTGTTGTATATGGTTTTGTAGTGGTTGCGACAGTCGTGGTGGTGGTGGTTGATGCTTTTGTGGTGGTTGTAGTAGTTGTTGCTTTTGTGGTGGTTGTAGTGGTTGTTGCTTTTGTGGTGGTAGTGGTAGTGGTTGGTGCTTTTGTGGTCGTAGTGGTAGTTGATTTTGATATTGTTGTAGCACCTTTCGCTGTTGTTGTACCCTTTGCGGTTGTTGTGTTAAAAACTATTTCTCCGCTAAAAACCCAATCTACCTTATCGGTATTTGTCGGACCATTAACAACAACTGTTGCACCTGCATAATCCCCACCGCTAAGGTCATAATCGCAAGCCGTCGCACTCAACGCAACTGCGCCTGCTACTATTAACAATAAAAATCCTTTTTTGTTTTTCATAATTCTCTCCTTATGAATTTGACTATAATTAACCCGTTCTGTTTTATTGAGTGCGAAAACGAATATATTCCCCTCAACCCATTATCTTATTCTTAAAAATAAAAGATTAAAAATTAAAGAACAAGTCTAATTAACTTTACTTTATATGCAACTAAGTTTTTTTGCACATAAACCTATAACTATATACCCTAATTATAT
>BNZF01000164.1 GCA_026000865.1 Clostridia bacterium
GTTGAAACCTATTTTCTTATTTATAAAAACAAAATAAATTATCAAAAATTTCGGAACATATATAATGTAAAAAATAATAGAGGTGTCAAAATGACAGTAAATGGAGAAGAACGTCAATTAAATCCTGGAAAACTTATTGCCTTGGTAGCAGTATTGATTATAATTATCGCAATTGTTGCTACCTGTAATAAAAAAAACAACACAAAAGAAAAAACGCCCGTCGCAGGTGTAACAACTACTCAAAAAGCGGTCACAACAACCGCACCGCCCGTTGACGAAAAAACGCTTGTCGTTGCAGAAACTGATGTAATATTAGGCAATCTCATTCTTGTAAATTCTCAGCACCCTGTTCAAGTTACAGGTACAAAAGAAGAGATTGCCGAAATACTTAATTTAAAAAATGTACTTGAAAATGGTAATGACTATGTTCATGTTACAGAAAACGCTATTGACCTTTCAAAAGATGCGTTATCTGCTTTTGCTTCCCTTATGACGGATTATTACAAAGTAAACGGCAAGGATGATATAAAAATCCGTAACGGATACAGCAGTGTAGACAAACTATTTGACCTTGCCACGGGTCTTTCTTTTGATATAAAATTAAGAGATAATTTCAATGGTTCAGGTAAATATGTTTATGACGCCGCTGACCCTCAGTGGTTTATGTGGGTGACTGACCACGCCGCTGATTATGGTTTTATTGTCCGTTACCCAAAAGGCAAAAGTGCTGTAACACTTATTGATGCCGACAAAGAAAGTGATAGCATTTTCAGATATGTCGGCATTCCTCATGCAAAATACATAACTGAAAACGGACTTGTTCTTGAAGAATATCTTCCGCTTATCACAACAAAAACAAAAAACTCTCCTCTTGAAATTGAAGCCAATGCTCTTGACCAAGTGAGCGGTCTTGCCACAACACCGACAAAATACAGCGTATATTATGTTTCAAAAGCAGACGCTATCGGCGGTATAAAATACACATCCAAAAATATTAAAGTTTCGGGTGATAATATGGACGGTTTTATTGTCACGACTTGGAATTAGTCCTTACTTATAACAAATTTCAACCACTGCGTATACTCGTGTACGGACAAAGCCCGTTGGAACCCTTGTTTCATACGCAATGCCTAGCGTGCCAAAGGCACGCTCCCTCGCCGTACCCACATCTATATGTCAAGTGGAATTGCTATATAAAACTTAGAACCTGTTGGTATTGGTATAAAAATTTTTGTTGATTTTTTTGCAATAATTTTTATGATTTTCAAGAAAAAAATACAGGCATATTCGCATATGGCAGAGATTTTTGACATAGAAGGACGTGAAAAGAATGGTGAAAGGCAACAGAAATTTCTATACCAACAGGCTCTTATAATTATTTATGAGATTTTTAAGTACTCCATGGAATATAAATAAAACAACGTGGTGCATCACCGAATCCA
>BNZF01000165.1 GCA_026000865.1 Clostridia bacterium
TTTTAGCGATATTTTTGCTGTTAAATTTTCAAGTAACGGTTCTGTTTTCGGGAAAGGTTTAATGTTTGGACCTCTCAAAATCTCAACATCTTCTGCATATTCAGAAACTAACTGTGCTTGACCCGAATGTTCAGAGTTACCCTTGCAAACAGCAGGAGCAATTATCATGTTATCATTAACATCAAAAGTTTCGGGCAGTTCAAATTTTGGCATATCACCGACTGTTCGAGGGTCTGTGAACACCCCCGTAATCGCCGAAGCAGCAGCTGTTTCGGGGGAAACAAGATAAATTTGCCCGTCTTTTGTTCCGCTCCTGCCCTCAAAGTTACGGTTAAAAGTTCTAAGAGATATTCCGCCTGAATTAGGAGACTGACCCATGCCGATACAAGGTCCGCAAGCACTTTCCAAAATTCTCGCACCTGCATCAAGCAAAGTCGTTAACGCTCCGCTTTTGAAAGCATAGTCAGCACTTGTTTTGAACCTGGTGCAATTGACAGCGAAACATCTGGGTGAACAGTTTTGCCTTTTAATATATGTGCAACTTTGAGCATATCAAGCAGACTTGAATTAGTACAAGACCCAATACAAACTTGGGTTATTTGAATTTTACCAATATCGTCAATAGTTTTAACGTTATCAGGGGAGTGCGGACAAGCCGCCAACGGGACTAAATTACGCAGGTTTATA
The DNA here is from genome assembly GCA_026000865.1 of Clostridia bacterium. GTDB lineage: Bacteria > Bacillota > Clostridia > Oscillospirales > Ruminococcaceae > BNZF01. Next base: position 688 of record BNZF01000165.1, read on the forward strand.
GAAATTTCTTCGTCATATATTGCGTCGTCATCAGCACTTAATTCTGTCCAATGTTGCTCTCTGCCTTGTGCTTTAAGGAAATCTCTTGTAATTTCGTCAGAGGGAAAAATCGAAGAGGTTGCACCAAGTTCTGCACCCATATTTTGTAATGGTTGCTCTTTCTGGTACAGATAAAGTATTAACGCCCTCACCTGTATATTCGATAACTTTTCCGACACCGCCTTTAACTGTTAAACGGCGTAAAACTTCGAGTATGACGTCTTTTGCCGAAACCCAGTCATTAAGCTTGCCTTTAAGCTCAATTTTTACAATTTTTGGATAGGTGATATAATATGCACCACCACCCATAGCAACGGCAACATCAAGTCCGCCTGCACCAATCGCGAGCATGCCTAATCCGCCACCTGTCGGAGTATGGCTGTCAGAACCAATTAAAGTTTTGCCTGGTATTCCAAATCTCTCTAAATGTACTTGGTGACAAATTCCATTACCAGGACGTGAGAAATAAACCCCGTGTTTTTTTGCAATTGAACCGATAAATCTGTGGTCATCGGCGTTTTCAAAGCCGTTTTGAAGAGTATTATGGTCAATATATGCAACGGAACGTTCTGTTTTTGTTCTTAGAATATCTGTGCTTTCTGTGCTCTGCATAGCTTCAAATTCTAAGTACGCCATTGTTCCTGTTGCGTCCTGTGTTAATGTCTGGTCAATTCTTATTCCGATTTCTTCGCCTTTTTT
>BNZF01000166.1 GCA_026000865.1 Clostridia bacterium
AGCAAGTTGAAGTGGGTTCATTTACCGCTCAGGAATTTGAAAGCAAATTCTTAGAATTATTTGAAGATTTAACTGAAAATAAAACGCCTGTCAATGAACCTGTCGCAATAATTCTCGGCGGACAGCCAGGGGCGGGGAAAACTACACTTCACCAAATATTTGAAAATCAAATGCCGAACATCATTAAGATTGTCGGCGATGATTTTCCAAAGAAATAGGTTTAAAGCTACAGTCGCACATTGATTCCTTGGAAAGCAAAAAAGTATTCTTAGTATCAGTGGAGGAAAACGAAGATGTCGGATAAAAATGAGCAGGACGTAAAGAAGTGCTGGCGTGTAAATCCATTCTCGTAGAGGATGGTAAACTTGGCTTATGTCCGAAGTGTATTAACAAATATGGAAGCCCAGCGACTGCTCTTGGACTTCTTGGTCTTGGAATCGCTGGGAAACAACTTTTGAAAAACGGCGGTAAGATAGTCAAAGTGGAGGCAAGCACTGTTAAGAACATCAAAATTTGATGAGACACACTAGTAATCACGACAAGCAAAGTAAGGATTGCATGTAAGCTAAACGTGCATATAATAAGTCGTATAACTCTGTGGAGAAAGGAGGTCAACATATGGCAAGAGCAGACGCAAACATAAATAAAGAAACCCTTGGCTTTATCTGCTCTCAGATAGGCGTTTCTGTGGCTTTCCTTTCTCAGCGAGCTAGATACACGGAAGAGCAAATAGGTGAATGGTTAGACACAGCAAGTGCCGATTTCCCAACAATCAATCAGGCTAAGGGCATCGCAAAAGTCCTCAAAGTGCCTTTTGCCGGGTTGTATATGAATAAGGATAACTTGCCGGTTAAGCAGTTGCCTTCATTAAGAAATCTACGGACGCTGCCTGATGAAGTTGCATTAGACGATAGCTCGCTAAATCTCGCGGTTGCTGAACTCATTCGTTACCACGACTTTTTGACATCTTCCGAATCAGAGATGAACATTGAAGCTGCTCCTCTTTCATTGCCCAGTATACCTGATACGGCAAGTGCCACCGAATACGCCAAGGTAATCAGAGAGGTCTTCGACCTTAAGTTGGATGACCAGTTTAAGTTGACTTCGCCTCGGCAGTTTTATCTCTATGTTCGTCAGAAAGTTGAAAGCAAGGGCGTTTTTGTCCACTGTTTCACAAGTGTTGATGTTAAGGTCGCCCGTGGAATCTCAATATTCAATGAAACCGCTCCTATTATCGGTGTGAACGACAATGACAGGTATCCGGCTAAGACATTTTCGATAATACACGAGTTGGTTCATATATTTTAGACATAATTTTTCCCCTCACCTTACTGTTTGTATATGCTTATTTTACTACGTCAAAAGCAAAATGTCAAGCAAAATTTGTGTTTTTTTGTTACTTTTGATAAAAATTTTACTCC
>BNZF01000167.1 GCA_026000865.1 Clostridia bacterium
ATCTTCGGAAATTTTTCATCGCTGTTATTTTTGTCAAAAATAACGTTGCCTCAAACTATTTCTCGCTCGTCAATGTAACACATAATCTGTTTATATTTTTTTGCTAAAAGCACAAGGAAAAGTTCCTCAACTTAAACAATTTTGCGAAACAAATATGGGTCTTGGCGTAGTTCGGCACGGCTCTGCCTGCTCATCGCAAGCAATTTCCGAAAACGTAGACGGTTGTCCTATTCTATTTTCAAGATGCCATTTTAGCCGTAAACACACAGTGAGCCACCGTCCTGTACTATTTTTTTCAGATGTAATAAAGGTAAAATCCGATTAGTTAATTAAAAAAATTAACCTAAAACCTGAAAATTTTCATACAAGAAATTTACGGTAAGGACGCTCAGTTTTTCAGTATTTTTCGCCCTTTTTATCTAAATTTTTATTAAAAATTTAGACTTTTATATTAAAGATGTTTCCATCTATGAATATCGATTTTATTCGATTTTTGCATATCAATTAAAGTTTAAAAACTTCAAAACAACGCAAAAATAACGGCAACGATTTTACAACGCACGGCTCATCAAAGTATATTTATATGCAAACAAAACTGCTATGTTTACTAAGTAAGCATAGTTTTCTGTTCTGTGTTCATAACTACACCTCTCTTATAACATTATATCACAAATTTTTGCACTTGTCAAGCATTTTTTGAAATTTTTCAGATTTTTTTGAATAATTTGTAGTTCTTTGATATTTTATCACCAAACAGCAACCCTGTCAAGTAAAATTTGTGGTTTTTTGATAAAAAAGAACCTAATTATTCATTAGGATTTTTCATTGTCTATTCAACTTGCTTTTTTGACATTTTTCAATTTCCTTTTCTGCAATGTTTCGCAATTCTCTAATTCGGTTTTCGATGGACAACAATTCTTCAAGGGAATTTTGTTTTGTTATTAAATTTTTTAGATTTAAAACTTCAAGTTCCAACTTCACAAACTCGTTGGTTTCGTCCCGCCAATCGATACCGCTATTGTCAAAAAACCGCGAATACATCGCAAGAGTACTTGCCGCATACTCGCCGAGGACTTCCATTTCAAGCGTTAATTCATATATTTTAGACATAATTTTTCCCCTCACCTTACTGTTTGTATATGCTTATTTTACTACGTCAAAAGCAAAATGTCAAGCAAAATTTGTGTTTTTTTGTTACTTTTGATAAAAATTTTACTCCTCAACTTCAATTTCTTCTTCCACTTCTTTTTCAGAAGTATCATCAAACTTATCATCAAATTTGTCAAGATAAGTGTCGTTGCGAATATCTTCGGTAATGTCTGACAGTTCAAGGCATTTTTTTAGGTTGTTTTTAACGTCTGCCAACTCATTTTCAAGTTTGTTTGTCAAGGGCGAATTGCTATTTTTCAACTCTTTGA
>BNZF01000168.1 GCA_026000865.1 Clostridia bacterium
ACGTATTTCAAGCGGTCCTGCACTTGAAAAAGGCGGTGACCTTGTTGCACTTTTGACTAATTTGGGTCAACATGACATATTATTTATTGATGAAATACATCGACTTAAAAAACCTGTTGAAGAATATCTTTACCCTGCACTCGAAGACAATGCTGTTGATATTATAATCGGTCAAGGTCCTTCTGCACAGTCTATTAGAGTTGATTTAAAACGTTTTACTTTAATCGGAGCGACAACTCGCATGGGGCAACTTTCTGCTCCGCTACGTGATAGGTTCGGAATAGTTTTACATTTGGAATTATATAATGTGGAACAACTGACCGATATTGTAAGACGGTCTTCCGCAATTTTGGGCATACCGATTGACCCTGACGGTGCAATTGAAATCGCCAAGCGTTCAAGAGGGACTCCTCGTATTGCAAACAGACTTTTGCGAAGAGTTAGCGATTTTGCCATTGTTTTGGGTGAGGGTATAATTACTCTCGAAATCGCTAAAATCGCTCTTGATAGGCTTGAAATTGATTTTCTCGGACTTGACAGCCTTGACAGGCGACTTCTGACAATGTTAATCAAAGGATATAATGGCGGACCTGTTGGACTTTCAACCCTCTCCGCTGCTATCGGCGAGGAAGCAATTACTCTTGAAGATGTTTGCGAACCTTTTTTAATGCAGTTGGGTTTTCTCTCTCGCACTCCGCAAGGGCGATGTGCAACACTTATCGCTTATCAGCATCTTGGTCTCGAAATTCCTGAAAGCAAACAGTTGACAATGGACATTGATAGGTAATAGATAACAGTTAATAGTTAATAGTTAATAAGTGTGGTGTTCGTCCTCCGACGTACTCTCTCCATAAATGATTCGCCACACTATTTGTTCCACAAAGCACGTGTGCTAATGCCGACATTTACGCGAGATAGTTTAACTTAATCGTAAGTTTACTGTCCGTTTTGATATTTATATAAAAATACATTGGTCGCAAATAAGTAAGAAGAAAAAAGTTGCAGTGGTTCTAAAAGGTGCAATGATATTTAGTTGCAAAGGTAAATGTTGCGGCTCAAAATAAAAAGGCTCAAAATAAAGATATGAGATATAGAGATAAGATTAGAGAAGAGCTTGAAAAATGGGAACATAGTATTCGGCTTGAATCTTTTTGGCAGACTAAGACTAAGAGGTTGCAGGAGTTTTCACGTACTCTTATTCCTAAAAGTGTTCAGGATACAATTACTGCGACAATTAAAACTTTCATGTCGGCGGTGATGGACGGTTCAAATTTTATTACAAATTTTAATGTTTATGATAGCCAAAGTACTCTTGCTGAGTGTGATTATTTAGTTTTGGAGAAATTTAAAAGCTATAAAAATACCGCAATAGTTGAGGGTGGTGTTACTGGTGCAGGTGGAATTT
>BNZF01000169.1 GCA_026000865.1 Clostridia bacterium
CCTGAAATTGAATAACCAAACGTAACACTTTATTAAAAAAATAGAGTGATTTTTGTTGTTGTAAAAAACCAAAAAATATGATATAATGGAGAAAAAATGAAGTACGAAGTAAGTCGTGAAGAATACTTCGGTATACTCGGTAAACGAGAAAGTAATGCTTACAGAGATTTAATAAGCGAACTTTTTGATTGGATTTTACAAAGAAATATAAAGGTTGAAGATGTTCCATTTAGTGCAAGAATACAAAACCCTACACTATATATTGCTTCAATGAGAACCTATCGTGTCCGATGTAAAGACGAATATTTTGCATTATTAAGACTTATATCTAACGATTTTGATTTAAGTTTAGAGGAATATAAACCTAAAATCGCCGAACGACTAAGACAAGCCATATCATTTTGTGAGTACAAAGAGGAGCAAGAATTTGAAGATTTTCGAGGGCAAGTGGAAGAAAAAATATTTAAATTTATACGATAATTTTGTAAATTTAGAAGATGATGAAAACAACAAACAACGGTGAAAAAATACTAAAAAATTGAATAACCAAATGTAACACTTTATTAAAAAAATAGAGTGATTTTTTATTTTCAAAGGAGCAAAAAATGAACAATGTGAGTTTACTCGGCAGGCTGACTGCCGACCCTGAAACGAGAATTTCAGGCAATACCACGGTAACAAGGTTTAGGCTTGCGGTTGACAATCCGTTTCAAAAGGGTGATAACAAGGCTGATTTTTTTCAGTTGGTTTGCTTTAATAAAACTGCCGAAATTGCACAAAAACATCTGCGAAAAGGTCAGCGTATTGCAATAATCGGCAGGTTATATGCTCGCAATTATGAAGACAAAAATGGAATAAAACATTATTTGACAGAGGTAATTGTGAGCAATATTTATTTTGCTGACAATAAAAAATCGGACGATAAAAGCACCGAAAATAAGGGAAAATCAGATAATATTTTGACTTCTGAAATTGATTTTTCTGACTTGGAACTCGTTGAAATGCTTGACATTTTCAATGTTGAAAATTTATAAAGGAAAAATAGGAAGTGAAAAAAATGCCACTTGAAATAGTCCAAAGCGACATTACAAAAATCAAGGCTGACGCGATTGTAAACTCTGCAAATTCAAGATTAAAACGTGGGCGTGGAGTTTGCGGTGCAATTTTTAAAGCAAGCGGTTACAACGGCAGAATTAAGATGTCGAAAGACTGCAAAAAACTTGCACCGATTAAATCAGGTTATGCAGTTGCAACGATTGCATATGGAAAATTATCTTGTAATTTTATCATTCATGTTGTTCCACCAAAGTATGTTGACGGCACAAAAAACGAAGAAGAAATACTTCGCCGAACGTATCTGAACGCCTTGCGGACTGCAATTGTTTACGGTTGCAAAAGCGT
>BNZF01000170.1 GCA_026000865.1 Clostridia bacterium
TTCGCAAAGAATTTTTTGAGATTTTTCTGAAAGAAACTGAGTTTCGTTTCAATCATCGTGGTCAAGATTTATATCATATTTTGTTGAGAATTTTTAGAGAATCCCCACTCTAATCTGTGCAAGACCCTAATTATTATGAAAAATTAAAACAAAATTTGCTTGACAAACTTGATGTTGAAGAAAACCCATTTCCAAAAATATTAGATTTACAAGACCAAGGACGTTTTATTTTGGGATATTATCATCAAATGAGGAAATTTTACACTAAAAAAGAAAAAGATACCGCTATTGATATTGATACAAATTTTTAGACACACTTTGGCGAATTGCATGGTGAGGGTAGCTAATACTATGTGCGGGGATATCGTTCCCGCCCGTATAACCTTAATCCTTATCAGTTTGATATAAACAGAGCCCCCCTTTATTAATTTAAAATACTATAAAAAAAAGAAAACAACACGGAGGATATTGACAATGGCTGAGAAATTTGAGAATTCTATACAAAATAGATATGAATTTGTAATGTTATATGATGTTGAAAATGGCAATCCAAACGGTGACCCCGACGCTGGTAACATGCCGCGTATTGACCCTGAAACTGGCAAAGGTATTGTCACAGACGTTTGCATAAAACGTAAAATTCGTGATTATGTTGATATAACACACAGTGAAGATAACGGTTTTGATATTTACATTAAACAAGACGGTATTCTTTTAAATAAAAAAGATGAAGAAGTTTTTAAAAAAATCACAGATGAAGATAAAGCTAAAAAATCTCTGAATTTCAGGTCACAAATGTGTGAAAAATACTTTGATATTCGTGCATTTGGTGCAGTTATGACCACTGCTGCCAAAGATAAAACTATTTCTATTACTGCTGGACAAGTTAGAGGACCTGTTCAACTTGCGTTTGGACAGAGTATTGACCCAATTGTTCCTCGTCAAATTACCATTACTCGTGTATCTATCACAACTAAAAAAGATGAGGATAAAGATAATACAATGGGCAATAAATTTATTGTGCCCTATGCACTTTATCGTCAAGAGGGTTTTGTTTCAGCAAACCTCGCACATCGTATTACTGGTTTTGATGATAAAGATTTAGAATTGCTTTGGGAAGCGATTACAAATATGTTTGAGTTTGACCGCTCTGCAGCACGCGGGAAAATGTCTCTGCGAAAACTGATTATCTTTAAGCATAATGACATTTTGGGTAACGCTCACGCTGATGATTTATTCAAACTTATCAAAATTGAACGTAAAGATATGTCAGTTCCTGCAAGAGCATTTGAAGACTACTCTGTTAAAATTGGTGTTGCTCCTGAAAACGTTACAATCATAGAAAAGTAAAATAATGATATTTCTAGTGCGAAAACCTTTTGAATTTATTAAATC
>BNZF01000171.1 GCA_026000865.1 Clostridia bacterium
CGTTATCTTCAATATCTTGCAAAAATTCTTTTGCGAAGTTATATCTGTCGATAATATCTGCTGTTTTAGGGTCGGAAGTCGGATATTTTGTCGTCATATATTGCGGATTTAACTGGGCTTTTCCGAGACGTGGAGTAATTATCAAATCAATGTTATAACTGTAATAAGTCACCCAAATATTATAGGTTTCTGTTACAATTTCATCAACCCAATAGTCCTCATCGCGATATTTTGTGACCGATTTTGTGACAGTAATTGTTGTCGGCGAAAAATTATTATACGCACTTTTATAACTTTGCAAAGTTGAATACATCGCCGATTTCGCACGGTCATCAGTCTGCCTGTCGTAAAGCGTTTGATAGTCATAATATCTTTCTCTTGCGGCAGCGTATGCGGGATTTTCCTCGGTCACCGTCTCATATTCTTGATATGAAACTCTCCGTGTTTTCTTGACTGAAACGGTATGCTGACCCGTGCGTTCTTCCTCGGCACGGCGAGGAATTGTGGTTGTTGTAATTTGAATTTCAACATAGTCATAGAGTGCAGGGAAAGCCTCTTTACTGCCCGAAAAACCGTCATATTTGCACAAAAAAGTCTTAACTTCACTCTCCTTAAATTCTACGGCAGTAGCAGAAGTGTCAGTACCATTATCGGGAAATTTGTCGAAATATGACACAATAAAGAAAGATTTATAATCGCTCAAAATAAAATCTTCTGTAATTTTTGCCCAGTCAAAACTGCTCGTATAAGTTATTTTTTCTGTCTCCCATTTGGTTTCTTCACCGTCAACAGGAGTTGGCAAAACCGAAATATTTATAGCAATTTCACGGCTTGCAATGTCGTTATTTTTACTTGTCAAATTAGCAAAATACGTCTGCCAACCGCTGTCAATGCGGTTTGACGTATTCAAAACCGTTGACGGATAAGTTGATTTTAATGCGTTGATTTTTTGAGTTTTATTATTTTCATTATCCAATATTAATTGTGATTGTGCAACTAAATCAAGATAATTATTATAAAGCTCCGTGTCGTCAGACGGCTCGGGGAGATTGTCATAATCAGACTCGGTGTTTTTGTGAAAAATTTTGAAAATCCAACCGATACTTTCCTGAATATATCCGACCGCACCTAACGCGGGAGTACTCATCATCGTGCCAGCCATAAATAAAAGTGCGACTATTAAAACGACAGGCAAAACAACTTTGAGCATTGCTTTTTTAGCTGTTTCTGCGACTAATTTAACAACCGCTTTACCGCCTTTCACGGCGAATTTTCCTGCACCACCAATAGCATTTTTACCGAGCGTTGCAGTCGCTTTTTTGAAACCTTGCGTTTTGTAAATCGTTGCAATATTTTTAACGCCTTTTACCGTTTTGACAACTG
>BNZF01000172.1 GCA_026000865.1 Clostridia bacterium
GTTTTGTGGTTAGTTGTAAAAAACAATTTTTCTATGCTGACACAATCGGGTTTAAAACGGTCAATTATAAACCGTGAATCAACTGCAATCGCCTTTAACCTGTCAGCAAAAGGCAACCCTGCCTCTGTTAAAATCGCACCATATTCAATCGGCTTGAAATTATAACCGTCATAATCGATAACTCCAAAGCCAACAGTAGCAAAACCAGGGTCAATACCTAACACTCGCAACTTTTTTTCTCCTCACTTTGTTTTCAAAGTGATTTATTCCAAATGCTCTATCTTTATTTTTACAGACTTGCAACCTTGCTGGCTTGGGCATGACTGATTGCACGATACTGCGTAATTAATAGTGCGGGGAGAGCTTTGACCCCATCTACGTGCAAGCACTACGACAAGCCACTGATTCTGCCACAAAGCAGGTGACTTCCCTCTGGCATTTTCGCACGGAAGTTTAACTTATCGTTAGTTTAACTTCCGCGTTTTGCGACTTTTACATAAAATTATTTATTAATAATAAAATACGTCTATCAACTAACAATACAGTACCTTTCAACTTTACACTATTAACTTTCAACTATCCGACGCCCCGCGTAACCATGATGTCCAGCGTCACTGGGCACATATTACCTAGCCAAAAACTACCCCATTCAACATATATGAGATTAATATACAAGCAGATTATAACATAGACATAGAAACTTTGCAACAAAATTTTAATATTGTTATTGATTTGTTACAAAGTTTTAACTTAATTCACACAACAAAAACTATACTGCAATAATTTACAGCATAGTTTTTTGTTTTTATTAGAGTTGAACGTATTTTTATAGTTTTTTTAGCAAGTAAGACGTCAGAGAGCTAATAGTTAATAGTTAACAGGTAATAGGTATAGAGTGTCGCTCCGCGACACGATTACGCGGGGAAGGTTGACTAAATCTTTTGTTCTTGGTCGCGTTTTACACATTTATTGCATAAATAAACGGTTCGATTTATTACTATCAAAACGCGACAGTGAACTAATCATACAGTTAAACTAACCCCGCGTAAACGTCGGCATCAGCACACATGCTTTGTGGCACAAATAGCGTGGCGACCCATTTATGAGAAGAGTACGTCGGAGGACGGACACCACAACTTTCAACTATAAACTCTCCGACACCTTAATTTTAAGAGGTATATTTCCTTATTAATTTAAACAAAAGTGGCAAATCAAGAGGATTACCGATATGAGCGTTCATGCCAACTTCCAAACATTTTTCAATGTCCTCGCGGAAAACATCCGCCGTCATTGCAATAATCGGGATAGTTTTCGCGTTTTTATTAGGCAACGCTCGGATTTGACGTGTTGCTTCAAAACCGTCCATTCCAGGCATATTAAT
>BNZF01000173.1 GCA_026000865.1 Clostridia bacterium
ACTAATCCGCCAAACTCACGCATAGTTTTAAAACGTCCCGCAACAAGTCCAATCCCCGAACTATCCATAAAGCTTATCGCCGTAAAATCTAAAATCAATTTACTCGGTTTAATCTCCCTAATCGCTGTATCTATCTCTTCACGTATAACACTTGTAATATGATGGTCAATTTCACCTTCAAGATTTACCAACATCACGCCATCTATCTCAGAAATATTCATTTTTACCTCCTTTTTTTATTTTGAGCCTTTTTAGTTTGAGCCGCAACACTTGCCTTTGCGACTTTTTTATTTTGAGCCGCAACGCTTGCCTTTGCGACTTTCAATCATTACACCTTTTGTAGAGCCTCTGCGACTTTTTTCTCCCTTTTTTATTTTGGGCACTCTGAACTTACCTTTGCAACTTTCATTCATTATAACTTTCAGAAATCCTTGCAACTTTTTTGGCATAAATGATTTGCAACCATTGTTCGCGGAGTTAAAATAATTTTACAATTAAACTAACTCGCGTAAACGTGACGCGAAGCGTCACTCAATAACTTTACCCTATACACTTTCAACTATCAACTCTCCGACGCTTTTTAGTTTGAGTCGCAACGCTTGCCTTTGCGACTTTCAATCATTACACCTTTTGTAGAGCCTTTGCGACTTTTTTAGTTTCACTGTTTTGCAACCAATGTTCGCAGAGTTAAACATTAATTAAGTTAAATTATGTCGCAAAATTATTAACTTTACACTTTCAACTATCAACTCTCCGACGCTTTTGCGACTTTTTTCTCCTTATTCATTTGCAACCATTGTATTCTTGTATAACTATAAAAACGTGGAGTTAAAATAATTTTACAATTAAACTAACTCGCGTAAACGTGACGCGAAGCGTCACTCAATAACTTTACACTATACACTTTCAACTATCAATTCTCCGATGCTTTTTAGTTTGAGCCGCAACACTTGCCTTTGCGACTTTCAATCATTACACCTTTTCAAAATCCTTGCAACTTTTTTAGCATAAATGATTTGCGACCATGGTGTTTTTATATAACCTTATATCGCATCTATAAACTAACGATTAAGTTAAACTAACTCGCGTAACTATTAACTCTTAGCTATAAAATCTTAACTCCATATTAACTCTATTAGATTTATTATAGAAAAAATCTTTGTCGCAATTTGTAAAAGCAGAAATATAAAAATATAAAAAAATCTTGCAATAATTTTTTGGTATGATATAATTAAACTTATATAAAAATGGTTGCATGGATTTTGAAAAGGTGTAATGATTGAAAGTCGCAAAGACAAGTGTTGCGGCTCAAACTAAAAAGCATCGGAGAATTGATAGTTGAAAGTGTATAGTGTAAAGTTATAGAGTGACGCTTCG
>BNZF01000174.1 GCA_026000865.1 Clostridia bacterium
CATGTTCTTTGAAGCAGACAGAATTGCTGCATTCCGTGAAATGATTTGTGCTGATACAAAAGAGGGTCGCGAAGTTGCTCTTGAAAAAATTCTTCCAACTCAACAAAGTGACTTTGAAGCACTTTATGAAGCACTTGAAGGTAACCCTGTTACCATTCGTTTCCTTGACCCTCCTCTACACGAATTTGTTCCGACAGAAGAAGCTGACATTGAAAAACTCGCACAAAGCCAAGGTAAATCTGTTCAGGACATTAAAGATATTATCTCTTCACTTCACGAATTTAACCCAATGATGGGTCACAGAGGTTGCCGTTTAACTGTAACTTACCCAGAAATTGCTGTTATGCAAACAAAAGCTGTTATACGTGCAGCTATTAATGTTCAGGCAAAACACCCCGATTGGACTGTTAAACCAGAAATCATGATTCCTCTCGTTGGCGAAGTTAAAGAGTTGAAATTTGTTAAAGATTTTGTTGTTAAAACTGCTGATGAAGAAATTGCAAACGCTAAATCTTCACTAAAATATGAAGTTGGTACAATGATTGAAATTCCTCGTGCCGCTCTTACTGCTGACGAAATTGCAAAAGAAGCTGATTTCTTCTGCTTTGGAACTAACGACCTCACTCAAATGACATTTGGTTTCTCACGTGATGACGCGGGTAAATTCCTCAACTCTTATTATGAGAACAAAATCTATGAGAATGACCCATTTGCTCGTATCGACAAAAATGGCGTTGGTAAACTTATGGAAATGTCTATTAAACTTGGCAAACCTGTTAATGAAAAACTCCACATTGGTATTTGCGGTGAACATGGTGGCGACCCAACTTCTGTTGAATTCTGCCATAAAATTGGTCTTGACTACGTTTCTTGCTCACCTTTCCGTGTGCCGATTGCTCGTCTTTCTGCTGCACAGGCGGCTATTAAGGACAAAAAGTAAGATATTCAAATTTTCAATAATAAAATGAAGTGCCACAATATTAATTGTGGCACTTTGCTTTTTTATACAATCGTAAGCATTTGCTATTCCCATTTATCATTAGATTTTAATATTTCTACTTCCCCATCATAATGATATATTCTAACGTTTTGTGCATTTTCCATATGGTCTACTATATCTTTTTCTGTGACAAATCTAATTGGAGTGGTACCATCACATATCGCCTCCAACTGTTCCATTGCTTTGCGATGAAGTTGTTCCTTACGGCGTTTTTTTCCAAATATTATTATTCCTCTTATTAATATAAAATATGTTTTCATAAAAATTCAATAATATTATTGTCTTTTTTTAGCGAAAATAAACAAATAGTGTTTTTACTTTTTTAAAAAAACAAATACATTTAATTTAGTAATTAT
>BNZF01000175.1 GCA_026000865.1 Clostridia bacterium
GCACTTTTAGTGTTTTTATGACTTGTCTGTCGCTACCAATTATGGTAGGTTCTTTATACTGCAAATGTGAGTATTCACAGTTTGTTTTCTTGGTTGGTTTGAATGTTTGTTACTAATAACAGTTTTCACCATTAGTTTTCACACACAATCTTTCGCTTTTGACAAGTTTGTCGGGTTGTTTTATTACTAAAACTTCCACTTTCAACTGTCGGCTTCTCCATAGAAAGGAGGTGATCCAGCCGCACCTTCCGATACGGCTACCTTGTTACGACTTCACCCCAGTCATCAATCCTGCCTTCGACTGCGTCCCCCTTGCGGTTAGACTACAGGCTTCGGGCGTTACCGACTCCCATGGTGTGACGGGCGGTGTGTACAAGGCCCGGGAACGTATTCACCGCGACATTCTGATTCGCGATTACTAGCAATTCCGACTTCATAGAGGCGAGTTGCAGCCTCCAATCCGAACTGAGACGGCTTTTTGTGATTTCCTCCCCATCGCTGGTTCGGTCCACTTTGTTGACCGCCATTGTAGTACGTGTGTAGCCCAGGTCATAAGGGGCATGATGATTTGACGTCGTCCCCGCCTTCCTCCAACTTGTCGCTGGCGGTCCAGCCGGAGTGCTCTTGCGTAGCAACCGGCCGTAAGGGTTGCGCTCGTTGCGGGACTTAACCCAACATCTCACGACACGAGCTGACGACAACCATGCACCACCTGTCTTTGTGCCCGAAGGCGTATCTATCTCTAAATACTTCACTCGATGTCAAGACCTGGTAAGGTTCTTCGCGTTGCTTCGAATTAAACCACATACTCCACTGCTTGTGCGGGCCCCCGTCAATTTCTTTGAGTTTCAACCTTGCGGCCGTACTCCCCAGGCGGATTACTTATTGTGTTAACTCCGGCACGGACAGGGTCTCTGCCCACACCTAGTAATCATCGTTTACAGTGTGGACTACCAGGGTATCTAATCCTGTTTGCTCCCCACACTTTCGTGCCTCAGCGTCAGTTAAGGCCCAGCAAGCCGCCTTCGCCACCGGTGTTCCTCCTGATATCTACGCATTTCACCGCTACACCAGGAATTCCGCTTGCCTCTACCCCACTCAAGAGAAATAGTTTCAAGTGCAGTCCACAAGTTGAGCCTGTGGATTTCACACCTGACTTATCTCCCCGCCTACGCACCCTTTACGCCCAGTAATTCCGGACAACGCTCGCTCCCTACGTATTACCGCGGCTGCTGGCACGTAGTTAGCCGGAGCTTTCTCCTTTGCTACCGTCATTATCTTCACAAAGAACAGGAGTTTACAATCCGAAAACCTTCTTCCTCCACGCGGCATCGCTGCGTCAGGGTTTCCCCCAT
>BNZF01000176.1 GCA_026000865.1 Clostridia bacterium
ATTTTTAACGGCGAGTTTAAAATCAGAAAATTTTGGAAATCACATAGGGCTGTTTGCTTGTTTGTGTTATTTTATGTTTTTATAATTATTTCAACACTTTTTCAGTTGGCAAGAGGCACTGTTCTTACTTCAAAAGAAATCTTTTTTGGAACAGATTTACGGCTTGAAGGGATATTCACCTATCTGATATATATTTTGCTTTTTTTTATGGGTACGCAAATTAAATCACCGATGTTGAAGCGAATATTGCTTTATGTGTTCTTGGGAATGGGTTTTTATATCTGCTTTATGTGCTTTTTGGGTAATATTAACAACGCAGTTTATGCAGGAATTTACCCCGATAGAGGCACATTCCTAAACACTAACCATTTTGGATACTATATTGCAATACTTTTTGCATGTTTGTTGGCATTGATTATTTCGGACAATATTTCGGGCAAAAAGGTTGAAATTATGCCTAATTTTTCAGTTAATTATAATAATATTATAATGAAAGCTGTATATGTAATTGCTTTTATTTTAGTAGTTTATGTATTAATATTACCTGATGCGTTGGGTGCATATCTTGCTTGTGCAGGGGTAACGGTGTTTTTGATACTCGCTTATTCTCTTATGAAAGATAAGCTTAAAATCGGATTAATTATTTTGGGTGCTGTTTTCGTTGTCGGTGTAATAGTAATTATTCTTGTTCCGAAAATTAATGAACCAATCTATGGTCTTTTTGGTGAGATTAAACTCATACTCCAAAACGACCCGAATGCAAAATATGCAGGCACTTCGCGTTGGGATTTATGGACTTTAACTTGGCAGAAAATTTGGGAGAAACCTGTTTTCGGCTGGGGAATTGAAGGTATTACTGATTATCTCGGCAAGCACGCATTAAACGGCACTGTCCGCACTCATAATGAATATTTGCAATATTGGGCGTTTTTTGGCACTCCTGCAATAATAGTTTATGTTTGGGGAATAGTCAGCGTCTATATTAACGGCTTTAAAAACAGAAAAACCCTCAGTGGTCCAACACTTGCTTTTCTTGCAGGTGCGTTGGCTTATGCTTTCAATGCTTTTGTCGGAGTTTCGTTACTCTATTCCGCACCGTATTTTTATATACTTCTTGGATTAGGATTTACGGAGAGTTCAAAGTTTAAAGTGTAAAGTTGAAAGTTATAGGTCTATCAAGATTACATTTGTTGCAAATCAGTAAGGATAAAAAATCGCAAGGGTTCATAATAAGGCGTAATGACTAGACGTTGCAAAGGCAAATTTTTGTTTCTCAAACTAAAAGTTGCAATTAAATTAGAAGTTGCAAAGGCAAGTTTTTGTTGCTCAAACTAAATGTTTAAAAT
>BNZF01000177.1 GCA_026000865.1 Clostridia bacterium
ATTGCAAACACGGCTGTCATAAACGCTGAAAACGGCTTGAAACCTACTGAAAATCCCGATACGGAAGATGTTGAGTACGTTGTTACGATAAGTGATTTTACGTTTGATATCTATGATTTTTTTGCCGTTTGGCTTGAAAATTATCAGAAGAATAATCCTAATTTTGATTATTCGGAAATCGGAAATTTGGTTATGGCAGAGAATTTGCAAGCATTTTTTGAAAACTCATATCTTGAAACAGAGTCAAAAACTGACTATATTTCAAATGTCGGAACAAGCTATTCAGATGAGGCGGCGGCACTTGCGGCCGCTTCTGTTCGTGCTGAAAAACATGCGCTGGGTTCTGAAAAACAGACAAAACTTGACCGTCTGCCAGCCGAAGAATATGATGTGGAATACACCGAAAATTCCATTATCAAGCCGCAAAAGACGAGTATTTTTCATTCAAAGCAAGTTACGATGCACAAACAAATAGCAACGCAAAATCGGCTATGGAGGGCTATTTGAACCAACTTTACAACGCATATATGAGAGAACCGCAACAACTTCAAAATATTTCATACACGAACAACGCACAGCAAATTCAGTAATTAAAATCGGAAATTGCTGTGCTTGATACTGAAATTGCGAACTTGAAAATTACCATTACCACGACTGTTACGGTTGAAAAAAAGTCAACAGTAATTTCTGATTTAGGGCTGAAAAATGAAAATGTCAAGATGATTTCGGAGATGTTAAAGGAGGCGACAAAGTAAATGGAAAGTCAAATAAATACAAAAAGTCCTGTTGAAACTTTAAACATTATTCCCGTAAATATGGAGTTAATGCAGGAGTTTTTGAAGTTTCAAGGGCGGTGTTATAAACAGCCATTGCACACTACTTTGGCGTTTTTTGCACAGAACCCTAATGCTGAAGTGATACAGTAAAAGTCAGTTTGGGAACGGTTTGGGTGTAAACCGAAAGATGGCGAAACGCCTTGCTTGGTACAAAAAAAGACGACAGTTTTGCTGAATATTTTGACTTCTCACAGATGAACGGTAAACGTCTGAGTATTTGGAATGTGGACGAGAACATCATTGAGTTTTTGAAAGAAAAGTATAATATTGCCCAAAAAGTTGAATTTGGAGATTTGCTAAAACATCTTGCAAGACGTGACAGTTTTGATAGTGCAGACAATTGTGCGGAATATTTGAAACTTGACAAAAAGGATTTTTTGGCGTTCAGAAGTTTGTATAATTCTGCCGTAACTTTGTCGCTTGCGGGAAGATTTGAACTTGGAAGCAACTTAAAATTTTCAGATAATTTGGCAATAGCAGAGAAAAAAT
>BNZF01000178.1 GCA_026000865.1 Clostridia bacterium
CTATTAACTATCAACTCTCCGACACATTCCAATTTATTTTATTTTCTCCAAGTATTTCATTTGCAATTAAAAAATGATTACAGCCAAAAAATCCTTTATTCGCCGAGAGAGGTGATGGGTGCGGAGCGGTTAATATGAAGTGAATTTCATTGGTTATGTGTTTTTGATATGCTTTGGCGTTATTGCCCCAGAGCATAAAAATTATGGGCTTTTCGCGTCTATTTAACACGTGAATAACAGTAAGCGTAAAATCAGTCCAGAGGTTTTTATGACTGTTGGCGTTGCAAAAGCAAACAGAGTTATCGAAACTGCGATAAATATTTTTGCGTAACCTCCCAGAACAGTCGCGAAAGCGTTATTAATTACCTCGCTTGTGTCTGAACATGTTGCACCTGTGCAAAGAATTACAAATGCAGTTAAAGTGCAACAAAGGATTGTATCAATAAAAATTTCAACTATGCCCCATTGCCCTTGCAAATTCGCGTCTTCTGAGCCAACGTCTTTGTGCATTAATGATGACGTGCCTAAACCTGCTTCGTTAGAAAATATACCGCGTCTTAGCCCAACACTTATGCTTTGTGCAAGAATATAACCTGAAAAGCCACCTGTGGCTTGTTCAAAACCAAATGCTGAATTTAAAATCTCCGTGAAAACAGACGGGATTTTTTCTTTGTATGTAAAAATAATCACTAACGAAACAATAATATATGTTACAGACAAAAAAGGTATTAAAAAAGCCGCAAATTTTCCAACTCTCTTAACTCCGCCGATTATAATTGCACCCACCGCCAACGCTATGATAATCCCGCTGATTTGTGCAGAAATTCCAAGAGTTTTGAGCGAAAGTGCAGCAGAATTTGACTGTGCTAAACAACCCATTCCAAAAGAAGTCAGCACACAACAACTTGCAAAAAATATCGCCAAACCATTACTTTTAACACCAAATTTTAAATATGCGAACGCTCCACCTATTCTCTCGGGTTCTTCACTTTTACCCTCTGGATTTGCACTTTTCTGTTTACCATATTTTATTTTTCCCGCTTTTCTTGTTTTAATTTTAAAACTATCTAAATCGCGAATGTCGCTCTCTCTGTATTTTATCGAAAAGAAATTTTCAGCATAGACGAGTGCCATACCTAAAATTGCACTAATCCACATCCAAAAGATGGAGCCCGCACCACCAATCGCTAATGCAGACGCTACCCCAACTATATTACCAGTACCCATAGTAGCGGCGAGCGAAACACTCACCGCTTGTAACTGTGAAATACCGTTTTTATTCTTTGAAAATAAGCTTTTAACTGTTCCGTTAAATATACT
>BNZF01000179.1 GCA_026000865.1 Clostridia bacterium
CAAAAAACGATGATGGCTTTATTGTCTAAAACTATATATTTCAAAATACCATCGTCTATTACAGAAACAGCAGATATTGGCGGTATTTGCGTTATTACAAGTATGATTGCGATTATGGTGCTTATAAATTTGCTTTTCATTTTGGACAATCCTCATTTTGATTTATGATATGTTAGTATTTTACCACAAAATTATGTGAAGCGTCAATACTTTATTCGGAGAGTTTTATGTGTTTTAATGTTTTAGTACTTAAATCGCCAACTGTCAATTAATTACTAATAAACCGCGAAATTAAGCTAACAATTAGTTAAAACTATCCCGCAGAACCGTGCCACGCAGTGGCACACAAAACCTATTAACTGTTAACTATTACCTATTAACTGTTCCGTCAGGCACACGACACACTCGTTTAGATATTCCGCAGACTATTTCATAGCCGATAGTACCAGCGATTTTGGCAACTTTATTTACTAAAATATTTTTACCGAATAACTCGATTTCGTCACCGACTTTTACATCTATATCCGTGACATTGACCATAAACATATCCATACAAACCCTGCCTATTATTGGCGAAGTTTTTCCATTTATATATACGTAACCTTTATTGGATAAAACACGCGGGTAACCGTCTGCATAACCTGCACAGATTACGGCAATTTTTATGTCCTCCTGTGCCTGATAAGTCATTCCGTAACTTACAAATTCGCCTTTTTTAAGCGTTTGGATATGACCAATAACAGACTTAAAAGTCATAACAGGTGTTAATTCATAAGGCAATAGCATTCCCTCGTCGGGCTTAATGCCATACATCGAAATACCAAGCCGAACAAATTCTCCTTTCAGATTTGTGTTAACAGAAGCAGCGGAATTTTGACAATGAAAAGGTAAATTTACCGAATTTGAAATGGCAATAATTCTCTCATATTGCTTCTCGGTATATGAAGTCACCATATCCGCTCCCGCAAAGTGTGTAAACAAATGAGTAAAATTTATGTTGGACAGCTTTTTAATTTTTTCAATTTTTTCAAAAATTTCTGCGTCATCATATCGCAAGCCCACACGACCCATACCAGTATCGACCGCAATATGACAATTCAAAACGGATTTTGGCTTTAATGAAATCGCATAGTCATAGGAAAGAATTGTTTGTGTTATTTTATTTTCTGCCAAAATATCTGCATATTTTGCATCTGTATAGCCGAGAATTAACACAGGCAAGTCAGTAAATTCTCTGAGTTCAAGTGCCTCGTTTATGTTTGAAACAGCAAAATATTTTACACCGAATTCAAGCAATTTTTTCA
>BNZF01000180.1 GCA_026000865.1 Clostridia bacterium
TTATATGCGATTTCAAAATCTATGATTTTATATAAATCATCGAGCATTGTACCAACTTTACCTGTCATATCTTTGTCGTCAAAAGTCAGCACTTCAACCTCGAAAAACTTAAACTCACCGCCAGCCATTTCAAAAGCATAGTCATAAAGCATTTGTAGCCAGTCCGCAATTGTAAAATTGGTCGCTTCCGTGTCCGCTTGAATATATGCCTCAAACATTGGCAACATAATTTCTTTAAACAATGCAAGGTCATTATGTTGAATTGCATAAAAATATTTTGCAAGCAATATTAATTGCTGTTCATTGACAAAATTAGGGTCCGCAACAATTATTGTCCTGTTTGCACGGTCTTCAAGAGCTAGTTTCGGGTCAAGTGTTATTCCCATATCTTGGCTTAAATAATACTGTTTAACAACTTTGCCGTATGGCATTTCGGGTTTATTTTTTGTACACCCTGTAATTACCATACACATTACAAGTATTATTGCGATTATTTTTTTCATATAAATGCCAATCACCTTTAAAATCTATTAATTTTAATCTATTAGGCTTTTTCTAAAACTTATTTTGGGCAGTTTTTTTTGTAAGTGAGGGGCAGAGGGCTTATTAGACCTGAAACTTACTTTTTACAGTTTTTTTGTAAGCGAGGGGCAGAGCCCCCTGATACGTGGGACTTCGATAATGCACTCCATTGTTTTATTTATACTTCAAAGGATTTTCCCTAAAAATATCATAAATAATTATGAGTTCTGTTCTAGTTCAGTTCTATATAGATAAGACATATTAGACCTGAAACCTATTTTGGGCAGTTTTTTTGTAAGTGAGGGGCAGGGGGCAAAGCCCCCTGATATGTGGTGAAGCCCCACACCCCATTGTTTTATTTATACTTCAAAGGTTTTTTCCTAAAAAAATCATAAATAATTATGAGTTCTGTTCTAGTTCTGTTCTAATAGATAAGACATATTAGACCTGAAACTTACTTTTTACAGTTTTTTTGTAAGTGAGGGGCAGGGAGCAAAGCCACTTGATACGTGGTGGAACACACCTCGTTGTTTTATTTATACTTCAAAGGGTTTTTCCTAAAAATATCATAAATAATTATAATTTTCAGGACAAGTCTATTATAACTATTTCGATTTTGTTAATTTTTTGCAATTTTTCATAAGGGATATATTTTCCCTCGATTTCTTGTCCGTTAAGTGTAAATTTAGAATTTTCACCGCTTTTAACAATAATATCCAAAGTTTTACCACGGAATTTTTTTGATATTGTGAACTCTTTCCAATCTTTCGG
>BNZF01000181.1 GCA_026000865.1 Clostridia bacterium
GCCGTCATTATCGTAACCACGTGTGCGAACAGCGTCTTTTGGTACTCGCAAACCAGTATAAACTGGGCCGATAATTTTGGCACTATACGTTCTTTGTGCGGCAAAATTTGAGATTTTTTCGTCAGAGGAAAACACAATTACAACGTTTGCGTCAACTATCTGAACACTTTCAACTATGGCAGAAATTTGCTCACCGTTCATTTCCAGTTTAACAGTAGATTTTTCTTTTATTGCAAAAGACCCAACCAACGCATTCGCTGGAACAACGGTAAGTATTTTAAACCTATAATCTGTAATTAATTTCCCAAAATTATTATCATTTGCAACGATAACTTTTGACTGTCCAAATAAATCTGCCAAATCTTGCACAGAAGATTTTTTTATTATATCAGCATTAAGTTTTGTCTCAAAACCATCAGTTTTACTGCTGAAATATGCGGTTGTTTCCAAATTTAAGGATTTTGACTCCGCGATAGGGTCGTCCATTTCGCTTAACTGCTCATAAAGATGACCTGTCAATATAGTGGGGTCATCGCTCAAAACAAAAGATTTAATGCTAATTGCACGCGTCAAACTTTCCTCAATATCGCCGATAGTTTCAAAATCACATTTGTCAATTTTTGATATTAAACGCTGATAATCTTTATAAATTGATTCATTCAAAGAGGAAAATTTTGCTTGCTCTTTTATCGCTTTATCAAAAGAAAGCTGTGAAATTTTTTCCTGCAATATGCTACGCTTTACGGCGTTCTTAAACTCGTTCTCATAAAGATATTGCTCCGCAACCTTAACAGGAGACGCCAAACTTGTGAAACCATGAGTATCCAGCCCTATTTTCTCGCCGTCATTATAAAGGTAAGAAATATACGCTGAACCCTTATCTACGTCCACTAAGTGTTCTTCACGCACCATTACAGCAGTAAAGTCAAGAGTTTCTGTGAAAGTAATATATTCCGCTTTGACAGTTTGAAACGCGTCTTGCTTTTCTTGTAAAAAATTATAAACAGCAACAAATGTGCCTGTCAAAAAAACAATAACCATAAAAGCAGCAAAAATAACGTTTTGGTGAACCCAAGTTTTAACAGATATATAACCATCTTTTATGCCCATTTTTTACCACCGCTACATATTGATATTGATAAAATGCATATTGAGGTCAAATTTTGACTTATTACAATTTGGTTACAAATTTTGTTTCAAATATTACAAAACGGTAAAATAACTAAAAAAATTTGGCTTTCTTGTAACAGTTTGTCGTAATT
>BNZF01000182.1 GCA_026000865.1 Clostridia bacterium
TTTAGCTTATTATACTAAATTAAATTGCAGTTTTTATGTTTTTTTTATAAAAAACATGTTTATTTTATTAAAATTTTTTACATTATGTAAATAAAATACGATTATTTTATAATTTTGAATTTGAAATATATTCCAAAGTATTATGTAATTTAAACGATTTGCAATTTGAGTTGCTAGTTCCTCTCATTTTGGCGTGATATACTCGAATGGCTTGGATTTGCAAATGTTCAAACAGAGCCTGTATATTTGTTATAGCAACAAAAAATATTCTTTGTAATATCAAAACAATTGAAAAGATTAAAAGTTCCAAGAACCATAATAAAAATCTCCTTTGATGTTCGATATAATTATTTTTTTGTAAATTTGAGAGAAAATAAGTCATTTTTTTATGCAAAACTTACAAAAGATAAAATTTTATGTCATAAACCAAAGACAGTCCACTTGAATATCCAAGTGGACTGTTGTTATATAAAATTGTAAACATAAATAACCGCAAAACTAAACTACAACGTCAGTTGCTTAAAGTGACTATACGATTTTTTAGCAAATCATCAAAATAATTACCAAATGCACTAGCACCCCCGCGTGAGTTATCTAACTGCACAGTCAAGCTATACCCGCGGAAATGCAGGCGAGTGCTACTCGCTACATACGAATGTTGATTGTGTTATCAATTTCTTTGAGGGTGAAAGTGCAGTTGGTGTATTTCCCATCGAGAGTTTGAACTGCTTCACCGATACGTACGGTTACATTCGGATATGCTGCACCTTTGCAGACGATTTCATGATATACTTTTTTTGCGAGCAATTCGTTGATTTCTTCGATGCGTTTTTCTTTTTCACCACGTATTTTTTTCTTCAACATACGCTGTTTCATGCAGTAGTCAAGATTTGTCTGTTTTTCTTGATTGAGTTGACCAAGAGTAGATTTTCTTTCCATAAGATATTTAATATCTCTGGTAAGTCCAACAAGCTCTTCGTCAATTTCTTTGATAAATTCTTGCAGTTCTGTGCGTTCTTTGAAAAACACGGCAGTATTTCCAACGATTACCTCTGTTTTAATATAGTTTTTTGAGCCAAGGACAGAACAATGTATATTCCCAAGGCAAACACATTGTCCGCCGAGAATAATACCAACGCCCTTAGTCGTTACAGAACCGCCACAAGAAATTGTGCAATAGGAAAAAGACTGCGAAGAAATGTCTCCGTCGGTTTGAATGTTACAGTTTTCAAAGAAACTCGCAGAAACTTCACTGC
>BNZF01000183.1 GCA_026000865.1 Clostridia bacterium
ATATAATAAATCCATTCAATAGTAAAATCATTTGTGTCAAATTTAAAATTTTTAACCGCGTGAATCCCATTCGTCTTTTGAGCAATTAGATATGTTTTTTGTGATGGCAATTGAACATAGCTATTGTTATCTTTGCTAATTGTTTTCACATCGGCGACATTAACTTTTGAAATTTTTAACAAAAGGTCATCGCTTAAAGGCGAGATTGATATTGTATTGTTTTTTTCTTTAACATAATTGTTAAAATATGAATACAAAGCTAAGTCAGTAACGTATTTCCTATTAAAATCATCAATAACAGTCAAATTACCATCAATTGTTATCAGATATTGTTTAAGATTTTGTTTTCCAGCTCCAGCTTGATAATAACTCAATATCAAATCATTAGAATTTGTTGGAATTTCATGTAATATTTCAACATTTTTTTCCCCACAACCGCCAAATATATTCATCAAAATAACACATATGAGCACAAAAATAATTTTTTTCATTATACTATTCCTCCAATACTACGTTGTCACAGTATTAACAGGAATAATGGTTTTTGTGGAAGCATTATATTCAAACACATTCCATATCCTTCCGCTACCAAGACTTGGCACAACGAAAGTATATGATGCAATATTTGAAGTTCCAATATACACTTGCACTATTGCATTGGAAGAAGTTATTGAGGGGGAGCCAGAATAATTGTAAACTTGGAATTTATAATAACCTGTATCTGAACTATAAAAACTTGTTGTTTCAGGACCATATCCTGACCTATTATCTACATCAAGATAGATGCTTGAAATATTTCCCTTATTTGAATAGTAGATATGAACATTTTCGCCTCTACTTGTTGTGCCATACAAATGCGAATCTAAATCATATGGTAATTGTCCCCAAGTCAGAACAATTCGCATTCCAATACTAGATAATGATTTTGAAACAGTTGCATTCTGATTAGATATTGTTTTTCCACCAAGAACTTTAACGTTAAAATATGTCGTAGAAAAACGGTTAGTGCTGTCTTTGTTTTTATCAACTATTTCAACTGTATAATTTCCTGCGTCTAAGCTAATAGAATAGTTTCCATTAGAATCTGTTCTAGTACTTACAACTGAATTAGTAAATCCTGTATTATTTATGCCTTTTCTGAAATTCAATTCTAAATTTGCAGTGCTATTCGATTTTGTTGCATCAGTAATTAGACCACTTGCTGTGCCTTTGCCTTTAAAATCGTTAGATATTAATTCTACTGTGGGTGCATAAAT
>BNZF01000184.1 GCA_026000865.1 Clostridia bacterium
ATAATAACGCAAGCAAAGTTCCATTTTTATATTACAGTGGGAATGCCGCACCATATAACATTTATTGGTTTACTTCTGAAAATCAAGTTTCGTCAGCGTTGAACAGTATAACATATGGCAGGTCTACTGGGTTCTGCAATAGAGGTGCTGCATTTACTTTATTGGAAAATCAGAAACCATTTAGCAATATTTCAAATAAATTTATATTTTCATTATCAAATAGCAATACAACTGTTTATCCAGATGATTTAAACCAAATAGAATATTGTGTAAGAAATGATATAAACTATTCGGAAATACGAGACCCAAAAGCCAATTATCAAGATGGGAATTTTAGTGACTTAGTTCATAATACAATTATTGCTACAAAAGGGAAAAGTTTTGTTTATGATTCAGTTAACGGAACAGCATTGGCTATATGTTCTCATATTACTGGCGATATATATATTCCAAGAGTTGATTTTAAGATTTTATTGCCCACAAGTTGGAAGGCTATAAAACTTAATGCAAAGCCGTCTCCAAGAAGTTATATTGATACCGACAATGACGGTTTGCGGGACTGGGACGAGATTGACAATGCCCTTTTGACTTCTAATGAAAATTCTTTTGATACAGATGGAAATATTAATTTTCCTGTGTTGAATGAAGTAATGGGACTGCAAAAAAATCTTACTGTTTCCAACGCAATGAACAGATTTATCAGCAGAGATTATACCAATTCATTAACTGATACAGATTTTACACAAATTCTTTTAGGTGCATTAAATGAAATTGCGATTTTGCCTGTTAAATCTGACCCGACAAATGAAGATACTGATGGGGATAATATTAATGATTATTATGACCCTTATCCATTAGCTTATAATGATGGAAATGTTTATAATAGACAAGCTGTTGTAGAGTATGCAAAACAATGGGCTAAATCTGCAAATCCTGA
Organism: Clostridia bacterium; assembly: GCA_026000865.1. GTDB lineage: Bacteria > Bacillota > Clostridia > Oscillospirales > Ruminococcaceae > BNZF01. Next base: position 938 of record BNZF01000184.1, read on the forward strand.
CTTTCATATGAGTGTTAATGATTGTGCTAATTTTGTATCTCAATGTCTCTATGCTGGTGGCTATCAAATGGTGTCAGATTGGTTTAATATAAATGATGGGCGAAGTGATAGCAAACTCTCAAAACTTTTAAGTAAATTATACGATGTTTATTTAGAAAATGGATGGGCTTGGACTGAGAACTGGGTTATAGCTAACTCATTATATGAGAAATTTAGTTCTAAAAAATACTCTTTGGGTGAAAACATCATAAAAGTTAGTGATATTCTTGAACTTCTCACGAAAGAAAAAATCAGAGCTGGTGATTTAATATTTTATAC
>BNZF01000185.1 GCA_026000865.1 Clostridia bacterium
AGCCACGAGTTAAAATTACTCGTGGCTTAAAAAAAGTTAAGAAACAGCAGAAGTTTAGAGATAATTGATTAAACTTTGACCTGTGATTGTGATTTTCATTGAATATTTTCTACTTTTACCCACTAAATGGCAACTCGCTAATCTGTTTCAACATGTATTTAATAAGTGCTTGTAAATCTGCAACATTAACCGCAGGGTCTCTTGTGTCACAATTTGCATTGAGGAGGCTTTGACCTGTTAACGTAATTTTACTCGCAACGTGTTTGCCGAGCAACACTACGTCCGCGATTTTGCCTATTTGAGTATCAAGGTCGATGTCGCCAATGTTTGTAGCTGGTAAAGGCAATGTGTTTGTAGTAGTGGTGGTTGATGTAGTGGTAGTACTGGTAGTAGTTGTTGTGGTTGTAGTTGTTGTTGTTTCAATAGGCGGTTCTACTACATCAAATGAGCGAACTTCCGAGAGAGTGCTTTCATCGATAGGTTGGTCGTTTGTGCCATATTTCAAATATAGCGAAGCCAAAGCACCAACAAACGCCGCGTTATAGTCAATAGTAACTTCGTTTGCAATGTAATCGGTAGCTGTGTCATTATACGTGCCTTTTGTGTCTACAGGACCTCCGCAAAGTGCACCGTAAAGGATATGAGACTGAGTTAATTTCACGCCGTTTTTAGTTTCATTTTCAACGCTGTTGCCGTAAGCGGGAGAACTTGAACCTCTATGGTGCGGATGAGAAGCGGATATATTATTATAACCCACCATAAGCCCGATACCAGATTCACTGTTGCCAAAGATATAGTCCATTTGACCCTGTGCCCAAGCACTATATTTGTCTGAGCCAGTTTTTTGGTCATAAAGCAGTCCAATCCATTGAAGTGCCGCGTTATAACGTGCCGAACCCCATTGTAACACAAAAGTAAAGCCTTTGGTTGTTTTTTCTTTTTCAATCAACTTGGTGAGAGTTGTGCCAAAATCGTAATTTTCAACTGAGCCCCAAGTCATTAGTTGACTATATTTTAAGTCACCTCTGAGGACATGAGTTGCGTGGTTTACGCCGTCCCAGTTATAAGGAAATTCTGAGTAGTGATAGCCATTTTCGCCACCATTTTTAGTCGGGTCAAGTTGACCGTCTGCGTCTGCTTTATAGGTTGCGTCGTTAGTAGCAATGTTTAAAAGTGTTGCAGCAAGAGCGTAGTCGTCATACCAAGTTTGAGATGTATAAAAACTACCATTGCCTTCTGTTGCCGTTGAT
>BNZF01000186.1 GCA_026000865.1 Clostridia bacterium
GGGTTGGGTCAATGCAAAAATGTTTTACACTTCTTAACCGCGAAATATATGGCGAGAATGCAAAGCCAATTCTGGGTTATTATTTTGGCATGTTTAAACGTGTAGAAATTGAATACGGTGAATTTAGACCGTTTTTTTTGCTGATAATTATGAATTTGCAAAAAAAACGGCTTGGTTTAATAATAATCTTTTCGAGTGCCTTTGTGCTGCTAACCATGGCACGACCAAAGGTTATGAAAGCGAAGATGGCGTTTGGGAAGCTGTTCTTGCAGATGTTGAACGCCCGAAGGAAAATAGCGTTTGGAGTGCTACAAATCAGCTTAATATTTGCGAAGAATATGCAAAATATTTTGCAGAAGTTAACTCTGTTTTAAAAATTGATGCTCAACAAAGCGAACTTAAAATTATGACAGCAAAGCTTTTAAAAACGTTAATGTTTTCGCCAACATATGAGGAATCGTCTGTTTTTGGAGCAATTCCGTTTACCGATGGCACGATAACTGATACCTACGGAACACTTGCCCGAAAATTGAGTAAAGATGAAATAAACAAAAAAACGCTTTCGCATAGCCTAATAAATGTTATTAAAAATGGCAGAGGTTCCAATCAGATAAGTAATCCTATTTATTGGTCACGCGGGTGTTTTGCGTTAAGTAAAGTCAATAAATTTCAAAAGTTTGATGTTTTTTTGCTCGAATTGGCATATAGACTGGTGGTGAGATAATTTATGTTTCAAAGATATAAAAAATATAAATTCCTGTTTGAAATTCTTGTTAAGCGTGATTTTAACAAGAAATATAAACGTACGGTGCTTGGTGCGTTTTGGAGCTTGCTTTCTCCGTTATTATTGGTTATAACACAGGCAATAGTATTCACCCATTTTTTTGGAAGAAACACACCACACTTTATCGTATATATGTTTATCGGTAATTTAGTTTATAATTTTTTTCGTGATGCTACAACGAACGGTATGATGGCAATTGAAAGCAATGCAGGTATCATTACAAAAATACGCGTGCCAAAATATATGTTTGTGCTTTCAAGGAATATTACAGCGGCGATAAATATGTTGCTGACTTTCGTCTTGCTGATTGTGTTTTGTTTGATTGATAAAGTTACGTTTGATTGGAAGCAATTCCTCATCTTATATCCGTTGATTTGTTTGTTGATTTTTAATATCGGAGCAAGTTT
>BNZF01000187.1 GCA_026000865.1 Clostridia bacterium
AGGTGAGGGAACGGTAATTGTTACCTCTGGCGATAAAATCAGAGTAAATTCTATTGACGATTTAATTGCTTTTGATACAGACTATACAACGGGTGGTTTAATTCCTCGCGGATTAAACGTTGAGGCTGTTATTACCCCAAATATTCTATACGTGACAAATGCAAACCCAAAGAAAGTTGCGTTGGTTTCGGGTAGTTATTCACAATATGCACAAGCGTCAATCAGCAGTCTTTTGCAGATTATGTATAATAATGCCTATGATTTTCAATATGACAGTAACGGTCAAATTGTTAATATTGACTTGAATACGCAGGAGATAAAACCCGAAGATTACGACTTAGTGTTGATTACCGCACCAACTGTTGATTTTAGTGTTAACTCAATAGAAAAATTAAATACTTTTCTGCTTAATAACGGAGATTATGGTAAAAATGTTCTGTATGTTGCAGATTTATTTCAGCCTGATTTGCCTAATATTGACGCGTTTTTGGCAACTTGGGGAATGCGTGTTGAGCGTGCATTGATTGAAGAACAAAATGCATCAATTGCACAAAGTGTTCAAATTGCAACCGCACAACAACCTGTAAGTTGTCCGATAGCAAGTGTTGTCGCTGACAATTATAAAGTTAACGATATTAAACCCGTTGTTTTACCTGGTTCAAGACCGATTACTCTGCTTTGGGCAGAGAATGATAACTATACCGCACAGCCGATATTGCAAAATTCGGGTACAGCAGTAGTAATCGCTGTGAGTGACGGCACAATTGATACAAACAGTAATCCTAAGACTGCTGTTGCAATGGGAACGAGCCGTGGAGGTACTCTTATTGAAACTTACAGCAATGTAATGGTATTTGGTACGGCAAATATTGCAGACCAATATGTTGTCTCAAACGCCTCTTATTCTAATGATGAGTTTGTTATAAACACAATCAATACTCTCGTTGGTAAAGAGGAAACGGGTTTTACCTATACCTCAAAATCTTTTGACGCTCCAACTATCACAATTTCCGAAAAAGCAAAAGTAAATCTGCGTAATTTTTTAGTAGTAATTATTCCAGGAATAGTTGTCGCAATAGGCATAGTTGTGTTTGTTAAGAGAAGAAATTTATAGTTGACTGGTGGGCTGTTATATATAACAGATATGTTTTGAAAACTTGTT
>BNZF01000188.1 GCA_026000865.1 Clostridia bacterium
CAATATGGCAAGAGAATTATCTGTCACAGAAACCGCTAAAAATGATTTTATCTCCTCAATTTCTCACGAATTAAAAACGCCGTTAACAGCAATAAAAGGCTGGGGTGAAACGATTAACTCAATGTTTCCCGAACCAACACCTTTCGGCATTGATGATATGACTGCCACTCCGCCACCGCCTCCTTTGGATAAATCCATCGTCCGAAAAGGTTTAAGTGTTATCATAAAAGAAAGCAACAGACTTAACCATTTGCTTGAAGAGCTTCTTGATTTCTCACGAATACAAAGCGGACGATTAACGCTAAAACTCGAAAAAATCGATGTTATCGCTGAACTTGACGAAACAATTCTTGCATATACTGAAATAGCAAGACGTGAGGGCAAACAGCTTAACTCAGCTGATGAATACGACATTTACCCCTATATTCATGGTGACCGTAACCGCATTCAACAAGTTTTCACTAATATTATCGACAACGCTTTAAAATATACCGATGACGGCAAAGGTGTTATCAATGTAACAGTAGCAATGAATGAGCATGAAGTGCAAATTTCTGTAAAAGATAACGGTATTGGCATAAAACCAGAAGACCTACCCAATGTTAAAGCGAAATTTTTCAAAGCCGAAACCAATCGCAAAGGCTCTGGAATTGGTCTTGCAATAACAGACGAAATTGTTCATATGCACGGCGGTATACTCGAAATAAATAGCGTCTTTGGAGCAGGAACAGAGGTATTAGTGGCGTTACCGCTGATTGTGTAAACGCTCCGCGCTTACACAGTTAATAGGTAATAGTTAATAGGTAATAGTGAATAGTTAATAGGTATTGAGTGACGCTCCGCGTCACATTTTACGCGGGGGAAGTTTTACCGTACGATTATTTAACTTCCGCGTTTTGTTAATTTATTAGAATACAATGGTTGCAAATCATTAAAGCTAAAAAAGTCGCAGAGTTTTCTAAAAGTTGTAATTGTTAAAAGTTGCAAAGGCAAGCGTTTCCGACTACGCGTAAACGCTACGTCAAGGTTATGATTCTGCCACAAAGCAAGGAACCTTCCCAAAATAAAAAAGAAAAAAACTCTTGACAAAGTAATTTTTATGGGTATAATAATAAAAGAACTCCGCAGAGTTCAGCGGGGGTTCTT
>BNZF01000189.1 GCA_026000865.1 Clostridia bacterium
GTTATTGTGACAGGTGCATCTAATCTTGCACCTAATGAATTAATGCAATCTTGTAGTGCGGTGTCTATTCCGCTATCGTTTAAAAACACCGAATATGATGTTATCGAATTGATTTTGAAGAAGCCGTGAATATCACGACCGTTTATGTTGTCTATTAGGTTGTTTTGTGTCGTAATATATAGACCATTTTGGGTTTCGTCATCAATGGTTATTGGGGTTTCTGACCCCGAACCGCCTCCACCACTGTCAAAAATATTAAGCTCCCCAGCCGTTCCGATAGCTCCGTCAGGATTAAGCCATTTATTCGCTCTCGGTGAACAATTATCATAAATATCAGCCCAGAGAGAATTAGTAGCGTTGACAATTGTCCCATTTAAAAGTGTAACAGAACCGTCTGGTTGCAAAATTTTATTTGCCATAGGAGCTTGATTTTCATATTCCAATTTTATCACTTCTTTCTAAATATCATCCATATTTTTAGTAGCTCTTTGAAAAGCATTAAAGCCACCGTTTGCAGCAATGCTCACAATGACGGCGTTAAATAATGTCTGTACAACAGAATTAAACGTTAATCCACTCGTGAACGCAATCGCGAAAATAAGAACTACAAACGACAAAATATAACTCCAAATTTGTGTTGGAATTTTCTTAATAAATTGCAAATCTTTGGTGAATTGAGTTAGTAATATTACCATCGCTAGTGCTCCGCCATAAGTTCCGAGTGTTGTCCAGTTAATAAATTCATTCATTAAATATCATCCTTTCTAAGTTTGCGGAGGGTTAATAATTTGTTGAAGTGGGTCGACCCCTAAGATGTTCAGAATATATAAAACCGACAAAGTGTCGTTTGTTTCTTTTGTAATTCCTCCCGTGTTGTAGCACGAAAAGAAAGGCGAAGAATATCGGGAAGTTATAGTCGTTCCAGTGTACGAATTAATATGCGTTCCAATCCTTAAATGCTCGTTTAGAGGAATATCATCCATCCATAACAAGTCGTGATTTAAGGTACTTCCGCCCATAGAAGCAAATTCTGAACGAATTTTGAAAGTATCCCAAGAACCGATAGACACTCCGTAAATATGAGAAAAAGCATTCCAGCCATCATTATTGGGATAGTTTAGCCATTCGTCTATTGTTAA
>BNZF01000190.1 GCA_026000865.1 Clostridia bacterium
TTTCATATTTACTTTTATTCCCAACTGGAAAGTATTCCTTTACTATTTCCCATTGACTGTCACTTAAATCACTTGTATATCTCATTTTATTATTTTATCATATTATCTTTATGTGGTCAAGTTCTTATTGTTTTCAACAGCATTGCACCCGCCTAAAAGCAATATTAAAGTTACAATAAATAAAATTTTTATTCTTTTCATGGCTTAATACCCATTTGGGTAATTGTCGGACAGTCTATCTTCCGTAACCACCTCAATAACATTCAGCTCAATATTTTCAACGCCCTCAACATCAGCTTTTTTCACTTCAATAAAGCCTGCCCAATTTTGTAAAGCCTCGTCCATACCTTCATTTACATATCTTGTTGCGTTTATGCTACCATTATTACCATCACGCAAAACAGAATTTATAACAGGGATGCTATAACAGTTACCAAAAGTTTTGTTATAAAAAATCAAAGCATTTTCTTCAAAAAATTCAACATCATAAGAGCTTTTAATATCAGCTATTTCTGCTTCAATTATTATTAAATCTTTTCGGTGTCTTTCTCGGTCTGATTCCATTTCATAATTGATTAATTTATATGAATCAAACCAAGAAAATAATTCTTCTAATTCATAAACAGAGTATATTGCTGTTGGTTTAATATCAGGATTATCATAAAACGCAGATTTAAAAGGTCCTCCAAGATGTTTTTCGACTGAAAAAGGAATATCGTCATTAATAGCACCTTTAATCGAGCCATCACTCAATACACCATCGCTTAATACTACACCGTCACTCGTTGAATTTTTACCAAGCTCTTCATTGACGTTGCACCCGCCTAAGTATAACGTCAATGATATGATAAATAAAATAATTAATTTTTTCATAACTTAGTACCCATTTGAGGCGGTTTCAGAAACCACCTCAACAACATTCAACTCAATATTTTCAACGCCTTCAACATCAGCCTTTTTCACTTCAATAAAGCCTGCCCATGGTTGGAAAGCCTCAGCAAACACTGCTTTTCTTGTTGCATTTATACTAACCGTATTGTCGTCACGCAAAACAGAATTTATTTTTGGAATATCATAACAGTTAATAAAATTTTTGTTGTAAATAATTAGAGCATTTTCTTCAAAAAATTCA
>BNZF01000191.1 GCA_026000865.1 Clostridia bacterium
TTTTTATTTGGCTTGATGTTGCCCGCCGCGTCTTGGTCGATGATGACGTTTCCCATATTCCAGTCGAGAACAGGGTGCTTGCCGTGACGGATTTTGCCCTCCATAACGAACTGATAGAAGTCCTTTGACGGCGGCGACATGCTCAAGTATCCTTGACCAAATGGGAAAACTTCAAAGCCTTTTTCCGCTCCGAGTTCCTCAAGGTCGCGGCGTATTTTCTCCGCTCCGTAACGGTCATAGGCGATTTCGCGTATTCTAAACCGCTCGGCGATTTTGGCGATAAACGCCACAATATAGTCATAGTCCACGATGTTGCCCTCGGTCGTGTAAAACACGCCTGTCTTTTTCCACACGGCGTAGGGAACGTGGTCGCGTCGTGTCCGCAGGTCGATTACCTCCTCCGGCAGCCAGTAGAATGGCAGAATTGCGAACCTACTGTCGCCCTCACCGGGCGGGAACACCAAAACAAGCGCGGTCAAGTCTCCCGTTGACGAAAGGTCAAGCCCTGCGTAGCAGTCGCGCCCTTCGAGTTCGTCCTCGTTAATGGTTTCCCCACATAAATCCCATTTGTCCATAGGCATCCACCGCACATCCGAGTTCGTCCACTCATTCAAGCGGAACTGCCGGAAGTGCATCTCCTCGGCGGGGTTTTGCTTTGCTTGTTCGTATGCCGATTGTACGGTTTCAAAAGGAATCGTAACGTCAATCGACGGGTTCACCCGCCGCCAGATGTTTTCGTCCTCCCAGTTGTCCTCGTCCTCGATACCAAACACGGCGGGATAAAACGTGCTGTCAATCTTCGAACCGTCAAGCACGGCTTTTGCCTTGCAATGTATCTCGTAGCAGATTGAGTTTTTGTCCCGTCCCGCCGTGGTTATGAGGAAGTAGAGCGGTTGCCGCCGCGCGTCGCCCGTGTACTTGGTCATCGTGTCGAATAACTCGCGCGTCTGTTGCGCGAACAGCTCATCGAAGATTAGTCCGCTGACATTAAAGCCTTGTTTGGACTTCGTTTCGGAGGAAAGCACCCTGTAAAAACTGTTTGTGTGGTTGAAATATATTCGCTTGGTAGATGGCACGAGCTTTGAAATCCGCGCCAAATCGCCGCACTGCTCGACCATCGCCCGCGCCGTGT
>BNZF01000192.1 GCA_026000865.1 Clostridia bacterium
AACTCTATCCAACAAAAGACAGTATCTCTATTTGGATGGACGATGTTTGTATCAGCTCACCTGCTGTTCAAGGGCCTTTAACAGACGGTAAAGGTCAAATTACTGGTAACTTTACCGCTGAAACAGCAAAAAAACTCGCTGACCAAATTAACTCAGGTTCTTTACCTTTTAAATTAGAAACAACTTCTTTCAAGACAATTTCACCAACACTCGGTAAAGGTGCTCTTGAAGCAATGCTACAAGCTTCACTTATTTCGTTTGGCTTTGTTGCTATCTTTATGTTATTCTTTTATAGATTGCAAGGGTTTGTTGCTGTAATTGCTTTGCTTTGGCAAATCGCTGGTATACTTGCTTTTTGTTCTGGTTATTTTGGATTTATGCCGTCGTCCACACTCACTATCCCAGGTATCGCGGGTATCATTCTTTCGATAGGTATGGGTGTTGACGCGAACGTAATTAACGGTGAACGTGTTAAAGAGGAAATTAATTCAGGCAAGTCTCTTGATAGTGCGTTAAAAGCAGGTTTTGACCGTGCGTTTTCCGCAATTTTCGATGGTAACATTACCGTTGTGCTAGTTGCGATAACCCTTATGGGTGCGTTTGGTGTGCCTAATAGCCTTTTTGCAAAAATGCTAAGCCCTGTTTTCCGTTGGTTCGGTGTTTCAACAGAAGGTGCCGTTTACTCTTTCGGGTTCACTCTTTTAACAGGTGTAATTCTTAACCAAACTTCTGTACTCGCGTCAAGACTTATGTTGACTTCGCTTGCAAAATTCAAAGTCTTTCGTAATAAAAAATTATACGGCACAAGCGTCGGAGAATTGAAAGTTAAGAGTGCAAAGTTGAAAGATATGTAGCAAGAGGCAATTGTTTCAATGGTTCATACTATTCGCAATGATATATGAGTTGCAAAGGCGTCGGAGAGTTTATAGTTAAGAGTTGAAAGTCAGCGAACAGTTAGTTTGTGGACAAGTTTCATGGTAAAACAATGAAACTACTGGTTGCAAATAAGTAAAAAGGAAAAAGTCGCAAAGGTTATTAAAAGTTGCAATGATATATGGTCGCAAAGGTGATTATTGTGGCTCAGAATAAAAAAGGAAAAAGTCGCAAAGGTTATTAAAAGTTGTA
>BNZF01000193.1 GCA_026000865.1 Clostridia bacterium
GGTCCGAAATAACTTTCGTCAACCTCAAATTCTTCTTTTTCATGCAGAAGCTACCGCCGAAAAAAAAGCAATGGGTTATTATTTAGCAAAAAGAGTTACTGCTGTTTTGGGTACTCATACTCATGTTCAAACAAATGATTCAACTATTTTGTATAACCACACAGGGTATATGACAGATGTTGGCATGACTGGCTCAGAGGAAAGTGTTATCGGTGTTGAAATTGATATTGCGATTTCGCGTCAAAAATATCACACTCCTATAAAATTTAAAGAGGCAGAAGAAAAACCTTTTCTTAATGCTGTTTTAATTGACTTTGACGAAAATACAGGTGTTTGCAATAAAATACAGAAGATTATACGACGTGGCAGTGTTAGTTGATTAAAGGCGTGTTCACACTAAATCAAATTTTTATATTTTAGTAAATTTCCGAGTCTGAAAGAATATAATTTAAAATGAAAAAATTTAGAATATTATTTTTTGCTTTTGCTTTGGCAGTTTTATTTGCAGGCTGTTCTGATAATAACCTTGCAGAAAGCAATGTGCCATCAAATTCTGCAATAGTTTCTTCTGAACAAAATGAAACAAAAATCACTAATTCAAATATAGAATTGTTCGATGTAACAACAGAAGAAACGACTTTGTTATCTCAAACAACTTTGAGTGAAAAATCATCAACTACTTCGTCAGCGAAAACGACAACGAGTGAAAAATCATCAACTACTTCATCAGCGAAAACTACAACGAGTGAAAAATCAACTACTTCCTCAGCAAAAACTACCACGAGCGAAAAAACTACAAGCACAAAAGCACCTGCTATACAGAGTAATGACGAAATTATAGCCAAATTGTTTGCAGAAGGTCAAAGCGATGTTAAAGTTACTGGCAAAGGTGTTGTTACAAAAATTCTTTCTGACGATAATGATGGAAGCAGACATCAAAGGTTTATTTTAAAACTTGCAAGCGGACAAACTCTGCTTGTTGCACATAATATCGATATTGCTCCGCGTCTTGACGGACTATCCGTTGGTCAAACTGTTGAATTTTATGGTGAATATTACCATAATGCACAGGGCGGAGGCTTTCATTGGACACATCACGACCCTAACGGCAATCATATTAAT
>BNZF01000194.1 GCA_026000865.1 Clostridia bacterium
GGAAAACCGTCACCTCTCTATGACATAAAACTCATTAACGCTGACGGCAATGTGTGTGAAGCGGGCGATGAGGGGACGATAATGGTTTGCAATATCGACAAAAAATTCCCAGTCGGTTTGTTTACAGGTTTTTATAACGACCCCGAAATGACAAAAAACGTTCTTGGCGGTGACAAATACGACACAGGCGATGTTGCAAGATGTGACAACGAAGGCGAGTTTTTTTGGTTTGTTGGACGCAATGATGACGTTATCAAGTGTTCGGGTTATAGAATTGGACCTTTTGAAGTTGAAAGTGCCATACTTGAACACCCCGCTTGCGTTGAATGTGCCGTAACAGCAGTCCCTGACCCAACTCGCGGTCAAATTGTTAAAGCAACTATCGTCCTTGTAAAAGGAATTTCTCCCTCGCCCGAATTAACAAAAGAAATTTTTCACGCTTGAAAGGTCATATTTTTCAACATCTTCTTGTAGCATAAAGCGGTACATTGTTGGAGGAGCACAAAATGTTGTAAGCTTATAATCTTGGATTTTTTGCAAAAGCACAGACGGCACAAACTTGTCCATATCATAGGCAAAAATAGTCGCACCGCAAATCCATTGCCCATAGATTTTTCCCCAGCCGAATTTTGCCCAACCACTGTCTGAAACGCTCATGTGCAAAGTGTTTTCCTGCACTTGTTGCCAATATTTTGCGGTAATTATGTGTCCAAGAGGGTGAGCCATATTGTGCTGAACCATTTTGGGCATACCAGTTGTGCCAGATGTGAAGTAAATTTGCATTATGTCATTCCAGTCATTTGGAATGCGTTCTAATGTATCAGGAAAATTTTTGATAGCGTCATTAAGTAAAGTAAAACCGTCGCGTTCAGCTGTTTCCCCAACTGATGGAACTAAAAGTTTGGCAATAACTGTATCAAGTTTGGATTTTTGTATTTGTTCAATTACATAATCGTCGTTAACAGCGATAATCGTTTTTACTTTTGCGGAGTTACAGCGAAATTCAAGGTCATGGGCGGTGAGTTGCAAAGACCCAGGGATAAAGATTACGCCCAGTTTGATTAAAGCAGTTGCAACAACCCAGTA
>BNZF01000195.1 GCA_026000865.1 Clostridia bacterium
GTCATACACGGTAGAATAATGAGAAATATCATGCAATCCGCTTGTTGTGATAAAGTTTGAATTTTTTGCACCCAATTCCTCAGCGTAATCATTCATAAGTTCAGAAAAATCTTGCTCAGCAAGCTGTACTCCGCCCGCTTCCGAACAGAAGAAATAAGCAATTCCTGCGGTAGCATCTGCACCTGACGGCAAAATCGCACCATAAAGCAAATCAATCAACCGAACTGTTTCGTCAGGCAAAAATCCCGCCATAGAAGCGTCTTGTGCATTTGCCAAAGGAAAAATTTCCTCAGGTAACGTCACAGTCTCTTCCAAAGAAATATCGTGTTTTTCTGCAAGTTGCAAAGCAGTATAAACAGCCAAAATCTTAGTCAAAGAAGCAGGATAGCAAGCTCTGTGAATGTTTTTCCCTGCAATAACAGTCTCATTTTCTAAATCAACCAAAATAGCAAATTCAGATGAAACACCGTCTGAAAACGTGACATAATTTTCTTCGTTTAGAACAGAATATGGTTTGACCACAGGGTCCAAGACTTCTTGACTGAAATCCCCGTTAGGTAAAATTTGTTTTGGTTCAGTAGTCGTAACAACCACCGCGATAGGTATTATCTCATCGCTTTTTTTGCTGTCACTCTGTGCTATAATCGCTAACCACAACACAAGAAAACAAATTAATACAACAAGAACCAGTCTAAGATTTTTTATATCAAAGTTCTTTTTATCTAGATTTATCTTAATTTTATTAAAATTTATATTCAAACTAACCACCTGTTTGTCCTATACATATGCAAAATATTAGATTACAACAAATGATTTTAATCATTTATTCATATCGAGCCATAAGTGACATAACAAAACCCGCTACCATAACAAAATTCATGAGCTTTTTCAAAAATTTAGACCTGTACTCAAACTCACAATTCTTTGTGAATTTATGACAATTTTAATATATCGTTAATATAATTATAATGATTTATTCAAACTTGTCAAGTCAAAATTATTGTCAAAGCAAAAATATTGGCTCTCTTAAAAAGAGAGCCTGTTCTGGAAAATAGTGATAATA
>BNZF01000196.1 GCA_026000865.1 Clostridia bacterium
GTCCCAAAATTCATTTTTAAATAGTTTTGTTCAAATAGTGTTTGGAGAGAACTATCCCTATAATGTGGGACGAAGCCCCACCCCCCGATATTTTTTTAAAATTACTACAATTTTAAGTCCAATATCTTTGTAGACATAACACAATCTTGGAAAATCGTCTAATATTGCAAATTTCCGCAAATTTCTAAAGAGTGGTTCATATTCTTAATTTAATGCTCTAAAAGGCTATTTATACGTTTTTCAACCAAAATATAGTAGTGCCTTGATTAAGCGAGAGAATACGTTTTTCAATGCGTGGATGCTTAAAATTTCGTACCAATTGTAATAATGCTGAACCGTTATGATAGCCGTGAATGACTTCAATTTCGCGAATATTTTTTGGACAGGTTTTTAACTTTTCAAGCAAATATCTCTTGGCTTCATTAACCGTCATACCATGTAAATCTACAACAAGTGTACTATTAAGTGACATATTTCTCCTTTTTGTTTTGCTTATTAAACTTGTTCTGAAATTTTTATTTTTTTTACAAATAAATAAATTGTGAGACGACTACCCATAACCTTTAATAAAATATTTTTTGAAGTTAATCAACCATGCAATACTGCTAAAAATTGGTTTTCTTGACTTCCTCGAACAAGAGCAAAATATCCTCGTAACTGTTGAAACTGTGACACAGATTACGATAATGTGCAGAGCTTCGTAATCCTTTGAGATAATATGAGACAACGCGTCTTGCAATGTGAATTGCTGTGTATTCATCATAATATTTTTGCAATAATTCGACGTGGTGTAGGCAAACGTTCAGGCGTTCGTCAAGTGTCGGTGAAATATGCTTATCCGATTTTATTTCTGCAAATAACCAAGGATTACCATAACTCCCCCGCCCTATCATAACTAAATCAACACCAGTTTTTTCACACATTTCGCGGTAATCTTCAAGTGTAAAAATGTCACCATTGCCGATTACAGGAACACCTACATTTTGTTTGACCTGTTTTATTATTTCAAGGTTAACTTTGCCACTGTACATTTGTTTTCTTGTTCGTCCAT
>BNZF01000197.1 GCA_026000865.1 Clostridia bacterium
TCTTGATAAGCAAAAATATGGTAACGAAGGTGTTAATAGGGGTATGGCAAGATGTGCTTTACCTCAAATGAGCGAAGATACAATTAAAAACTTTATTAATCAAATAAGTCGTGTATTAAAAAAATCAGGACATTTGTTTTTGTGGATTGACAAATTTCACCTTTGTGAGGGTGTAACGCCTTGGTTCATTAATACAGGATTAAACATAGTCGATTTAATCACTTGGGAAAAGCATCGAATTGGTATGGGTTATCGTACACGCCGAAAAAGTGAATATTTAGTAGTGTTACAAAAACAACCCCTTCGGGCAAAGGATGTTTGGAAGTCACATGATATTCCTGATGTAATTGCCGAAAAAGTTATTGGTATTCATCCGCATGCTAAACCTGTTGGCTTACAAAAAAGGCTTATCGAATCCGTAACAAATATAGGCGATTTTGTTCTTGACCCTGCAATGGGCAGTGGTTCAGTTTTAGTTGCTTGTGAAGAAACTCATCGTGTTTTTATAGGTTGTGATTTGCTTAATTCCAATGAAAATACCCAATTAACATTAAAGGAAGCGGTATAGTGGCAAAAATAGAAAATTCAAAACCTAAAAGCAGTAGTGACGGATATAAACGAGTTTTAGGTAATGCACAATTAGCCACGTTAATAACAAAAGTCCACAGCACTTCTATCTCAAACGGTTCTGAATTAGAAAACATGATTCAATCCTTAGCAGAACAAAAAGATATGTTGTTAAAAAACGCAGATAATTTAGATGATTTGGGAACAGAAAATTCTGTTTATTTAATTCCTAAAAAAGTTGTTCAAAATTCTAAACTTATCGGTTCAAACATACAAGAACCTGATTTTCTCATATTAGTGCTAAATGGTAAAAAGAAAAACTGCCACATAATAGAATTAAAAGACGGCGATATGTTTGATACAAAAAAAGCCTCTGGTGAGAAATATAATCTCGAAAGTTTTCAGAACCACATAGCGTCAAAAATAGCATTTACAACGTCTATTCATATCTGTTGTTTTAACCAAAACAATAAAGAGAAT
>BNZF01000198.1 GCA_026000865.1 Clostridia bacterium
ATATTATAATCCTAGATATATAAAAATGCATAAAAATTATAAATCAACGCATAATTCTACCATGCAATAATCCAAATGTCTATATTTTTTGTAAAAAAAATAGTATTTATGCAGAAAAATCTTTTTTCTTTTTTTATTCTGGGAAGGTTCCTGCCAGTGGCAGAATCAGAACCTTGACGTAGCGTTTACGCATAGTCGGGAAATACTTACCTCTGCAACCTTTAATCATTACACCTAATATGAACCTTTGCGACTTTTTTCTTTTTTTATTCTGGGAAGGTTCCTGCCAGTGGCAGAATCAGAACCTTGACGTAGCGTTTACGCATAGTCGGGAAACACTTACCTTTGCAACTTTTAGTCATTGCACCTTTTAAAAAACCTTTGTGACTTTTTTCTTTTTTTATTCTGGGAGGGTTCCTGCCAGTGGCAGAATCAGAACCTTGACGTAGCGTTTACGCATAGTCGGGAAACACTTACCTCTGCAACCTTTAATCATTACACCTAATATGAACCTTTGCGACTTTTTTCTTTTTTTATTCTGGAAAGGTTCCTGCCAGTGGCAGAATCAGAACCTTGACGTAGCGTTTACGCATAGTCGGGAAATACTTACCTCTGCAACCTTTAATCATTACACCTAATATAAACCTTTGCGACTTTTTTCCCCTTTTTTATTCTGAGCCACAACGCTTGTCCTTGCAACTTTTAATCATTGCACCTTTAAGAAACCTTTGCGACTTTTTTAGCGTTACCGATTTGCAACCATTGTATTTTATAGAACTATCAAAACGCGACAGTAACTAATCGCTTGTTTACAATAACTCGCGTAAACGTCCGCCATAAGGCGGACATCATACTTATTACCTATTCACTATTACCTATTCGACAATGGTCGCAAATAGGTAAAGAGAAAAAAGTTGCTGAGGCTCATATTACTCGCAATGATTAAAGGTTGCAAAGGTAAGTGTTGTGGCTCAAAAAAAAAGCTTGACTGCAATGCAAACATATGATAAAATGTTTGAGCATTAATACTATATATAGTTATAAGG
>BNZF01000199.1 GCA_026000865.1 Clostridia bacterium
CAAAGAAAAGCTTCCTTTTGAAATAAAAGATGTGATTATTTATTATGCAGGACCAACCGCTGCACCTCCTGAAAAACCAATAGGTTCTTGTGGCCCAACAACTTCAAGCAGGATGGATAAATTTGCACCAAAACTGCTTGATTTAGGCCTTCTTGCCATGCTCGGCAAAGGTGAACGCTCGGCAGAAGTTTGCGAAGCAGTTGTTAGAAATAAAGCAATCTATCTTTGTGCAGTAGGTGGAGCAGGTGCGTTAGCCGCAAATTGTATTAAATCCTGTGAGGTTATCGCTTTCCCCGAGCTTGGTTGCGAGAGTATCAAGAAACTGTATATTGAGAATTTTCCGCTGACTGTTGCGATTAACTCAAACGGGAATATATTTCAGCGGTGACACCCACGCTGGCATTGCGGTGCGCCCCCGCTTGCGTTTTTAGGGATAGTTTAACTTAATTGTTATCTCGGTCGCGATTTATAAGTTTTACGGTATTTTTCATAAGTTAGTTTAACTTAATTGTTAGTACTTGGTCGCGGTATGTGAGTTTTATATGATGCTTTTCGCAGTATAGTTTAACTTAACTGGTCGCAATTTTTGGTTATATAAAAAAATGCGTGTTTAATTACACGCACTTTTTTTCAACTTAAATGAAACTCCTGCAAATAAACGGGTTTTAATTCTAACGGCGAAACAGGGGAAATATTCTTAGCACAAAGACAAACACTTTCCGCATTTTGCAATAAATTTTCAGCGAGAGTGTCACCTTTTCGACTGTACTCCTCAAAAAAATCAACTGCACCATCGCCAACAAAAACTGTATTTTCGAGTAATTGTTCAGCGAGAAGTTTTTTTGATATAAGTTGGTCGGGAATATAACCGCCTGCATAAACTAAATCCGCTCTTGCTTTCATAATAGCAAGTATATTTTCAGACGTTTTGACGTTAAAAGTCAATGCTTTCAAAGTTGAAATGCCTATGCATTTTATACCTAATCCAAACGCTATACCCTTCGCGGTTGAAATTCCTATTCTAAGGCCTGTGT
>BNZF01000200.1 GCA_026000865.1 Clostridia bacterium
GTGTCGGAGAGTTGATAGTTAATAGGTAAGAGTTAATAGTTATGGTGTCCGCCTGTCGGCGGACGTTTACGCGGGGAAAGTTTAATTGTAAAATTAATTTTACTTCCGCGTTTTGCGACTACTATTGTAGCTATTATCAATAATCGCCCGCGTTAGTTAACTAAACTGTACAGTTAAACTATGACGCGAAGCACAGGCAGGCGTTGCCTGCTGACGCGAAAATATAGGCAGGCGTTGCCCGCTCGCGGTTTGCAATTTCTATTTGTAGCTATTATCAATAATCGCCCGCGTTAGTTAACTAAACTGTACAGTTAAACTATGACGCGAAATGTCATAGACACATGTTATGTGCAGGCAGGCATTGCCTGCTGGAGAAAATAAATTGGATATTATAACTGCTGTTGTTAACGAAATCACGGATACAGTTTCCGTTGAAAAAATATTTCTTATAAGTAAAAAACTTGATGTTGCGGGGCAACTTCAAAGTTTTAAGTTGTGTGTTATTATAAATGCTGAAAGTGTTTCACAGGCAGAAGAAAAACTATATATGCAGATTGACTGCGATATTAGTTTTGACCTTGTGCTTTATAAAACTGATGAATGGGACAAGCTTGTTAACGATATTGGTTCGTTTGCTTGGAAAATCTTTTCATCAGGTTCGCTGCTATATGACACAAATACAACTGAAAATGCGGGCGGTGTTGCCAATGAATAGAGAAAATATTAATGACAGTCATAGATATTTTGATTGGCTTTTTCAAGCTAACCTTGACTTTTTAACAGCAAAGAAAATTTATGATGACGAACGTTTATACCCAATCACCGCGTTTCATTGTCAGCAATGTATCGAAAAAGCATTAAAAGGTTATTTGCTTTTTAAACGTGATAAGCTCTATGACGGGCATAACCTAACTTGGCTTTGCAAACAAGCTTCTCAAAACAGTGATGATTTTAAAAAATGGATAAGCCCATCGGCAAAACTTAACAGATATTATATCGAAACCCGCTACCCTGCCGACATTCCGTTTGACAT
>BNZF01000201.1 GCA_026000865.1 Clostridia bacterium
CGGGTGACTTTTTTTTGTCAGTGGAAAATGAGAGCAAAAGAAAAAGTGGAATTAACTCAACTGACTGCGAAAAATCTTTAATTGCATATTGGAAAATATTAACGCTTCGTGTAATTGGTTGCAAGCTGTCGAGGTTTATTTTTGAAATCGCACCAATCACAAGTAAAATCAAAGCGAGTATGCAAAGCCCAAAAAGCAAAGTTGCCGCTCTGCTCATTGCTTTTAAACCAACGTGACAAGCGTAAATGCACACAAGCGAAAGCAACCCCAACGCGACATATTTTGAACCAACAGGAAAATTAATACTATCACTTGTATTCCAAAATGCACAAAGACTATCTGCAGAGGTTAAAATCAAAAAAACAGAAATAATTACCAAGAATATTTTTGGCATATTTTGATTTAGAAAGTGTTTGTTGTGACGATAAATACTTAGCAAAGGTAAAATTAAAATCACCTGAAAAGCAATCGACACAAAAACTCCGCACAAACTATCCGCAGATAATTTCTCAGCGGACGATATTAAAGTGAACAGTCGCTCTAAAACAAGTATCGCAAATATTTGCGAAGGATTTATCTTTGTTTCCATTATTTTGTCTCTTTTTTATTTTGAGCCGCAACGCTTGCCCTTGCAACTTTTAATCATTGCACCTTTTTATTTTGAGCCGCAACGCTTGCCCTTGCAACTTTTAATCATTGCACCTTATTATTAAACCCTTGCGACTTTTTTAGTTTAAATAATTTGCGACAATGGATATTTTTGTAATTCCGCAAAACGCGGAGTTAAAATAATCACACAGTTAAACTAAACCGCAAAAATGCAGGCAGGTACTACCTGCACCTATTACCTATTCACTGTTACCTATTACCTATTGTTACCTATAAATATCAAAACGCGGAGTTAAAATAATCACACAGTTAAACTAAACCGCGAAAATGCAGGCAGGTGCTACCTGCACCTATTACTTATTCACTGTTAACTATTAACTGTAACCGCTACGCGGTTACTTGATGTCTTTTATATTA
>BNZF01000202.1 GCA_026000865.1 Clostridia bacterium
AAAGATTTACCAATGATTATTGGAAATCAACTTATGAAACAGATTTGGAATTACCAAAAGACGAATATTATCGTGTTCATTCCTATGTGCCTTTTTGTTACGGTTGGAATTGGGGTGTTTCGGGAACAGTCTTTTTCGGTTCGGGTTTTAACTCATCATTGCAAGAATTTTACAACCGTTTTGATATGCAAAATCCTATTCCTCAATTTAACCTTTATTCGCCTTATTATGGTTTAGTCGGGCTGTTTTCAACAAAATACTATGTTGAAATGCCATCTCTAAAAGCGAACGAAGATATCATGATAGAAGATGTAATACCAGGGCTTGAATTGCTTAAAACAGTTGATATGTATGACGTTTATGAAAATCAAAACTATATTCCGCTCGGTTTTGCATATGACTACTATATTACTGAGGAAGATATTGCATATTATGAAGACCTTCATAAAGAAGATGACGTAATATACGAGGACGTTTTTGGTGATGACAAAAGAAAAGAATACTTTGGCACTGCGGCTGCCTCTTTGATGAACGCTTTGCTTTTGGATAAATCCCAAGGCGAAAAATATAAAGATATAATCGAAACTTTGCCAATGGAGCTTTACACTTATGATAAAGATGTATATACGCAGGCTTGCGAAACCAAAAAAGCGATGTCATGCTATGATTTTGAGTATGACGTAAACGGTTTTTCTGCAAAAATTAACCTAGAAAAAGAAAGATTGGTATTTTTCTCTGTTCCTTGGTCAAGTGGTTGGTCGGCAAAAGTTAACGGAGAAAAAGTCGATATTGAAAAAGTTGACATTGGTTTTATGGCTGTAAAAGTTGGTAGCGGTGAAAGCACAATTGTTTTTGAATATGCTACGCCTAATATGAACAAATCGTTAATTTTATCGGCTGTCGGTATTCTCGCATTTCTGTCTTATATGACTGCTAATTTTGTAATTTACAGAAAGAAAAATAAAAAGGATTAGCAAAATTCGCTCGGGTATAAGACCTAAACAGAGCACACAATTTCATC
>BNZF01000203.1 GCA_026000865.1 Clostridia bacterium
GGCAATAAAAGAGTTAATTACAAACTATAAATGCACAGCTTTATTTGCAACTGCAACACAGTCCAAATTGGATTTTTCACCGTTTGAACCAACCGAAATACTTAATGAGCCAGAACAAATGTATGATTTTTTTCGTCGTGTTACCTATAAGCAAATTGATGAAACCATTGATGTTTCACAGCTTGCTAAAATGTTAAATGCATACGAAAAGGTTTTGTGTATAGTAAATACTCGTAAAATTGCACAGGATTTATTTCAAAAATTAGGTCACGACGCTTACCATTTGTCAACAACAATGTATCCAAAACACCGCTCAAAAGTTTTGGAAGAGATACGTCAAAAACTTAAAAATAATGAGCCTTGCCGAGTTGTTTCAACAAGTTTAGTCGAGGCGGGAGTTGACTTAGACTTTACTGTTCTATATCGCCAAAAAACAGGACTCGATAGTATTATACAAGCAGCGGGACGTTGTAATCGTGAGGGAAGACAGTCAAGAGAAACTGCAATTGTCAATATCTTCACTCTTGACATTGACGAAAATGTAGCAGATAACAAACAACGTATATCAGCTTATGAACACGTCAAGAGAAATTTTAAGGAGATTGACAGTATTGCGGCTGTTTCGGAATATTTTCATCAATTATTTTATATAAAAGGCGATAAGGCGTTTGATACGCAAAAAATTGTTGAATATATGAGTAAAAAAAGTTGCATGTTCTCCTTCAAAACGGTTGCTGAAAAATTCCGTTTGATTGATGATATACAGCGGACAGTTTATGTTATCAATACGGATGAGTCTGATAAACTTGCCATACGTTTGCGAAATGGCGAGCGTTCAAGATCGCTGTTCCGTGCACTTTCACATTATAATGTGTCACTTTATGAATATGATTTTAAGAAGATTTCAAATAATTTTGAGGTAATTACTGACGGCAACCAAGAAAAAATTTATTTACTTGCAAAACAATATTATGACGAAAAGTTTGGCATAAATCTAACACCGCAAACAGGAAATGCAAT
>BNZF01000204.1 GCA_026000865.1 Clostridia bacterium
AACTTTTAACTATAAACTCTCCGACGGCGGGGGCTCCCCGCACTATTAATTATACACTGTTTTGCAAGTTCTATAAGACTTTCTATTATAACTCGTAAAACGCGACCATAAACTAACGATTAAATTAGCACGTCTTGCCCGCCCGATTATGCTCTCATTTAACACATTTTCACACATATCAGGAAACAAAGTTGCAATTTCTACTCTTATGTTAAACACTCCTAGTTCTTGGGTTCTATCTTTTGTTTGAGCGAGTTACGCCTTTACAGGCGAGGTAATAGTGAATAGATAAGAGGTAATAGTGCGGGGAGCCCCCGCCGTCGGAAAGTTTATAGTTAATAGTGTATAGTTAATAGTGTTAGTTAATAGTTATGGTGTCCGCCGTAAGGCACACGTGCTTTGTGGCACAAATAGTGTGGCGACCCATCTATGGGGAGAGGTCGTCCGTAGGACGGACACCACAACCTGTTACCTATTCACTGTTACTTCTTACCTCACATCTGTTACTTCTTACCTCACATCTGTTACTTCTTACTTCTTACCTCACATCTGTTACCTCTTACCTATTCACTATTACCTATTAAGTAGAGTTGTAAATTAACTGTCAAACAAACCAACTAATGGTTTTATAAGCATTTTATTATTTTTAATGTCGGTTTCGATTATTACATCTGAGATTGCGGGGATAAGTAATTCTTTTTCGCCTTTGACAACATAGACATCGTTTGCACCTGTTTGCAGGACATCGGATATTACGCCATAAAGGACGTTGCTGGCAACATCAAAGACTTCAAGACCGATTAAGTCTTGAACAAAATAATCATTTTCGCCGAGTTCAAAATCGTCACGGTCGGCGTAGAGTACCATGTTACGCAATTTTTCAGCGTCATCAATAGAATTTACGCCCTCAAATTTAATCACAACCTGTGACTTTTGCACTCTTGCGGTTTGAATGACGAGGACATTTTCCTCATCTATAAAAACTTTGTCAAATTCAAGCAAAATATCAGGGCTATCAC
>BNZF01000205.1 GCA_026000865.1 Clostridia bacterium
GGGTGAATAATTCGCACAGGCTTTCAAAGGATTACGAAATCTCGACCGATTGCGCCGAAACAATGTTCATTATCGCCCATTTTAATACCCTCTTAAAGCGGTTTTAGGCTATTGGTACGGGTACTTAGTATTTTAGTTAACGGATGCTTTGCATTTGGTGGTGATAATGACGATAAGGATGTGTTCAAGCTGGCTGTTGAAATGGTGCAAAAAGTGCGAACGAGGAAATGAAGGTCGGTCTTTATATCCGTAACAAACTTCATCTGTTAACTATTACCTATTATCTTGTGGATATGAATCATTCATACTATGAACATATATCTTCAATTAAACGTCGAATTTCTGCTTCTGTTTCAACATAAATCCCTTTTTCGATAGCAATTTTATCATCGTCAGAAAGTAAATACATTGGATAATCAAGGACTTGATATGGTAAATCCGAGCCCTCTCTAAAAACAGCAACAACGCCCTCATATTCTCTCATGACATACCCTATTGGCTTTGTTACGACAGTTGTAAGGTTGGTTTCATAAACCTCACTGATTACCACTGCGTCTGCGACTTGGTCATTGCCAACTGCCTTGTCATTTTTTGCAAAGATAAATGTAAAAATTATTATTACCGCTGAAATCGTCAATGCTGTCAAAAGCACAACCACTATACTGCGTATTCTTTTATCACTCATATTTTTTCCTTTTTTATTTTGAGCCGCAATAATTACCTCTGCAACTTTTAATCGTTGCATCTTCTATTAGCCACTGCAACTTTTTTCGCTTAAATGATTTGTTTTTTTGAGCCGCAATAATGACCTCTGCGACTTTTAATAATTGCACCTTTTAGAAATTTTTGCAACTTTTGTCGCCTTATTAATTTGCGACCAATATACTTTAGAACCCGTACCAATAGCTTGTTTTTCTCTAAAAAATCCGATAATAGTAACATGATAATAAAAAATGAACGCTCGTCATACCCAACTGATTTAACAGATACGCAATTTGAAATAATCGGTGGGCTTTTG
>BNZF01000206.1 GCA_026000865.1 Clostridia bacterium
GATAACATCCTCCGCAGTAAACTCTTTGCCACCATTTTTTGGAGAGGATATTTTAACAGTCGCATCAAAATAATTAACGGCAACAGTGATAGTTAATTTAGCATCTATTGGGGCTTGTGCGGGAGGAGGAGAAACTATGCCATTCTGAGTGGTATTGTCCACAATAAACACCTCGCTTAATTATGTAATGCTCCCATATTCATTGCAACATGCTGAATATCTTTGAGCATTTTATTTCTTTTAGTTATGTACTACTCGGAAAGTTTACAGTTGAAAACGTATAGTTGATAGTTGCGTAAACGTGCAGAGGTTAATTAACCGCACATTTGAACTATATCCGTAACTATCCGCGTAGCAAAACACAATACCTATTAACTTTTACTTATTAACTTTCAACTCTCCGACACTCCTTACTTGCAAGAGCTATAAAAAGTAAGTTTTCGGAAAGGACGATATCGTAATTAGAAAAATAACCATTTTATTTTACCATATAAAAAAACAAATTACAAGTATAAACCCGTAAAAATACAGGTTTATACTATTTATATCTTTTTAGTGGTTGAATTAGCAGATTTAATCTCCATCATACCGTCAGCAGGGTTGAAAAATACTGTTCGACCGTAATTCAAACCGCAATCTTCAGCAACTAAACGAATACGCAAATCTGACAAAATTCTTTTTACAGCGGCAACATTACGCTCTCCAATGTTAAAAGATTGAAGTTTTGTTGCGAACATTTGTGCACCACCTGCAATTTTTGCAGTCATTGCACTCGGCATCACGCCATTACGCATCATAAGTTGAACTAATTCGCGGATACCAGTATCAGCATATCGCCGAGTATTACCGTTTTTATCACCCGCTTCGGTTGACATTGGCAACATTATGTGAGCCAAACCACCAATCGTGTGCCTGTTCACGCAGGAATACCGTTAAGTCAAGCGAATCAACATAGTCGTCCACGCCCCATTTATGCAGTTTTTGCACAAAACTCACACGGCAAGAGAA
>BNZF01000207.1 GCA_026000865.1 Clostridia bacterium
TGTGGCTCAAAATAAAAAAGTTGCAAAGGTAATTATTGTGGCTCAAAATAAAAAAGTTGCAAAGGTAATTATTGTGGCTCAAAATAAAAAAGTTGCAAAGGTAATTATTATGGCTCAAAATAAAAAAGTTGCAAAGGTAATTATTGTGGCTCAAAATAAAAAAGTTGCAAAGGGAGGTTCTGTGGCTCAAAATAAAAAAATGGCTCAGAATAAAGTAAACGAAAAAATCTTAAATGTATGTAAAGTCTTAGAAAATCTTTATCCTGACGCGAAATGTTCGCTTGATTATAAAGAAAATTATCAACTTATAATTGCTGCGAGACTTTCTGCACAATGTACAGATGAGCGTGTGAACAAAATTACTCCTGCTCTTTTTGAGCGATATAAAACGCTTGACGATTTTGCGAACGCTGATATTTTTGAACTGGAAACTTACGTGCATTCTTGCGGTTTTTATCACAGCAAGGCAAGGGATATAAAGGCATTGTGTGGCGAATTGTTAAAATTGGGTCACATACCCGACACAATAGATGAGCTTGTGAAATTATCTGGAATAGGCAGAAAAACCGCAAATTTAATAATGGGTGATATTCATCATAAACCCGCAATCGTCGCAGATACTCATTTTATACGCATAACTGGTCGTTTGGGATTAACCGAAAACACAGTACCTGCCAAAGTTGAGAAAGATTTACGTGCGATTATTCCCCCACAACTAAGCAGTGATTTTTGCCATAGAATTGTCCTTTTTGGCAGAGATATTTGTAAAGCAAGAAAACCTGAATGTGACCGCTGTCCATTGAGGGTTGTGTCTGTTTGCAATTATTTTTTATATAGTAATTTCACTTGACATTTATAATGTGGAGGCCTCGCCGCAGGCGAGGGAGCGTGACAAAGGCACGCTCGAAATTACGTATGCAACAAGTTTCGGCGTGTTACACACGCACTCGGCGTATACGCCGAGTATTGAAATTTGCAAGCAAATTTCAATCGAAACGGTTATAA
>BNZF01000208.1 GCA_026000865.1 Clostridia bacterium
TACTATCACCTCGTTTCCCGATACTAATGCTAGTGGCTATCGAACTATTGATGATATTACAGCGAAAAACAATGGAACTCGAACATATCTAAAACACGACTATGAAACCGACGAAACCACCGAGTACAGTTTAACCGTATCATCTTTTGGTGTTGCAGGTTGGGATGGAACATCGCCTGATAATACTAATCCGCAAAATTTGTGGGCAAATTCGGTAAATGATAATCGGGATGATTATTTAAATAGTGCTGTTGTAAAAATCAGGTGGAGTGGCGGTACTGGTTTTATAATTGGTGAAAATTTAATTGCAACCGCAGCACATTGTGCTTCTTACAATAAGTCTACTGATATATGGTCAGATATGTGGATACAAACATCCGATGATAACATATATTCGGTTTCCGCTATACATGTTCCTAAGATATATATGACGACAATAGATAATACTGATGGTGATTTATATAAATATGATTATGCAATTTTTGAAATTGACACACAAGGTGTTGATTTAGCCGAAACATATGGTGCTTTGACTTTTGGAGCAATTACTGATACTGCAATAAATACTATGAGCGGTTTAAGTTCAACAGCACCTAAACATATTGCATTGGCAGGGCATTCTCCTTTTAATGGTGGTCACGAGTTGCATGTTTCCTTGGGAAATGTTAGGAACTTTTCTGAACCAGGGTATTTTGATGACTTAGATGCAATTATATTTTATGATGCTTATTGTGAGGGTGGAGATAGTGGTGGACCCGTAATTTATGATGTGGACGGAGACTACTCAACTATTAATGACCAGTTTGTTGTTGGAATAAATCATACATCTGGTAGTGTTTGGGCTGCTGGTACAAGAGTAACTGCTCAACAAATAAAATTTTATCATCATAATGCCAACATAGGAGGTGCCTAAAAATGAAAAAAATTATTACAATATTGTTGAGTGGAATGTTATTTATTTCTGCTTTTCCAATAGTTGCTCTTGAATATAAAGAGTCACCA
>BNZF01000209.1 GCA_026000865.1 Clostridia bacterium
GAGCGGCAACTAGTGAAAAGAAAATTAAGGTTGGACATGCTGGTACTCTTGACCCGCTTGCAACAGGGGTTTTGCCGATTTTTATTGGCAAGGCGACTAAAAGAATTCCACTTTTAGAAAATCATGATAAGTCATATATTGCTAATTTTCAGCTTGGTGTTACAACTGATACACAGGATATTTCAGGCACAGAAATTGCAAAAAGTAAAAAGACTGTTAACATGTCAGAAATATTAGCCATTTTGCCAAAGTTTACGGGTGAAATAGAACAAATTCCGCCAATGTTTAGTGCAGTAAAGATTAATGGTCAACGTTTATATGACCTTGCACGTCAAGGCAAAGAAGTTGAACGCTCTGCTCGAAAAATTACTGTTTATGAACTTAACTTACTTGATTTTGCTGAAAACAAAGGCAGATTTGAAATAAAATGTTCAAAAGGAACATATGTCCGAACTTTGATTAATGATATTGGCGAAATGCTTGGTACAGGCGGTATAATGACTGAACTTGTACGGACTGGGGCTTGTGGTTATACTTTGAGCGACTGCGTTACGATAGAGGAATTTGAAAAAAGTCCGCTATCGTTGAGAACAGTACATTGCTTTATTAAATTATGTGGCTTTACCTTACCGTTAAGCGATGAGGAGTGAATAGATTGACTGTTGCAATAGGAATTTTTGATGGTGTTCATCTCGGACACAGAGCAATACGGAAAAAATGCGGGAAAAACCCGATTGCTTTTAGTTTTCAAAATAATACTCTTATTACAAAAAAAGATTTTATCTATTCAACTGAACAAAAAGTTGCAATCCTGAAAAATATTGGGTTTAAGCAGGTTTATCACGCTGATTTCAGAGATTTATGCAATATGGATTGCTATGAGTTTTGTAACAAAATTTTGCAAAATTATTTGCAAGCAAAACATGTTGTTGTCGGTGAAAATTTCCGTTTCGGAAAAAATGCTGAGGGTAATATAACAACTTTTACTGATGTTGGGCTT